>NZ_JBNNXT010000001.1:0-458416 GCF_052873815.1 Photobacterium sp. DNB23_23_1 | reverse complement strand
CCACTTTTTTAGCGAGATAAAACCGGCTCTTGCGCTCCAAGATCGTGACTATTGCACCCGTCCCGTGCTTGCCCAATACGGTGTCAATTTCCCAGTCCCCAAATCGGTCGCGGCTATCCACGACCGATGGACGCTCGTCGATTGAAACCGCATGCTTAATCGTTGGTGCCTTAACTCTCTGCCCCTTCCGATAACGTTTATGACCTTGCCTTAAGTGGCGATAAAGCTTGCCACCTGTACGCTTATCAAGTGCGATGTGCTGGTAAATCCACTCGTGGCTAACAGGCGCGCCAGCGCTTGTTAGAACATTGGCAATTTGCTCAGGGCTCCAATCGATACCAAGCAATAGCTTGATGAACTCAATGCGTTCCCTAGGTATTCGATATTTGCGAGCCGATTTTCGCCTACTAATGGTTGAGGCTTCGGCCTGCTCGGGACAATAGCGGCCACTTGTTCGATTTCTTTTTAACTCACGATAGATCGTGGCTCGGTGACACTTCACCCTCTTGGCAATATCAGAGACTGATATTCCCAGTTCCAAAAGGGCAGAAATCTGGTATCTTCTCACCTTAGTCAACTGCTGATAACTCATGGTAGTACTGCTTGTTTCTTTGGCGAGAAGAGCGTACCACTTTCGGCAGTTGGCTTCCTCTTTTACACCTTCCCATGAGTGTCGCACTTATTATCTGAATTCAGGGGTTGGTATAACCTACACTTAAAGAGATTTCACATATTGTGTTGTTCGTACCTGCAAACTCTATGGCCCCATCGGTGCTGTTGCGTATGGACGACTGGTGGGTGACCTATTACCTAGCTATCTGAGCAGTACATTTGCGGGAGTTATGCTTGGGACAAGCTTAAGTACGTTTAACAGCACGCTAAACTCATCGGCAACACTTTACTTCTGTGATATTCATGAACCATTTGTCAATCATCGCAATGTTGCGGCAATTAAGTGGGCTCTATAATATGCCAGTACTTTCGGCATTCATAATAGCCTTATACTGGAGAGATATCGATACAAGAACAGTGATTATTAGGCTGATATCAGGTACGATTTTCTACGCAATATTATTTTCTTTGGTCTCCACTACATTATATTCATCTCATGTTTACTACGATATGCTTCTGTATCACCGTAGCATCTATCTGCAGCCGTGCTATCTACAATCAAGAAGCTAGATTTATTCTATTCAGACGACCTGTTTCGGAAAATTAGACAAAATGCCAGTCAATATAACCTGGCACTTATCTGCATGAAGACCTTTTATATATTATATCTAACTTGCTCCTATCCCAATAATAAGTGTAGATAGGACTAAAATCATCATTCCTGAAACTTGAGTTAATTTTGTTTTCTTTGGAACTTCTATCCATTCTTTCAACACAAAACCAAAAATACCACCGCAAAGAACTAACATAGACATATGGAATGTCCAACTAACAAAGCCAAGTTCAGAATTAACCAACTCTACATGTCCCCAACCATAAAAGAAGAATTGCATATACCAAATAATACCACCAGTAAAAGCAAGTACGATATTTTTATTTCTATCCGTTTTATCGTTAAGTATTTCACTTACAGAGTTGTTCTTGTTAGCCTGAAATAAACAATATAATGTATTGGTTGTAAATCCACCTAGCATTATAAAAATATAACTAGGCATAACTTGGTAAAGAGGGTCGATGCCATACTCAATCGCCAGCTCCTGTATTGGGGCTCCAGCCTCAATTGCAAATGCCATAAATGAGCTCATTACACCACATACAATTGCTATAATTATCCCTTTTTTGAGGTTAAACTCTGAATTTGTTTTTTTAGTAGATTGTTCTTTTTTATATCCAGCCAGTGATGTTACACCTATGCCCATAACAGCAATAATAACACCTAAAATAGCAAATAATCCCGTAGTGGTTGAGATTATCTCCATTATGGTGCCGTTAAGCAGGACTGGTGTTAAAGTTCCAACAACGAGGGTTATACCTATTGCAACACCATAACCAACAGAAAGCCCTAAATATCTTAACGTCATACCAAACGTTAAACCACCAACTCCCCATAAAGCACCAAAAATATATGTCTTAAACATATCATTAAATTTAACATCTAATAAGAAACTTAACGTATCTGGAATAATCAAAAACGTTACCAATGTTGGCATAACAATCCAAGATGCAATGCCATTTATAAACCAAGATATTTCCCATCTCCAATTTTTTATTTTTGCAATCGGAATATAGAATGATGCAGCTGCAAGAGCACCTAAAAAGTGATATATAATACCTAAATTGACAGAGCCTTCCATCATTACCTCCTAAGAAATTCTATTCGTTTTTATTTCTAGACAATTAGCTAATTTTTCTATTTTATTACCTAGATGACCTTTCCCAATTGCAGCATGATGTGATGGCCCACCTAGACACCATTTAGTTGTGAATTCTTTTGCACTTAAGTCAAATTTATAATTGCTATTTGTATTTCCAATATCAAGTACGCTTCCATCTGTTGAATTTCCTTCCGCATACTGAAGAACGATATCTCCATCAGAATTTTCAACTACAGATAAAATAGTTATCGGTCCCTTGGCCACACTCATCTGTATAGATACCCCTTTACCAGGTTTACCATGATATACAGGTAGGGGGACTAAACTTACGACATCCTCAGACATTTCAATATGAGCTGGCCCATCATGGCCCCAAATAACTTTATCATTTTCAAAATCCATTCCATACGGTTCAGAAAATGATCCTCCAGCACCAAATAAAGACATGATTTTCATCGCAATGACATTCTTTACTTCATATTCTCCAGCAATAGGTATACCCCGAGATGTTAAAAGTGTATTACCGAGAATTACTGAAGTGATAATATTCTCATGTTCTGAATTAGTGGAACCTTCGTAATAATAAGCCATTGCTCCTAAACGGTGGGCATTCACAAGTTTATCAAGTGCAACAGAAGTAATGACAGCTCTTTCGATCTCAAATTTTTCACATTGATTATTTACCGATAGTTTTGACTCTAGCTCTTTGTACTTAATTTCAATTTCTTCAGTAGATACAGCACGCCTTTTTTCAACAAGTTCACATATCTCTATAACGTCAAATCGAACACCAAATTTTGAACTTAAAAGTCGTTTATTAGAGTAAACATCAACCATGCCATTATAATAATGACCAAGAACACCAATATTTGTTTTACTCAACTGTTTTTTTACTGTAAAAGCATTCAATGTATCGCTAACTTCTGACCAAACATCATTTTCTTCTAAATATCCTACGATCATTTCGTACGGTATTTTAGCCGTATTAAAAACACTTGCTAGCTCCGGAGCGGCACATGCTTGGCAATGAGCGAGCCATTTCCCTGTTCTAGTGGCACGATCATCATATTTATTTATTTCTTTATACGGTAATTGTTTCTCTGGCTGAAGTGCTAACACGATAACTGGCTTATCAATCGCCTGAACTAGTGGTAAAACAGTTGAGCTCAGTGCATATGTTGTTATATACAAAACTAAAACATCAACCTGCTCACTCTTAAATTTATGCTCTATATCTTCAGTCTGCCTAACAGTATCAACCAAACCTGCATTTAATACTGAAAATCCTAATTCATGGATTTTCATAGATACCGTTTTAATATACTGGTTCAATTGTTCATGTAAGCCATCAAATTGTTCCCAGTAAGTATCAAGCCCTATTCCAAATAATCCTATTTTAATTTTATCCATTCTATATTTCCTTGCTATTATAAATGTAACGCTAAGATTACGAACGATAGCAAGCCGTATAGATTAAAACCTTTGATTTTTTCTAAATTACTTTGCATGGTAGGTATTTATCTGAAGATATTGACGATCCACGTCTCATATTAGAAAATTTGATAGCCAGACTAACCTAAATCAATCGTATATAATGATAGTCGAAGTGGTGTCATATTTTATAAAAAACCCTGGAAACACCAGGGATTTTATATATTTAAAGATTATAGTTTAATGTTTCTAGCCAAAAACTCGAAATGCTCGATGCCCAGCGGCTATAGATCCCATCCTTCGATCGTATGTTATTCGGATATAACGCCATTCACCACAAATTGAATGATTTTGCGTTCTAAATGAAACTTCAGGATTAACCAATTGATGTATATTTTTGAAATCAATACCATCAACAGAACCTGCAATGGTGTATTCATATAACGCATCATGGTTAAACTCGATCTCGATTTCGCTGATCGTACTAACCTTGCCTAAATCTACACGCCACCAGTGCCCAGCCTCATATTCAGAAGCAAACCAACCGGTTATACATTTACCATCGACGGCTTTATGTGGAAGTGTTGACTGGTCACGGTAACAATCCGCAATAGCTGGTTTACGATAGGCTAAATCATTGTCATGATTACTACTTATTGATTCTTTGAAAAGAGTCAACATCTGCTCTTTCGTTAGGTGATTACCCGGTTCGAAATTAGGTGATTCCATATAAGACAAAATACTGCTCAACAGACATGAGGCAACAGGATCGGTATTAAGCTCATCAAAAAAGTCAAAACCTGCAAAAATAACTCTACCATTAAGTACATTTGCTTCAAACAAATTAGTCCTTGCAGCATTGTGTAAATAGTTAGGTATTACATCAATAATTGGTTTAAAAGTAACACCCATTGATGAGTAGTCAATATTAACAGAATCTTCTAGTAAACTTTTCCACTGATAATTAATATATTTTTCCGTTGGGAACATTGACAGCATATCAGATTCGTGATCAATTATAAGTCCTAATGAATCCTCACTAGAGAAACATATAGGACTCCAAAATACTGGAAAAAATGTGCCTGGCTTTGGCGAAGTAAGACAATTAACATCCGGAACAATAAGGACATCTTCTCCCTGCTCCAGTTTTTTAATTACTAGCTCATTAAAAGTATTAAAAACAAATACTTTTTTATTATTCACTAATTCACAACATGATAAATTGGCAGCTTTTGGTAATACCCATATCATCCAACGATTCTTATATTCCGTTCCTTCTACTTCAAACGATAACTCTACAGGGCTTGTTGAGCTACAATTTTTCAAGGTTACAGTATAATCTTCAAAACGATATAGTTGTCCTTGCTTAATTTCATTTACAAAAAGAGGAACACTTTCTATTAATTTATCTCTTTGGTATATTTTAATAACAGCTTTAACCTTATCCAATTTTCTATTGCTATAATTTGAAATAAGAGGCGTAAAGCTAAGTGAATCACCTGATTTGTAAATTCTTTTTTCCAGTTCTAATAATGGCACAACATCATTACAAAACTCACGGAAATCGGTACCACTAACAATACCTTTACTTTTCCAAAAAGCATTCAACATACCGATAGTTGCAGTACCTTGACCAGGATAATCATGAAGATCAAGCAGCTGAATTCCACCAAAATTAGGGGTTCTCAAAGCTGCTTCAATTTCATCCTTGTACAGCATTTTAGCTAATTGGCCCGAGCCAAGCTTATATTCCTCAGCATGTGAAATGAGTTTTTTTTCCACTAGATCTTTTTTAATAATCTTCAAATTAATTGGATTAAGGACACCTGTGTAATCGTCTATTTCGGCCATATCTGGATAAACCAAATATTGGCCAACTTCATGAGAAACAACCGGTACGGGTGAATTTGATGATCCTTGTGAGAATTCGAGTTTCGTGCCTCTAACTAGATCCTCAAGGAAATATTGACCTCTAACACCAACACCACCAACACTTTGAGATGTAAAGAAGTCATCGTAAGACTCAATGTCACGATCCCAGTTACTTGTAAGAGTAAAAAGAATATTAGGGTATTCTATTTTTAGTGGAGCAATAGCATCTCTAAGGATTGAGAAATCCCCTCTCAGTTCATTACCATTAGCAAAAAAACAGAAACTAGGATGATGACCATACTCTTTCAGAATTCTTTGAGCCTCAGACTTAATAAAGTCTCGATGTTGAGGGAAAGAACCCACAATCCTGTTCATACAGTAGTCGAGCCAGATGGGTCCCTCAATATTCAAGTATACACCTAGCTCATTGGCAGCCAAGTATGCCGCTTCAGGAGGACACCAAGAGTGGAAACGAATATGATTGAGACCATAATCTTTTACGGTCTTCATTACACGTTTCCAACTTTCTACATCGCAAGGTGGATGGCCAGTAAGAGGGTAAATACAACAATCTAATGTACCTCTTAGAAAAATATGCTTACCACCAATATGCACCCCATCAGAATCAGTTTTTATCTGTCGAACAGCAATTTGATGTGTATCAGCTTGAAGAGGAGTTACTATACGGTACTCATATTGTTTAGGATTAAACTCATTCCATTGAGTAAAGCACGATAAAGGAATATAAATCTTGATCTTATTATCTATAACTGAGCTTTCTTCAAAGGTATGATTAATATCAAGTTCATCAATACTAACTTCTATCGGAAACTCAGCTTTTGGAGGGAGTATATGAGTAAACTCTACGACATCCCGATCATTATCTATACTTATCTTGGGCCTTTCTACTTTTCGTTCATCACAGACCTTAATAAGCAAATCTCCAACAATGCCATTCCACATCGTTTGTGTATCATCAGTATAAGCACTGGCTAAAATACCAAGTTCTTGCGTATCTCGATTATCAATACACACGCAAATCTCGTTGTGCTGTCCAGCTACTAATAGCTGACTGACATCATATTGATGAGGAACGCAAAGAGAGATAGTATTTCCAACGAAATTACCGTTTATCCACAACTTGCTGTTATAATTCAATCGTTCAAAAATTATTTTATATTTTGCATTATCAACTTTCTGGTCAATAAAGACTTTTCTCTTTAACCACACAGCACCAAGATATTTATAATTATCTCTCAAGCAATGTAGATTTTCTTCATTAAATTCATCGGTAAATAATTGAGGCTCACCGATCTTGTTTATTGAAAGTGTGCCAGGAAATTTTAGCTCACCATCTTCATTAAAATTAACAAACCAAGATTCAGAATCACCAACATCATTTGGATCTAATTTATATAACCATGTACCACTTAAATCATAACTAGGCATAAGTACTCCAAGAGTTTTCATCAACTCACTACAACTATTTCTTTATTATTACTGTCAGGTAAAGATTCTGGGTCAAAGCCATCTTTCATCAAATAGTATTTCTTATATACAATAGCACTCAAAGTCATAAGAATTGCCGGTAGTAATAACATCAGTATTTTTATACCGACAATAGCGCTTTCACTCTGCTCAATATTAGGAACATAGCCAACAATTGAAAGTCCAATGCCAATAAAAAATCCTGCAAATGCCGCAGAGAATTTAACTAACATTGTCTGTACTGAAAAAATAATGCTCTCACTTCGTCTACCTGTTTTATACTCACCATAATCGACAACATCAGCCAGCATCACAGTAGATAGGCCGTTACCAAAACCATTACCAAGCCTGAACATGAAACCAGCAGCACCGACAAGGATGACACTTTCAGGACTGAAAACGCTTGAGATAAACAGCACACCAAAACAGCCGATAGGGAAGAAACATGCTAAAAACCACATAATCCGTCTAGAGAATAAAGTTGACAGATATGGAAAAGAAACAATCCCTAAAATCTCAGCAAAACCTGAAACAAGCATAAAGATTGGGAACAAATGAGGTTTATTTAATCCGTATGTAAAATAATAAATCGCAAAACCGCTGATTAGCTGACCCGCAATATTAAACGTCAGTACGGTTCCAATTAAAGCTTTTAATTGATCATTATGCTTAATAATACCGATGACATCTTTTACGGTAAACTTCTTAAATTGGCTTTCAGGTGTATAAGCTTCCTTAACGTTTTTTACCATAATAAAACTACAAATTACGAACAGTGCCACAATTATAAAAGCCGAAACCAAGAAGCCGTTACCTTGGTCACCCTCTCCTAACTTGCTAATTACCGTGAGTCCATATGCTCCCGTTGTCATCCATGCAATACTGGCAGCAACACGTACCCAAACAACAACTTTTTCCCGGTCTGAACGAACTTTTGTTAAAGCAGGAAGTATTGACCAGAATGGAATATCAAGAATCGTAAAAGATATACCCCAAAGTATATAAGTAACAAATACATAACCATATAGTAACCACCCATCGACTAGGTGAGCACTGAATACAGCGATTAACATAACCGAGTTAACCAAGGTACCAACTAAGATCCATGGTCTAAATTTACCAAATCGACTTTTTGTATTATCAACAATCATTCCCATTATTGGATCAGTTATTGCGTCTATAACTCTGACAATAAGGAATAAAGTACCGATAAATGCAGTAGAAATGCCAACTACATCGGTATAGTAAAACATCAGGTAGATATATATAATAGCGCAAGCATAATTGGCACCTATCGACCCGATTCCATAAGAAACCTTCTCTTTGATACTGATATTTTTCATAAACGCCCCTTAAGCATTTAAAATTATCACTCTATTTTTTATTTCTCTAAACCATAAATCACATAAAAACAATTTATTAAATACTATTTTGTAATTAATTATTTTTTAATTAATTTTATACTATTCAATACTTAACAGGTTAAACTGAATCTTGTGATATAGTTTTCATAAATGTCACAAAGTTTACTAATGTTAGTTAAGTAAAGTGCTTGATCTAACACTCACTTTCTAAGCAACTACAAAAAGCATGATAAAAATCTGTATATTGACAAAAGAGTCATTAAAAATGGAATTAATAAAAAATTCAAACCAGATTTTTTCGTAACTGTAAACACAAATGAGTATCAATATCTCATAGAACGTCCTCTGAGAGTAAAAAAACACTCAATTTAACCAGGAATAAATTTAGCCATCATCAATTCTGTAATCCCTACGTACACCTCAATCTTAAAATTATTGTTCGATTTCTATTTCCTTTCTATAAACTTACTTTTACTCTCTCATATTATTCAACTATTTTTGCATATCAATCATGCCAACTCATTTAAAAGAGCTCACAACAGAGCAAGGGATTAGCCCGAAACATATCCGGCAATTTAATCGGCGTCAGATTCTCAAGCTCCTTTATCACTACAAAGGACTCAGCAAGTCGGAGCTAGCAAAGTTAACTCAACTATCTATTCCTGCTGTAACCAATATCCTTGCTAGTTTGTTGCAAGATAATTGGATTGAGCAGCATCATGTAATAAACGCTACGAGAGGAAACCACAAAGGTATTTTTCGCGTTTCAAAAAACCAACATGACACTGTTTGTGTTTATATCTCACCCAAGCAATTACGAGCTATCGTCGCTGATAACGAGATCCGCCCGATATCAAATTTGTTCGTCCATTCGATCAGTCCTGACACACCTGAAGCGATGCTAGAAAGCATCATTGCTATTATTGTGGCCGCGCGACAAGCTGCAGGCCAACGCCCTTACCGTCTTGCTTTGGCTTGCCACGGTCAGGTAGATACCAAGTCGGGAGCTTCCCTCCAAATGTCCCAAGCTCCTTGGTCTGGTAGTGTTGAATTTAAATACCTATTAGAACAGCGATTAAATGTAGATGTACTGATAGACAATGATTGCGTCATGATTGCGCTTGCAGAAAAGTGGCAGGGGAGTAACCTAGAAAACGATTACTGTATTCTGAATATTGATTATGGCATTGGTTCCTCATTCTTAATTGGCAATGATATATACCGTGGCAAACACTTCGGCAGTGGTCAGATAGGCCATACCACAATATCTCTTAATGGCGAAATGTGTGGTTGTGGGCGACGAGGATGTCTGGAAACATTAGCTTCTCTTAAAGCGATTGAGCAGAGCTATAATAATATGTCTCAGCAACAAGCCGTATCATTCGATACCATCCTCAAACGCTATCACGCAGGTGACTCTTTAGCTGAACGTATTATGCAACAGGCAGCAAAAGCGATTGGCCAAACGTTATATAACTTTCTAGTCACTCTCGATATTAACCAGATAATCCTTTACGGATCCACTTGTCAATTTGGCGAAAAATGGCTTGAAACTATCACTAGTCAAACCCTAACGAACCCATTTGAATCAGACTCCTCGCTTAGTCGGGAGCAAACACAGATCCGCTTTGGCATGTTGACCGATGAACAGTTATTGCTTGGGATCTGTTACCTATGGGTAGAGAAAGAGCTTGATAGCCTAATGTAGAAAAGGCAGCCCTTAGGCTGCCTGAAGATATATGCTAAAGAATTTTCGTTTAATATCTACATTTGATCGAATCAGTTCAAAGTCACATCACGTGCAACTCACATTCTACAAACAGAAGATTCTGCTCTAAAAAGACCGACTAGAGTTGCAACATCTTTGAACATATTCGCCTTCGTATGATCCGGCTTACGTTTAATCAACGTTTCGATGACCGCATGAAAGGCATCCAATGATTGATTATCCACCATCGCTAACCCTAATAAGCCCATTGCTTCGACAAGCTCACAATGACAATTTTGCTCGGTATCAAGATCCGCATCAAAAACAATCAAATCCGGAAGTGAGACAGCAAAAAAGTCCGGCTCCACATGATCCTTCTTATGATCATGCGCCCAATTGATCATATGCTCGTATACCTTCCGGGCAACCGTCTTGTCACCTTTAAGATTTAACGCTGCTGCCTGGTAAAACAAATAGTCCGCAGGCTGATCGTTGTAATAGCGACTCTGACCAATTTCCAACGTACCGTGTGTCGCTAACTCCAAGTGATGATCGGCAAGATCTTTCTTACCAACTTGCTTATAACACCAGCCTAACCAAAAGTGAATATCGTTATCACTCTGTCCAACAAGGCGCCCTTCCCCTAGATTCAACGGGTAGGTCAGTGAAGCCTCTAATACCTTAATGGCTAAATCATATTGTCCATTCTGGATAGCACCAAATGCTTGGCGCACTTGGTTAACAATATATTGCCCAGTCACTTTACCTTCCCCTCCTTCCCAAGGATGGAAAACCCTTTCTTGGAGCAATGAGCGCGCTTTTCCAAGCTGGTCGGTAACATTGTATAGGTTAAGTAACTCGGCGGTGAGGTCATCGCGCTTAAGTGCCAAAGGAAACGACAGTTCAAGCTTATCCAAACGTTGCTGTGGTGACTGAGCGTTCATCTTGCGAAGGTAATCAAGTTCAAACAGCACCCGAGCATCCTCTTGGGCAAACTCGAAGGCACGTTCCATATAATCTAACGCCAGTGTCGGATCATACAATTTATTAAAACTATACACTGACAAGTTACGATATGACGGAGCAAATTCACGATTGAGATCAATACTCCTTTGCCAGTGTGTTACCGCTTGCATGTAATCACGCTTGGCATAAAAGAAACACCCCAGTAAATAGTGAGCAAAGTAATGTCCATCAAATGCCTGCAGCACCATTACTTCCGTTAGAGTATTAGGGAACAACACATCTTGATTAAATTGCTGCTCAGCCTGATTAAACAGGTTGCCCTGAGGTGTATTTATTTGCCCCAAAAGAAATGCTTTATAGAACCATAAGACACCACTTTGGCTTTTAATACGCTCTAATGCCTCCAAAGCCAGTGCCCCTTCACCTAACGATAGGTAGAAATTTGCCAAGTGAATCGCATTAACTGTCCGGCCCGACGTCAACTGCTGAAAGCTCGCTAAAAGTTCAGCGTCACGTTTCATCAACCACCTCTGGAAAACAAGCGCATACGCTAAAGGGTACTGAACTAGTTGACGGTCAATGTACGCTTGTGCAGCGTCTTGACGACCCAATTTATCAAGTAATAACGCTTTCATTGCCATTGCTTGGTAATGCGTACCGTTAAACCG
Source organism: Photobacterium sp. DNB23_23_1 (assembly GCF_052873815.1). Taxonomy (NCBI): domain Bacteria; kingdom Pseudomonadati; phylum Pseudomonadota; class Gammaproteobacteria; order Vibrionales; family Vibrionaceae; genus Photobacterium; species Photobacterium sp. DNB23_23_1. The sequence goes on along the minus strand of NZ_JBNNXT010000001.1, from coordinate 446,592 downwards.
CAACACTTTCTCCACCAACTCAAGCGCCTGTAAATATTCTCTTTGTCGCATAGCTATACGAGCGGCACCATAAAAACCTATATCGCGGCAATTTCCACTCCAGGTTGACTTGTAAAAATCACTGTAAGCAAGTTCAAGTAATCCTTGTTTTTCCCTAGCACAACCGCGTAAAAAGCTTGCCTTTCCACACATAGGGTTTTTATTAAATTTATGTGACCGAGTTAACGCAGCATCACAATAGATTACAGTTTGTGGATAATCTGCCCGATTAAACGCCATAGCTGCAAGCGCAATATTACATAGATAGTTATTCGGGTCACGAACTAGCCCTTCATGATAATACGCTTCTGGTAACCGTGTAGCATGGTGATATTGCTCTAAGTGCTGGCCTATATAATAGAGCTCCTCAATACTGGATACATCTGCCGGTTTTTCCGGTGCGGTAGCTGGTTCCGGAATAGGAATATCCGTTATCTGTTGCTCGGTATAACTAAGTACAGGTGCTCCATCTTCGTCGGTCACCCTAATTGTCAATGGACCAACTTCGTCAATAATGAGTGTCCCATTTACTGACTGCGTTGGTTTCAGACTAATTCGCTGGTTAAGGTATTCATCGTTATCCCCCTGAATGCTGACAACGCAACGGTCAAGACATCCAATCGCATACACCCCCCACCTAACAGTATTACGGCCACCTTTTTCACTGCGTACTAAATTTAGTGCCAGCTGAGTATTTGCATTATGAACGACTCCCAGATCACTGTATGGCAGGAAGTTTTGGACAAATTGCTTTTCTTCATAGCTATCCAGCCAAGTAAAATCTGGTTGGTTATCGGTATAAACCCCAGTCATCAATTCAATATAAGGACCATTATGATCCGTCAGATTACGATCCCAGGCGAGACCAAAATCACAGTTACCCCAAGTCCATTGCTTTTTACCCGGCGACACATGATGATCTGCGATGTGCAACAAGCCACCTCGCTCAGAATGACTATACGCTCCAACAAAATCGTAAGCCGATTTATCAGCCATATAAGAGGTGGGAACAGGTAAATTCCGATAGCAAGAAATATCAGTACCCGGAGAATAATCCACTTTATAGTATTCACCGGTCGCAATGGGAAAATCCGACACATCACGCTTACCGTGATCATAAACGGCGGTGACATCTGGCGGGAATATACTCTGATGATCATCACCCCCTTTGACTGCAGGGTTTGACCACCACAAAAACTGGCGAGGAGTTTCATTACCGTTATACACCTTACCGGTGATTTCAATAAGTGCTTTATCTGTATACAGTTTGAAGCCAGCCATCACCTGCAAACCATACATATGCTCGATTTCTCCCATCCACACTGTGGCAGAACCGTCATCATGATGTTCAATTTTGAAGTCAACTGGCATAAAAGTGGTTGGGCGATGATGCTGTGGCCAATTAAATTCAATACCACCTGAAATCCAAGGCCCAAGCAACCCAACGAGAGCTGGCTTAACGACGTCGTTGTAATATACAAAGTCTCGTTGTTTCACCTTGTCATAGGCGCGATGGATACGCCCACCAAGTTCAGGCAATAACATTACCCGTATATAATCATTTTCAATGAAAATAGCCTGATAGATTTTATCCGTTTTCACATCTGAAATACTGTCAATCACACCGTATGGATACACATTTCCTGATGATCCCTGATACACACGGCTTTCTAGAAACAGTGGATTAGGATCCACGTCTCCAACTTCATAAGTCGAAAGAACCACCTCTTCAATCCACGCTTGTACGGCGTTATTCATTGCCATATCCCCTCATCTGTTACTTTACTTGATAACAGTGTATGAGGTGTCAGCATTAGACACTCAACAACCAGTCACGAACTTTACTAAATAAAGTTAACGAAAAAGTGAGAGGTCAGCGCATAAGGCAACAGAGCTTGGTTTCTGGGCTAGTCAGTAACGCAGGAAAAGCGATCACATTTATTCTCAACATACACAAGCTTCATGCCAAAGATATCTGCTCTAACTGCCGAAATGGCTGAATTATCATAGAGCCCCTAAAAATGGCGAACATTCAGTTCGCCTTACATTCACGATGACAAACTACTTCGAAAAAGTACTTAAATCGATTTCGTACCGCTCTAGTACTTCCTGCATCTGGAGCTTTTTTTGTCCGGCAGATACCGCCATGACCTTAGCGGTCACATCTGAGATCTCCCCCTGGGTGATACCAGCCTTTTTGGCTTGCTTGAGATAATAGTTAGTACAAGGCAGACAATTCATTGCCATTGCCGCCGCGAGACCGACTAGTAACTCTGTTTTAGTATCTAGGTGCTCATTGTCGTGGGTCGAGCGATAGAACGCACCATAAGTTTCCTGATGTTTCCCTAACATATCCCCTCCTTGGTAATTTAATGCCACTTGAAAATAGGTATAAAGTAGCATAAAAACAGGAGGGTAACTTAGATAGACATAATTGACAAAAAAAACCATTTATCAATCACTTAAATAACAATATCTCATCAAATCGAACTATACAGATAAAGCATTTTTGATTATTAATTAGTATGAACCATAAAGCCTCGTGATATACCCAAGTAACTTCCAGATTCTCGGGTATACCACGAGGCTTTAATCAGGCTAATTCGATTAATATTAGTTACTGGCCTGCTCATGGTGTTTGGTGAGTTGTTTATAAAGCACATCTTTTAAAACCATACGCTGGTGTTTTAAATCATGCATATTGGTGTCATCAATTGGGCTACCTGAGATTTCCAACTGACGAATGTCATAATCAAGTTCATGGTAGCGCTGAAGTTCGGCTTTGAACGTCGGATCATCGTGGTTGAGCTGAACAATATCTAATTTGAGTTCTGGAAAATCTAAAATAAACGCATGGTTTTCATTTAGCATCGGCATTCCCTCATTCGTTGGCATACAACCTAGTATAGAGTCTACATAGATGAAAAACTGTGTCCTAGCTTTTATCGCGAGTGAAATATCGTTGTAAAGCTACCTATCAATCGATGCTCCCCATGAAGTGGCGCTATGGTATCTTGCCCATCATAGTCAAAAAGCGCTCAGCCTCTTACAGCATTACCATAACCTTCAGCGTTTTTAGCTCCCCGCTAGTTAATGAACACATCATCAAATGACATAACTCTAACTTTAACTCATTCAAAAGACAGTAGAATAATTATACCCAGTACACGATTTAAAGGGATGGCATGTTTAAATTACAGCCACAACACTCCATGTATGACATTGCTTGCCAAGCGGAGCAAGTCGGCCGTGTGACTGTTGTTTGTTCAGAGCATCAGCTGAACTGGATACATGATATTGAGTTCGCCGGTGTAGAATTCGTCATCACAACAGCAGCGGATTGTAACAAGTATAACTTGAAGCGGATCCCTTCCATCCTGTTCCATGAACATGGATTTATCACCAGCGGAATAAAGTTATCAACGGCCATTCGAGATCTCGAAAAGATTTTGTTGAGAAAGGCGAAGTACAACAAAAGGTAGTGATAATTCAATAAAAGTCATACGACACTTTTTGGATAGAGTATTCACCGCATTGATTGAATTTTGTGAAGGCCTGCAACTCTTGTGCTAACGCCGCTAAAAAAGCGTCACGCTCTTTCAAAGAAGGCTCGACATACAGATGCATCAATTCAAGTTTTGAAGCTGGTTTGTTGACTTTACAATCGGCTCTGGCAACAAGTTTGCCATCCCACAATATTGGCAAGCAAAAGTACCCAAATTTACGCTTAGGTGCTGGCACGTAACATTCCAGCTGATAATCAAAATTAAAAATAGTACTGGTTCTATTTCTCTGTATGAGCATGTTATCAAAGGGAGACAGTATTCTCGCATGCTTACGAGTCAATCTTGTATTCAGCAAGAACAAAGACTCTGAACAGGTAAAGTATTCGTCATCGCTGATTATGATCTTCTCGATTTCACCGCTCTCAAGCAACTGCTCCAACACGCACTTTACTTGCGCTTTCACTCCCTTCAGAAGATAAGTCATTTCGGCTAACGTACCAAAGCCGTTAGCCTTTAGGTAACGAAAAACAAGAAATCGACCGTGCTCTTGCTGCGTAGGAACAGAGGCATCAATACCCTTTGGCAGTACACGCTCCGTTAAATCGTACACTTTGTGAAAGTTTCTGCGCTCAGAGATCATCAAATCTCCCTGCATATAGAGCATTTCCAACGCCTGCTTGGTCGGCTTACTTGCCCAACCATTTTTGTTTGTCCGTTGAGACTCAAAGTCTTTCGCCATTAACGGGCCATCAATTTCAATGCGGCTGAGTACGTTGGCCATCAACTTCGGGTCTTTTCGGTACCAATGATTTTCGACTCCTGACTTTATGGCGAGCTTACGGGGTAAAGTAAATCGGTAGTCATCCATCAGCAAATAAGATGCAGCATGGGACCAGTACTCAAACACCTTTCTATCTGCAACTAACTGATCAAGATGACCTAACCGATAATCCTGATTACGGCTCCACAGGGTATGGTGGTGAGCACGCTGAACAACAGAAATCGTATCTATCTGTACATAACCTAACCGACAAAATACCGATAGGGTCTTTGACAATGCATGGCCTTTGAGTTGCTTAGGCGAAAGACCTTGAGAAAGCAAAACAAGCTTCCTTGCCTCAGAGATAGAAAGTGACTTCATAATGACTTCGCGACTTGCATTTCCTTTGAACACCTTTCGATTTTCACCCTTGTTACTAGGCTTGTCCATGGTTGTCTATGTTGAATTAACATTTACACAACACAGATAGAGTTATCGCCACTCATAATGATAATTTAAAATTATCATTTTTATAATCTATGATAATTTAACTTAATATTTATTTCTCCATATACTCACTCCATCAAAACGAATCACGCAACAATCATCAGAGTCTGGAGCAAATTATGAAAATGAATCACGTTGGTATCATGGTCGGTGATATGGATAAAGCAGTAGAGTTTTATACCAATGCTCTTGGCCTTAATATCGTTATGGGCAACACCAAAGTTATTGAAGAGCGTGAGACAGCTATCGGCAGAATGTGTATCGCCGTATTTGGCGAAGGTTTTAAAGGCTTCAACATTGCCCACTTAGTCACCAGTGATGGTATTGGTGTTGAACTATTTGAAATGAAAGAGCGCCAAGAGCGACACGAAGTCGATTTCTCGCGCCTCGGCATTTTCCACTTTTGTCTTCAAACCGATGATTTTGCAGGTGTTATTGAGAAAGTTGAAAAGTTCGGCGGAAAAGTACGTATGGACATCATGCGCTATCACCCAGAAGATGATAACAAGCCAGCGAAAATGGTTTACCTAGAAGACCCGTTCGGTAACCTGTTTGAGCTTTACTCTCACACTTACGAAGAAACTTACGCGTCTGATTACGAGTAACGGATTAAAAAGAAGAAAAGCCAGCCTCTTTAAGGCTGGCTTTGTCATTTCATTTAGCATCAACTCGCCGTCTTCAATGGCAATACATTGGCAGTATTATTTACCGACTCACATAACAGGATGAAAGCGATAGCAAAAATAGGCATGTGACCCAACACATCTTTTGGCCCTGCGACATAGGTAGTGATAAGAAAAATTGTTGCCAGTAACCCCACCACTAACCGGTTGGCTAACCCCAGTATCAACATCAAGCCAAGCAGCGCCTCACTTAATCCGACAAACCAAACAAAATGATGGTTGGTGAAATTCTCCCATCCGAATAGTTGAAAGAAATTATAGTAAGGGTACATATCAAGGAAAGTAAGCGATAAACCTGGCAACATCAATTTATTATGAATCCCTAATATCAGCAATTGTAAACCCAACATCATTCTCAACAAGTTTACTGCCGCCTGTCGACCACCCAGTGGGTATACAAGGCCTGAAAACATTTTTTTATCAAACGGCGAAATATAGGGACCAATCAGTATCAGTGCGCCACCAATTCCTAACAATTCAGGCAAGTAATCAATAACAGCCGAAAAAGGCAATAATATACTCGAAGCCGCCGCAATTAATATTATGACGATACCACTGATGGTGACAGAAAACACCATAACCGTTGCCACCGCAATTTGCAGAATAATACCAATCAATTCTTGGCCTGTGTTTAATTGTAGGTTCGGCGCAATAAACTCGCCAAATACAACATTAAGAATAAAAAACAATGCCATAACAACGGTTAATATACGCCAGAAAAAATAGGTATCAGTCATTACGGGATTTGATGTAATCGGGCCCAACAAACCTCTTCGGGTAATAAATGAGGCAATAAGACAAAACCCAAGAATAAAGGTTAAAATAGAGGCAAATAATATATCAACAGGTAAAGTGGCATCCGTATACTCCGACGAGTTAACAAACCACCGAACATGAGCCCACGTTGGTAATGAAAATAAACCAAAAACGAAGAGTAAAATCAATTTCATTCTTTTTTCTCCTTGCTGTGAGTTAGTCCCCACGCCGATGAAGGGGCTATTCCACTTTCAAGTGATGATAAAAATTGCTCGAGCTGTTTAAGTTGAAATGGGAAAAGGTATAGCGGCTCTAGTTCTGTATGATTCAAGCCATTGCGAGGGGAACGATTATAGTAATCCAATACCTCGCTGAGATGATAAAATGAGCCATTATGCATATATGGAGCGGTCAGGGTGATATTTCTCAGGGAAGGTACTTTAAACGCATGGCGCAACTCTTCCCCGTCTGTTTTTAAGTAAATGAGCTCATCACAACTCCCTTCACCTTTGTCAGCATAACGGCTAAGGCAGTTGAACTCATTGGATGATAGCTGAGCAATGACGGCTAAACGCCCTTCATCTCGGTGACTTCCCGGTACTGCTGTTGTTGTAAAGTCGCCATTAGAAAACATGGGGCCACTGTGACAACGTACGCATCGCCCGCTATCACTAATAAATAGCCTAAGCCCTGCTTCTTCAGCTGGGCTCAACAATTGGCTCGCTGATATATAATCCTCTTCGACAATAGCATCGACATACCGATCAAACCTTGAAACAGCAGGCATCAAGCGTGCTTGATAGGCTGCCAAGGCTTTCCCCACCAAGGCATATGTTTGATTAATTCTATTGCGCTGAGCTTTCGTTAAACGATGCCAATTTTCAATACTATTTACTGGAGACGCTTGCTTTGGCAGTGAGCTTTGTTCTTCAACCAGTTCTACTAACGATGCGGTTTTACCAAATGCTGCCTTAAAATCATCTAAAAAGTAGTCCAGAACAACGTGGACTACCTCAAGCCGGGTTAGCGCATGTTCAGTGGGATCTTCTAACGGAAATAATGCTTGAGACCACAGACTATCAGCCCGACCATCCCAAAATAGCCAAGTAGAACCAACAGCACCAACCACAGTGGGAGTATTACGTTTACCGTCAACTGGTTTGCCTGACGTGAAGTAATATTTAGGTTGGTGGCAATGAGCGCAAGACATATCCCCTTTTCGGCTTAACTGTGACGAGAAGAACAGCTTTTTCCCTAGTGCTGCAGCCGCATCATTAGCTAAATACGCATTACCGGGATCTGTTACAGGTGGTAAGCTAGACAGTTGTAATGACTGAAGTTGTTTCAATTCGACCTGACTCCAGCCATGACGAGAAGTCGGCATTTCATCCAAGCACCCAATTACAATCGTGCACAGAGATAAATAAATGAAAAATTTAAAGAGTAAACTCAAAAGTAAATTCATGGTCACGCTCTCTGTCGTCCTTACACGAAAAGACAACTTGCCAAAGGCCTGGCATTTGAAATTTCAAACCATCTATTCGATAACTTCCAGCCTCTTTACCATGATGCCATTGCGGCTGGGTAGGTAAGCCATGTCGATGAGCGGGCATTCCCCCTCTCACTGGCAGTGGACTGCAGTTCATCGCAACACCTTTGTCATCAGTGATCATCAATTGCCAACTATGTATCTGATTAAGTGGTAGATCTTCAGCTTGCTGAACACGTTGTGCCATCCAGCCAAACTCACTCACAGCCTCATTATTCTCTGGTGATTTAGCAAATGCATTATGGAAAAATACACTAAAAAAAATGATGAAGCTTGGACTCCAAATCATAAAAAAATCACCATGCAGTATTATTTTGTTGTTAAACTTAATCATAATCTTCGTATTTATAATTACTTATTAATTCTATGACATAATAAATCAAAAAATTTCAGACAAGTTAACCATTAAACTTCAAACATAATGTTTCCAACATATAAATATAGAAAATGCTATTGAGAAACATCTCAAAGTTGTAGCAAAATTTACTTTGTGAAGCGGCGCAACAAAATAAAGAATAACCAAGCACTGATGCATAATTTATTGGTCAATAACCGCCATTTATAACCTTAATCCACTCGTGGTTATTTAGCCATGTTCAAAATTAAAATCTTTATTACATCTCGGAATAAGATAAGAAAAGTCGGTATCAAAGTTAACGTTGTTGATACTACGGAGGGCTGACGATGTGCTCATGGTGCATTCAAGATAAGACAAACTGATAAAACTTTAAATAGACAAGGGCTGATCATTTCATCTCCATTAATTTCTTGATTATTTTTGTTTTATAAATCAATCACTACATAAAATCGGGTATACTCTACGGCAAAGCATCACTGCGGTTTATGATCTGACACAACGGCTAAAGGGGGTTGGATAACACTATGGTTTTCGACGCAATTCTTACCTTGTCACAACAAGGAAAAATGTTCGCTAATCCTCGTCGTATCGCCCTATTGAAAGCGATTTCATCGACAGGCTCGATTAGCCAAGGAGCCAAACAAGCCGGGATCAGTTATAAAGCTGCTTATGATGCTATTAGAGAAATGAACAACCAGTCTGAATCCCCACTTATCGAAAGTGAAAAGGGAGGAAAAGGTGGTGGCGGTGCTTCACTCACTCACCGCGGGCAAAGACTGATACAAATGTACGAACTGCTTGATCAAATCCAATCCATGGGATTGGAAGCGCTTAATGATGAGTCTGTACCACTGCACAGCTTACTGGGTGTCATGAGTAAATTGTCATTGCAAACCAGCGCCAGAAATCAACTTTTTGGTACCATTGCAAAAATAGAAAACCATGCGCTCCATGATCAGATCACGGTCGTCTTACAAGAAGACATAAAGCTTACAGCCACTGTCACCCACGGCAGTACAATTCGGTTAAACCTTCAACCGGGTAAAGATGTTGTTGCCCTTATCAAAGGACCAGCCATTGATATCAAATTGCCCTCCTCTAAAACTGAAGACTTATCAGATCACAATTGGTTAAAAGGGAAAATAAAAGCTATCGAGGAAGATGACAACTCAGTCGAAGTTACTTTAACCCTGAATCAGGAAGATGAGATTTGTGCCCTAATTGATAAAGGGAGCGAAGATGTTTCACAGCTTTGTATTGGGAGTGAAGCCTATGCCGTTTTCTCCAGTGCCCAGGTAATCTTGGCAACCCTGAGCTAACTTGGCATAAATAAATCGCTAATTGAATTTGATACAGGAACTCTGAAAAGGGTTGTAGACTTCCCCTTGTAACAGGCAGTTTTCCAGATAACGATAATCCAGATACTGAAATGCAAACAGCAGTAAGACAGAAATCACCATCCCTATCAATGACACTCTCATCAGCCACAATTTTTTGCTCTTCATGGCATACAGCATAACAGCCACCGAAACTGGGGCAATGCTAAGAAGAACAGGTTGAAGCTGAAGTACGATTACCATCACGAGCAGTCCATTAAGGTGATTAAAGAGCGAGCACGGCATAATAATACGCTTTTAGCATACCCGATATCAAAGTAAAGTCGCGGCCTTTGCAAAACCTTACACAAAAATCACATCCTCCCCTGCATAGATTTCTTGACAACGCACACAAAACATAAATTAAAAGCATATTTCTTCTGAGACCAATCACATTTTTCAACCATTATTAGTGCGCATCGAAACGTTTGCTTTTATATTCTCAGCCATCGAAACGTTTGCGTAATCGTTTCGATGGCGATTTATGACACAGATGACGCAGCCAAGCTTGGCACGACGTTAGAAGCATCACCACCATCAATAATTAAGGTGCAAGCATGAAAAAGAGCGCACTCATCAATTCTGAGCTGTCTTATTTGGTCGCTACTCTCGGCCATACCGATGAAGTCACTGTGTGTGACGCAGGTTTACCGGTTCCAGATGAAACCCAACGTATTGACCTTGCCCTTATTCCAGGTGTCCCGACTTTCATCCAGACGGTTAAAGCCTTGTTAGGCGAAATGCAGATTGAAGGTGTGGTGATGGCAGAAGAATTCAAGCAAGCCAGCCCTGATCACCACGATACACTGATTGCCCTACTTAACGAAGAAGAAGCGATGTGCGGAAAAACAATCAACATCACTTATGTTCCTCACGAAGCATTTAAAGTACACACCCAAAGCAGTAAAGCGGTGATCCGCACGGGTGAATGTACCCCGTATGCCAATGTCATTTTCCAATCCGGCGTTGTTTTTTAAGCACACCTGTGGTTTCAAGGCCTAGTTGCAAGGACTCCCTATGACTCAGCCAATTCTAGAACTCAAGGACATCGAAAAAGCTTTTCCCGGCGTCAAAGCCTTGGATAAAGCCAGCCTGAATGTCTACCCAGGTAAGGTCATGGCCTTGATGGGTGAAAACGGCGCAGGTAAATCAACTCTCATGAAAGCGTTGACCGGCATCTATCACATGGATGCAGGTGAAATTCGCTATCAGGGTGAAACCGTCAACTTCAGTGGTCCACGCCATTCGCAAGAAGCGGGTATCAGTATTATTCACCAAGAGTTAAACCTGCTCCCTGAATTGACCATTGCCGAGAATATCTATCTTGGCCGCGAAAAAACCAACTCTTTTGGTGGTATCAGGTGGTCACAGATGTACAGGGAAGCCGACGCCCTGCTGGCACGCCTGAATGTTAAGCACAGCTCGCGTAGCTTGCTTGGTGAGCTGAGCCTTGGCGAACAGCAAATGGTAGAGATTGCCAAAGCCCTGTCCTTCAAATCCCAAGTCATCATCATGGATGAGCCGACAGACGCCCTCACCGACACCGAAACAGAATCACTGTTCAAAGTGATCAATGAGTTGCGCGCTGAAGGCACAGGCATTGTCTATATCTCCCACCGCTTGAAAGAGATCTTCGAGATCTGTGATGACATAACAGTGCTTCGCGACGGGAAATTCATCGGTCAACGCGCCGTTGCTGATATTGATGAAGACACCATGATCGAGATGATGGTTGGCCGCCGTCTCGACGAACAATACCCTCGCGTCGATGCAAAACATGGCACTACTTGCCTTGAAGTAAAAGGCCTTAATGGTGCTGGGGTCAAAAATGTCAGCTTTACCTTGGATCGCGGTGAGATCTTGGGGATCTCCGGCCTAATGGGAGCTGGCCGCACCGAATTGATGAAAGTCATTTACGGTGCACTGAAGCGTGAATCCGGTGATGTCGTTCTTGATGGCAAAGCAATCAATCCATTAAGTCCACAAGACGGTCTAGCCAATGGCATCGCTTATATTTCTGAAGATCGTAAGGGTGAGGGTCTGATCCTCGGCCTATCCGTGAAAGAAAACATGTCGATTTGTTCACTGGAGCAACTGTCAAAAGGTGTCCAGCTTCAACACTACGACGAAGTGACGGCTGTAGAAGATTTCATTCGTCTATTTAACATCAAGACCCCAAGTCATAACCAGATCATCGGTAACCTGTCTGGCGGTAACCAGCAGAAGGTCGCTATCGCTAAGGGTTTGATGACTAGGCCTAAAGTTCTGATCCTGGACGAACCGACTCGCGGTGTTGATGTCGGCGCCAAAAAAGAAATCTACCAGCTAATCAACCAATTCAAGTCAGAAGGGATGAGCATCATTCTTGTTTCTTCTGAGATGCCGGAAGTACTCGGCATGAGTGACCGTATTTTGGTCATGCACGAAGGTAAAATCAGTGGCGAATTCATGGCTGAAGATGCCGACCAAGAAAAACTTCTTGCCTGCGCTGTGGGTAAACAAATCAACGAGGTAGCAGCATGAGTAGCAACGCTATGACCAAACAACAAAACACTGGTAGCACCAAGCTATTTAGCAAAGAATGGCTAATCGAACAGAAGTCTCTGATTGCCCTCGTGTTCCTTATTGTCGTGGTGTCATTCCTGAACCCGAACTTTTTCACTGTCGACAATATCCTGAATATTCTGCGCCAGACCTCAGTGAATGCCATCATTGCCGTGGGTATGACTCTGGTTATCCTGACTGCGGGTATTGACCTGAGTGTTGGCTCCGTCCTTGCGTTGTGTGGTGCCTTCGCCGCTACGTTGATTGGCATGGAGGTCCCAGTCCTGATCGCCGTACCGACTGCCTTGCTAGCCGGTGCCGCGCTGGGTGCGATAAGTGGTGTGATTATCGCCAAAGGTAAGGTCCAGGCTTTCATCGCGACACTGGTTACCATGACGCTGCTGCGTGGTGTGACCATGGTATACACCGATGGTCGACCAATCTCAACAGGCTTTACTGATGTTGCCGACAGCTTTGCATGGTTCGGTACGAGTTACGCTATGGGTATCCCTGTGCCAATCTGGCTGATGGTGATTGTATTTGCTGCAATCTGGTACCTACTAAATCACACCCGTTTCGGTCGCTACATCTACGCCCTGGGTGGTAACGAATCAGCAACTCGCCTATCGGGTATCAATGTGGATCGCGTCAAGATTGGGGTTTATGCCATCTGTGGTCTGCTTGCCGCACTTGCCGGTATCATCGTGACTTCTCGCCTGTCTTCAGCGCAGCCTACAGCTGGTATGGGCTACGAGCTTGATGCTATCGCAGCTGTTGTTCTTGGCGGCACCAGCCTAGCCGGTGGTAAAGGCCGCATCATGGGTACTCTAATTGGTGCACTGATCATCGGCTTCTTGAACAACGCCCTTAACCTATTGGATGTCTCCTCCTACTACCAAATGATTGCAAAAGCAGTGGTAATTTTGCTGGCAGTCCTTGTAGATAATAAAAATAAGTAATACCAATCTGGATAAATAGTTGACCAAGGATTTGCACAGGAAAAATCGTTGTTATCAAGGCAGAGATTGCAGTAACTAGTGGTTCTAATTATAAAATCTCTAACACAGAGAACAGCGATTTTAACCTGCAAGACTGAGCAAATATTTATGTAAGTTGGTATACCACAACTTCTGTGCGCGGGTAGCCCCCTGCCCGCCTTTACCCGACATATATAGAAAGGAATATAGAATGAAAAAGTTAGCTACCCTGATCTCTGCCGCCGTACTGTCAGCGTCATTCAGCTCTACGGCTGCCGCGCAGGACACGATGGCTATGGTCGTATCAACGCTGAACAACCCATTCTTCGTCACCATGAAGGAAGGGGCTGAGGCCAAAGCAAAAGAACTGGGCTATAACCTGATTGTTCTTGACTCACAAAACGACCCAAGCAAAGAGCTATCCAACGTGGAAGATCTTACTGTTCGTGGTGTGAAGGCAATACTTATCAACCCAACCGATTCTGATGCCGTTTCCAATGCCATCCGCATGGCAAACCGCTCGAAGATCCCGGTCCTAACACTAGACCGTGGTGCAAGCCGTGGAGAAGTAGTCAGCCACATCGCTTCTGACAACGTTGCAGGTGGGGAGATGGCCGGTAAATACATCATGGAAAAAGTGGGTGAACAAGCTCGCGTTATTCAACTAGAAGGTATCGCTGGCACCTCTGCTGCTCGCGAACGTGGTAAAGGCTTCATGCAAACGGTTGATAGTAGCGGTATGGAACTGCTAGCAAGCCAGCCAGCTGACTTCGACCGCACCAAAGGTCTTAACGTAATGGAAAACATGCTTGCCGCGAACCCAGACGTTCAAGCGGTATTTGCCCAGAACGATGAAATGGCACTGGGTGCCCTTCGCGCTGTTCAGGCTTCAGGCAAAGAAGTCCTAATCGTCGGCTTCGATGGTACTGAAGACGGCATCGCAGCGGTTAAACGCGGCATGCTTGGCGCAACCATCGCTCAGCAGCCTGATCTAATTGGTTCATTGGGTGTCGAAACTGCCGACAAGGTGCTAAAAGGCGAGCAGGTTGAAACAAACATCCCTGTGCCTCTGAAAGTGATTTCAGAATAAGAGAGGCACGAGGCCAGAAGCGATAGGCGATAGGTTCAAAGCCAATAGCCGGGCAGGATATAACGGAGCTTCGAGTTTTATCCTGCCTCCCAACAACCCAGAAAATGTTCAAAATCTATCGTTTAGCAAACAGCTCCCTCCCTACTGCTAAGCCATACATTTTGGCCAATGAGAATGAGAAAGGTCCCAATATGAATAAATTAATCGTTCTTGGCAGCGTGAACGCCGATCATGTTTTGCAAGTTGCCTCTTTCCCTCGTCCGGGGGAAACACTGCATGGCCATAGCTACTGTGTCATCCCTGGTGGAAAAGGGGCGAACCAAGCAGTGGCAGCCGCTCGCCTAGGCGCTGATATTGCCTTTATCGCATGTGTCGGTGATGACAGCTTCGGCCATGAGATGCGTGAAACATTTGCCAAAGAAGGCATGAATACCGATGGCGTAATGATTGAGAAAGGTATGCCAACCGGCATTGCAATGATTCAGGTCGCGGCAACGGGTGAGAACAGCATCGCCATTTCCGCTGAAGCCAATGGCTGCCTGAGCCCTGCTCGTATTGAACCGCACTACAACCTGATCAAGCAGGCCGATACACTATTAATGCAATTAGAAACACCGATGGCAACAATTGAAGCCGCGGCTAAAGTGGCCAAACAGGCAGGCACCCGCGTGGTACTCAACCCAGCCCCTGCCCAGCCATTATCGGATGACTTATTGCAACATATTGATATGATTACGCCTAATGAGACTGAAGCGGAATTGCTGACAGGTATCAAGGTAACCGATACCACCAGCGCTCAACATGCAGCCGATGCCCTTCACGACAAAGGTATCAAGCAGGTCATGATCACCTTGGGCAGCCAAGGAGTGTGGATCAGCGCAAACGGCGAAAGCCGTCAAGTCCTAGGCTATCGTGTTGATGCCAAAGACACGACCGCAGCCGGTGATACCTTCAACGGTGCCTTGCTGACCGGTCTGCAGGAAAACAAAGCGATGGACGATGCCATCCGCTTTGCCCATGCCGCTGCTGCAATTTCAGTCACCCGAATGGGTGCTCAAACTTCAATTCCGCACCGTCGTGAAGTGGAACGCTTTCTTATTGAGCATCAGTAAGTAATTGATACCGTGCCCACAGTGGCACGGTTCAGGGAGAACCTATGGCGACAATCAAAGATGTAGCAAAACATGCAGGAGTCTCGACTTCCACCGTTAGCCACGTCCTGAACAAAACCCGCTTTGTCAGTGAAGACATTTCTGTGCGCGTGATGGCGGCAGTGAAAGAGCTGAACTATGCCCCATCGGCGTTAGCGCGAAGCCTGAAGGTTAACCACACCCGCACTTTCGGCATGTTAGTCACCACTTCCACTAACCCTTTTTTTGGTGAAGTGGTAAAAGGAGTCGAGCGTCGCTGTTATGAACAAGGCTATAACCTGATCCTCTGTAACACCGAGGGTGATCTTTCCCGAATGAGAGACAGCCTTGATATCCTACTGCAAAAGCGTGTCGATGGACTGTTGTTGATGTGCAGCGAGGTTGATGGTCAGGCATTCGAGCTGTTTTCCCGCCACCAACCCGTACCCACAGTGGTCATGGACTGGGGTCCGATCGATTTCCCTAGTGACAAGATCCAAGATAACTCGCACCATGGTGGCTACCTCGCCACCAAGCATCTTATCGAGCAAGGCCATACTCAGATTGGCTGCCTAACTGGACCACTTGATAAGCTAACCGCTCAACAACGTTTGTCCGGTTATGCACAGGCAATGGAAGAAGCCGGTTTAGACGTCAATAAACAATGGATTGCATCAGGTAACTTCGAATGTGAAGGCGGTGAAATTGCCTTTAACGACGTATTGGCCAGAGGCCCGCTACCAACAGCACTCTTTGTGTGTAATGACATGATGGCAATGGGTGTAATTAACACCGCCAGCAAAAAAGGTATTCGTGTACCCGACGATCTCTCTATTGTCGGCTACGACGACATTAAGCTGGCGAAGTACATAACCCCATCACTGACTACCATCCACCAACCTAAGCACCGATTGGGCCAACAAGCGGTCGATATCCTGCTGGAGAAAATCCAGAATAAGCATGAAAGCAACAAGGTGATCCAACTAGAGCCAACACTGGTTGAGCGCGACAGCGTGAAGCGCATTCCATAAAGTATCTAAACTCAAGTGACTTCTCGCCCAAGGCTATCTGTACCAATAATCACAGCCTGACACATATAAAGCTCTATATATTAGGGCTTTTATTTGTTTTAACCCCATCAATTTAACCACCCCACCCTAAAATAAGATAATTTGACTGCTTAGTGGTATTTCTCAAAACAAGTTATACCAATCTGGATAAGTAGTTGATCAAGTATTTGCTCTGGAAAAATCGTTGTTATCAAGGCAGATATTGCAGTAACTAGTGGCTCTAATTACAAAATATCTAACGCAGAGAACAGCGATTTTAACCTGCAAGACTGATCAAATATTTATGTAGGTTGGTATTAAGCATACGCCATTAACAATTTGGCATAATTATGAACACTATTTCATTGACCAAACGCCCAATTCAGCGTACAACTGTAAGCCGAGTTTCGGTGACATATCTTTGGGTCTCAATCTAACAGCCAGATGTACCCTGGCTAAAGGACAACATCATGCTAGATAGCATTACACACTGGATTAAACTTCGCTTAATAGGTTCTTCCTTATCCACTCAATGGGAAAACGATTTTTTTTCCAACCACTTTTGACATGCTGCGACAAAGTAACGTCAAAGTGCTTGGGTATACAGAGTACCCCACTTAGGATCGCAAGTAAGAACCAAAGAAATAACACTGTACTAAGGTTTATTGGCACGCATAAAAAAATCCCCTACTTGACAGCAGGGGATTTTACCAACCAGTAAAGTGAAGCGCTTTAAATGACTAACCCGCCATCAACTTTCAATGTTTGACCTGTAATAAATGCCGAATTGTCACTTGCTAAGAACAAAGCGCCATTGGCAATATCTTGCGGTTTACCCATACGGCCTAATGGCGTTTTATTCCTCATGTGATCCAATACTTTTTCCGGTAAATCAACGGTCATTGGTGTTTCAATAAATCCAGGGGCTATACAATTTGCCCTCACTTGGGCACCTTTGCGCGAAAACTCCTTCGACCAACCTTTTGTCATGGCAATCACACCACCTTTGGTTGCTGCGTAGTTGGACTGACCGATATTCCCGTCAGTCCCCACCACTGAAGACATGGTGATGATTGAACCAGACCCGCCTTCAACCATCACAGGTGCAATGGCTTGGGTCATATTGAAGACTCCCTTCAGGTTGACATCGGAAACCAAGTCCCAATCTTCCTCTGTCATTTTTTCAATCAGGTTGTCCCGTGTTACACCAGCATTGTTGACCAGTACATCAATCTTTCCGTACTCTGATTTCACTTTATTAACGAAATTCGCAATATTATCTCGATCACAAACATTCAGCTCAATGGCAGTAACGTTAGGATACTTGGCTTCTAAGTCCGTCATGGCAGCTGAGTTCATATCACACGCATACACCTGAGTTGCATCATTCTTAGCAAAGGTTTCGACAATGCAGCGACCAATCCCTTGGGCACCACCTGTCACTATACACACTTTGTTATTTAGCATTTTAATTCCCCTATATGAATACCAAACTGTTGACATCAAAACGGTTGTAACTGGTATTAGCGAGTGCCTGCAGTTGTGACGGGCAACACAACTCACTGTATTCTGGTATTTTAGAGGATTCACCCAAAAATATTACTCACATTAATGCAAATCAGCTTTGCTAATATGACGCTATGTCTTCCTCTTCTACATGCAGTGATCATTGCCGCCTTGAGTATTTATTCATCATTTTGTTGCATTTTATTGCTATAACTGTATGAGGGTAAATGGATTTTAGGATGTACTATGTTGGACAAGGTTGTCTTCTTTCTACACGTAGTGAGAACAGGTTCGATCAGCGAAGCGGCAAAGCACAATAATATCTCCCCTTCCGCTGCCAGCCGCTGGCTTAATGAGTTGGAAGAAAAGATGGGGGTTAGCTTACTCAAGCGCACAACACGCAAAATCACCCCGACTCAAGCCGGGCAACGACTGTTCGACCGATTCAGCTTGTTGTATACCCAAATTGACGATGTGTTCAACGAAGTCCAGAACATGAGCAGTGAGGACAAAGGAACCATCAAAATTGCCAGTACCCCTCTATTTGCCAAGCACTATCTGAGTCAGATCATCGGTGAGTACCTGCTGCTTCACCCATCAATTAACTTTGTCGTGCTAGAAACAGCCTTCGAAGTCGATCATGTCCATGATGTTGATTTTGCGATACGAGCCAACGCCACCTATCGTGGTTTTCAGGACAAAGATAGCCTGCTGGTTAAGCGTTCACTGCTGAAAGAGCCATTATTGGCATGCTGCTCGCCGGCATATATCAAAAAAAACGGCAAACCTATTGTCCCCGATGACCTCAAACACCATCGCTGCTTGTATGCCAGTACATTGGTTGGTGGTAATCGTTGGATTTTCGAATCGAATGGCGAATACTCCACCGTTGAGATAGCTCAGACAGTGGAGGCCGATGACAGTGAAATTCTCAAGAATATCGCCATACATGGTGGAGGAATTGCGTATTTGCCCTTTAGTTTAATTGCCAATGAACTCGACAGGAAAACCTTACAGCCAATTTTGGAAAATTACGTCAGTAGCCAATTTGAGCTCAACCTCTACTTCAAGCCACGAAAATACATGCCCGCGCGTTGTGCCAATTTCAAAGATTATCTTATCGAACGCGTTCCCGAAATTGAACGACTAAAGCGACAAGGAAACTCGCATGGCCGACATGCCAACAAGCCTGCAGATATGGCTAAAATCATTCAATGATGCCCTAGCGCAAGCAAGAGTCTTGGGGATTTCACCCACGCCTGAGATGGCAAGACTAGGGCTGTCGACTATCACACAGCAGTTTGTCACAGCCCCCATAACCATAAAACAAGTTATTGATACATTTATCCATGGAACTGCAATTCCATGCCGAATTTACCACCCATCTCCGGGTAATGAATTACCGGTATTATTATTCTTCCATGGTGGCGGCCACATGTGTGGCAGTATTGAGGTCTACGATCCAATCAGTCGTCGCCTCGCACATCACAGCCAGCACGTCGTTGTCACGATTGATTATCGGCTTTCTCCCGAGCATCCTTACCCGAAAGGCCTCGTTGACTGCATTATGAGCCTTGAAGAGATAGTAAATACGCTGGTGACACAGAATATATCCTTTCGGCCGACGATATCTATTGCAGGTGATTCTGCAGGTGGTGCATTGGCGGCAACGCTTGCCCAACGTCAACCAGATACCATCAATCAATTAGTCTTGATATACCCAAGCCTCGATTACACATTATCTAGTGGATCTTTAATTGATTACCGCGAAGGGTACATCTTAGAGACGGAAAAGATTCAATGGTATTTTGACCAATACTTCCAGCAAGAAAATAACCGCCAGACAGCGTCACCACTATTCGGGGCGTTACCCAGCAACCACCCTGCAACCCTGCTTATAACAGCGGGCTTTGATCCAATACAAGATGAAGGAAAGCGGTATCTCAAGCGATTAACAATGTTAGGGATCGATAACCTGCACCATCACCTCGATAATATGACACACGCTTTTCTGAATTTGGAAGACCTCGTTTCGAAGGCTTGCGACACGACCTACCACTATATTGACGAGTTCCTCAATCGTTAAGTAATACCAATCTGGATAAGTAGTTGATCAAGTATTTATGTCGGTTGGTATAAAACGTTCAGATAACATAAAGCCCAGCATTTGCTGGGCTTTAACAATGTTACGGGTAGCGGATTACCACATAAGATCATCAGGGATCTGGAAATCAGCATACGGGTCATCTTCATCAATCTCTTGCTCAGACGACGTATTATTCACGATGATGCTTTCTTCATCCCGCTGGCTGATCTTATCAGCGACGACACCAGGGATCACTGCGTAACTCTCCAGGTAACGAGCAATCGCCAAACGGCCGCTAACAAGCTGATCTTGCGTCTGCTTATTAACGTAAATCTTCTTCACTAACGTGCCATCAGTAAAGTTATAACCGATGTCACCGTCTGCGATATCGATTTTGTTCATTTCAATCAACTGTTTGACTTGAGATGTGATCGCTTTCTTGTCAGCCTCTGCCTGCTTTTGACGATTCAGCTCTTGATCCTGCTCCAGCTGTGCAGCCTTGTTAGCTTCCACAGCGGCTTTAGCTTCATTGCGAAGAGTACGTGATTTTTTGGACTGTTTGCCCGCTTTCTTTAGTTTTTTCTTATCAATGAGTCCAGCTTTTAGCATCTGCTCTTGAAGGGATAGTTTCGCCATTTCGACTCCGTCACGGGCATAAAATTTTAATCTCCCTATTATCCCTTTGTCGCCTGAATCTCGTCAACCTTGTGTTGTCCACTATAAGCAAGATAAGCGGCACAATCGCGCCACAAGTCAGAATATTAACGCTGAAAAGGATAAACAGAGCCTATATGAAGAATCTGTGTGAGCTCATCAAGCGCAGTGCGTGATTCCACCAACAAGGACGGATCCGCCAAATCCGCTTCAGCCAATTGATCGCGGTAATGGTGTTCTACCCATTGGCATAACTGCTTATATAAAACATCGGACATCATTGTATTGGGGTTAACAGCGGCCAATTCATCCTGTTTTAGCGCGACGCGCAATCTCAAGCATGCAGGTCCCCCACCGTTCGCCATACTTTGTTTCAGGTCGAAGATTTTAATATCATCGATACCCTGCTTGTTGGCTAATAACTGGTCTAGGTATGCCCACACCCTCGGATTGTTTCGGCATTCTTCAGGCAAAATCAACACATTGTCACCGTTAGGCATAGTGATCAACTGCGAGTTAAACAGGTAACTGGTCACTGCATCTTCTATTGATACACTCTTTGTTGGTACTTCGATAATGCGCATTTCACCCGATAGTTTTAGATCAAGCTCGTCATAAACCGCCTGCTGATTCAAAAAGGCCTGCTCATGACAAAAAAGGACATTGCGGTTACCGACAGCGATAACATCGTTATGAAACACACCTTGATCAATCACATCCGGGTTCTGCTGGGCAATCACGACCTTGTCATTCTCCAGCTGGTGCAACCTTGCCACCGCTTCGCACGCTTCAAAAGTATGCCGGGCAGGGAATTTCTTTGGCTCAGGATAACGGCTGTCAAAGGCATAACGACCAAAGACGAAGAATTCTACCCCTTGCTGATCATAGGTGAGACAGAAACGGGTGTGGTTAGCGGCACCTTCATCACCAAAGTGCTCAATACTCGGTAAGGCTGGGTGGTGAACAAAATGGTTATCGTCAGCGAAAGTGGCTTTTAATATCCGCCCAGTCACCTCATGCTCGATAGAGCGATGGAATTTATTGATTAAATTCGCTGGTGTAAAGTGGACCTTGCCATCTTTGGTATCTGCCGAAGGCGAGACGGTTGCTGCGTTAGCCGTCCACATGCTTGATGCTGAACAACAAGCCGCCAATACTTTCGGCGCCTGCTTCGCAGCTGCGGCCAGCACCGACTGATCACTACCAGTAAAGCCCAGTCGACGTAACGTCGCTATATCAGGTCTTTCCTGTGGGGCGAGCACACCTTGCACCATTCCTATATCAGACAGTGCCTTCATCTTAGCTAATCCCTGCAAGGCTGCTTGTTTAGGGCTAGAGGGAGTAGCTTGGCTCCTCGCCGAGGCGACATTACCAAAAGACAACCCACTGTAGTTGTGAGTTGGACCAACTAGGCCATCGAAATTTGCTTCAACTGCGCTCATAGATATTCCATGTTTGATTACCACAGTTACACAATAACAAAGTCGCTACATTTACAACAAGCTTGGCACAACCAGCTACCTTTAATCGCTGATAAGATAGAAATGATTTTTTTAGGCATGACTATGCACCTGTAAACGTTTACTGCCGTCTCTATTACGTGTAGCAAGGGGGGATTGAGCCGAAGATTACTGGGGACAACACATATTTACGCATTTTATGCTCAACAAAAGCCAGCTCAAAACAAGCAGGCATCTTATTAAACTGTGCGTTAGATCATCATGAAGTACGTTTAATCATCCCACTCAACGACATGTCCAGCATCATAAATTCCATCACTGTAAGCCGGGGAAAAGTTAATAAAGATGTTTTCCTTAGATACTGGCAAGACGTCAGCCAAGGTATTGGCAATGACTTCCAACATAGTGGCAATTTGCGTTTCGGTATTGAAGTTAGGGGCGATGAGATGAACGAGCAGTGGGTGTGTTTTATCTGGCTGGCAGTCAACCACTTTGCCGTTATGGGCATAATGATGAGGAGAAAGGTAATCCCATGTTGCCATGACATGCTTTAAATCGATATCGCTAGTTTCTGAAACGGCTTTTGAGAGCACACCCAAGGTGGCCGGAATATTGACTTCTTGAGCAAAAGGCAAAGACTTAATTCTAATTAACGGCATGTCGCTTCTCCTTTTATGACCATACCTAGCAACATCATTGCTGCTAGGTAATTTTTCTGGATCACTTTTAGAAGATAGCTAAACGCGTTACTGTCACGCCTTCTCAATATTGAGAATTTTAACTTTTTTGTCACAATCTTCAACAAGGCCGTTAATCACAGCGCTTATCTTCACAGCACGGGTTTATCACCCGCTCAGCACAGGTATAAGGTTCAATGTGAATAACAACATCAACCAGTTCATCGATTTGCGCCAAGATATGCGCTTTGAATTTTTCGCTGATGGTGTGAGCATCTTCAACGCGCATGTCTGGATCGACTAGCATATGAAAGTCCAACAAAATAGTACTGCCCGTACGTCGACTACGGATAGCATGCACTTCTTTTATCTGAGGTACCTCGCCAGCATAACCTTGTACTTTTACTTCTATATCTTCATCAACCTGTGCCTCGGTCAACTCCATAATAGCCGGCCATAAAATTTCAATCGCCGCTTTGAAGATCATCGCCGTTACGATCAGCGCTGCAACTTGATCGAGGTAATGCAGATCAGGGAACACAAAATTCGCCACGACCGCGATAGCAACAGGTAAAGAACTCAAGGCATCACTACGGTGGTGCCAAGCATTAGCATGCAGAGAACGACTCTTGATCTTCTTGGCTTGGATAACGGTCCAACGGTAAAGCACTTCTTTTACCACAATCGAGGCCAATGCGGCCCAGAAGGCCAGCATTCCAGGAATAGCGGTTGTTTCATGCCCTAATGCCGAGAGGGAGTCCCAACCAATACCTATACCGACAATCAGCAGTAGAATACCAATAAATATATTGGTAAAGGTTTCGAAACGACCATGGCCATAAGGGTGGCCTTTATCGGCTGGAGCTGTCCAGTAACGTGATCCAATCAAGATAGCCGTATCGGTGATAAGATCCGAAAAACTGTGGACACCATCGGCAACCAACGCCTGACTGCCCGTAATTTTGCCTACCGTTATCTTTAATACCGCCAAACTAACGTTAGCGATGGAGCCTATCCAGGTTGCTCGATGGATTACTTTTACCGGGTTTTCAGCCATTGTTCCAACTTCTAATAAGGTTAAAGCACCCTCACCACTTCAAAGTGCAAGGGGTAACGTGAATAGAATATACTACGAGTCATCCCACTGACAAACCAGTTCATTAGCCCTATTACTTCGATAGGTCTGACTTATTCATTACCTCTGAATGGTAATAACAAGTCACTAAATGATCATTGACCATTCCAACGGCTTGCATGAAAGCATAACAAGTCGTCTCACCCACAAACTTAAAACCTTTCTTTTTGAGAAAGCGACTCATTTCTTTGGAGGTTTCAGTGAAAGCCGGAATATCGGCCATGGTTTGCCAGTGATTAATAACTGGCTGGTGATCGACAAATTGCCACAATGCATTTGCTAAACTGCCATACTCATAAATTAGCCGCTGGGCAGCCCGGGCGTTATTAAATACCGAGCTAATTTTCCCTCGGTGCTTGATGATATCGTAGCTGGCAATAATCGCCTCTATGTGATCATCCTCATATGAAGCTAACTTTTCGATATCATAATTGTCGAAAGCAGCCCTGTATGCTTCTCGGCGTTTTAAAATGGTGTACCAGCTCAGCCCAGCTTGTGCACCTTCAAGTGTCAGGAACTCGAATAAATATGTATCTGATTTATTTACCCGCCCCCACTCTTGGTCATGATATTCCCGTTCAATAGGCTGCTTCATAGCCCATGCACATACACTCTTTTCCACAGCCATTCCTTACATTTTGTTAAATTTTTAATAGTAAAATTTAGTTACAACAATGATATTTCGCCAACTATCTGAACATGAAAGAAATTTGTCACGAGTACCCCAAAAGGGGTAGTTTTGGTCGTTAACCCCCTTGCTAATATTCTCCTGGGGAATTATTCTGACAACACTTACTGATGAGTTTATCGACTATTAAGGGTTGATGTGACCGGTAAAGTGAATTTAATTCTCATACATACATGTAATTTTCAATTTTATGATACCAGCATCACATAAACCTAGATGAGCTGTGTAATTCAAATTGAAAACTAACAACTTAGTTCCATAATGGGGAAGTCAATACACAGCTATTGATTAGGGAAAAGGACTTTTATGAGAAATATCGCCGATTTTATCGAGCAACTAGAAAAAGGAGATAACCCATTTAATGTTTGGGTTTACTCCAGTAAAGGTCAATATAGTCAGTTTGGCAAGCAAGGTAATAAGATTTCAACCCCGGCTCTTCAGCGTGCGTTGAACAAGTACCTACAAATTGTGGTAGAAATGAATAATGAATCGGATGACGATGCATTTTTATTACTGCCCGAGGTGCATGCCGCCGTGCCTGTTTCGTTCCGAGACGGCCAAGTACAATTACTGACAAGACAAAACTAAATAAGCCATAGCATTTTGTGACTAACGATTAAGAACGATACCTGGCTAGGTCAATCTTCAACACAAAGTGATAGTGACTTAACCAAAAACAGACCTTTACGGTCTGTTTTTTTATGGCTTTACAGCAGCCACATCCGCTTTCTGTCATACCAATCTGGATAAGTAGTTGATCGAGTATTTATGTAGGTTGGTATCACTCATAACTGTATCTAAAACTCTGATAAGGATTGATAAAGGATGTCTGCATTAGCACTCGTCTACCAGACTGACAGGCTTTGTTACCTTCATCCCAGCCTTGGTTAAATTTTGTGTCACTACCATCCAGGGTTTCATCCTTACCAAAAACTTTCCCATAATTGCCGGTAATGCCCAGCGCACTGTCACAACCTTGGTTATAGCCATAATGGTAGAGACTGTCGTAAGGCACATCGTAAACATAATCATCTGGAAAAAGCTGATAGTTTTCCAGATCTGAGCTTGAACAACCCAGCATTGTCATTGGAAATATGACAATAGCAGCCCAATACCCTGTCTTTTTCATAACGACCCCTCTAGTATGGCGTTTAGTAAATAGTAGCTAAAACCTACACACACTGATGCTCAGAAAGATAATTAATTCAGATAAAAGCCAGCATTGCTGGCCTTATCATTAGAACAGGTTAAGTGCGGATTAGCTGATTACTTGTTCAATACCGCATTCAAACGCTCAAATCCGCGTTCTAGATCAGCGATCAGATCGTCTGCCGACTCCAAGCCAATATGCAATCGCAATAACGGGCCTGCAAAATCTTTCTTGGCAACCGTGCGTAGCGAATTAATATTTTCGTTCGCGAGGATCAAGCTCTCAAAGCCACCCCAAGAGTAGCCCATGCTGAAATGCTCCATACCATCGAGCAATGCCGTCAGCGCCTCGGAATTACCGCGGTTCAACACAACAGAAAACAGACCGTTACACCCTTTAAAGTCACGCTTAAAAAATTCGTGCCCTTCACAGCTTTCAAAAGCCGGATGGCGCACATGATCAACTTCTTCGCGCTCTGCCAACCACTGTGCAACTTTAAGGCTATTCTGCTCATGCTGCTTCAAACGTACGCCTAGAGTACGAAGTCCTCGCATGGCAAGGTAGATATCATCCGCAGAGGTACATTGACCAAGCAGGTAACTGTTTTCTTGTAACTGTGCCCAACAGCGTTCATTAGCGACTGCAGTCCCCAGCATGACATCAGAATGCCCCACAATATATTTGGTTGCAGCCTGAATCGAGATATCAACACCATGATCAAAAGGCTGGAAGTTAATTGGTGACGCCCACGTATTATCTAGCATCACAACCAAATCATATTCATGGGCAATACGAGACAAAGTCGGAACATCTTGAACTTCCATGGTGATTGAACAAGGTGACTCAAGGAACAATACTGTTGTATTCGGCTTGATAAGGTCACGGATCCCCTCACCAATCATTGGATCGTAATACGTGGTTTCCACGCCCATCTTATCGAGGATTTTATCACAGAAATCACGGGTCGGTTCGTAAACACCATCGACCATCAAGATGTGATCTCCTGCTTTAACGAACGACAGAATAGCGCTGGTAATCGCTGCCGTCCCACAAGGGTACACGGCACAGCCTACACCGCCTTCTAACTCAACCATGGCATCTTGAAAAGCAAAGTGAGTGTTGGTACCGCGGCGGCCATAAAACAGGGCTTGGTTCTTTCTGTTAGCCGTTGCCTGTTTCATCTCTTTCACCGACTCAAACACTATGGTCGAAGCTCGGCTAACAGGTGGATTAACCAGCGACTGTGTCCACTTTGCAGAACGCCCAGCAGTAACGATCTTGGTCTCTAATGATTTCTTTCCCATGTTGTGTCTCTTTCCTTTCATTCTCGGCGCTAGTCTCCATTCATTTGACGTTATCACAGTTGGACGCTAAATGGGTAGCCATGAAAAAAAGACAACAAAAAAGGGCACGAAGGCCCTTTTAACTCTATAAAGCAGCCGTATATACAGCTGCCGCCTTATGGCTCTTGTGAAACAGGCTGCAACTTATAGTGTGAAGAATCCAGCTTAAATAACTCAGGTAGCGCTGTGCCCACAGAGACTGAAGACCAAGTCCCCGTCAGAATGCCGATAAACATCGCGATGGCAAACCCTTCAAGAGGACCGCCACCCAATAACCATAAAGAGCCAACTGTCAGCAAAGTCGTACCGGATGTGATCATCGTACGGGAAATCGTCGCCGCTATCGCTTCATTGTTGATATCTTCAATCGCTTGATTCGGTTTCGAAATCAACAACTCGCGAATACGGTCTGCAATGATGATTGAGTCATTCAGCGAGTAACCCAAAATAGCCATCACAGCTGCCAGCACCGTCAAATTGAATTCCATCTGAGTCAGTGCAAAGAAACCCAGAACAAAAATTACGTCGTGCGCCAGAGCAAAGACTGAACCCGACGCCAAACGCCATTCAAAACGGTAACTCAGGTAACCGAGAATACACAGCACAGCGACCAACAGTGCCAATCCACCCTGCTCTGCCAATTCCTGCCCCACTTGTGGACCTACAATGCTGGTATTTAGCACCTGTACTTGTGAATCAATAGTATGCAGTGCAGCGGCAATATCCGGCGCTTCACCGTGCTGTGGAATCGCATAGCGTAATACCCAGCGTCCCGGCTCACCGGCCGCAATCACGCTGACATCCTGACCCAGTTTATCGTCCAGCAGTTGATCGATTTCATGGCTAGTTAACGCACTGTTGGTTTGAACTTCAGTGACAATACCACCGGTAAAATCTAATCCCCAGTTCAAACCTTTGACCGAAATAGCCACTATGGAGCCAATCAGTAAAATAATAGAAATGACACTCGTAACGTGACGCCATTTTGTTGCATTTGTCATAGTGATAAACATATTAAATTCGCACCTCTCGTCGAGCATCACGACCCCACACCACATTAATAATGGCGCGAGAAGCAAAAATACCGGTAAACATACTGGTCATCAGTCCCAGCCCCAATGTCAAGGCGAACCCTTGAATAGGACCATTACCAATTGCATAGAGAACAACCGCGGTGATCATGGTGGTAAAGTTAGCATCGAAAATCGTACTGAAGGCACTGCTAAAGCCCCGGTCGATTGCTTGAGCTAAACTACGGCCTTCTCTTAGCTTGTCGCGAATACGTTCGAAAATAAGTACGTTAGTATCTACCGCCATACCGACAGTCAACACCAAGCCAGCAATCCCCGGCAGTGTCAGTACCGCCCCAGGGATCATAGCAAGCAGACCAAACAGCATCACCATATTGGAGACCAGTGCGACATTCGCTACCCAGCCAAGGCGTCGGTACCACAAAGCCATAAAGATCAATGTCAGACCCAAACCCAATGCCAATCCCGCAAAACCATTTTGAATATTCTCTGCCCCCAGTGTTGGACCAATCGTGCGCTCTTCAACGATTGTCACAGGTGCTGTTAATGAACCTGCACGCAGTAACAGCGCCAACTCTTGCGCATCTTGCATTGAGCCAGCGCCGGTAATTCTAAAGTGATTACCCAATTGGCTTTGGATCGTCGCCACACTGATGATCTTGTTCTCTTGTACCGCATTGCCTTCGCTGTTCCGGCTGTACTCGCTAAAAGCGGTGGCCATTGGCTTGCCGATGTTCTGGCGTGAAAAGTCAGACATAATCTTGCCGCCAGCACTATCAAGGTTGATGTTCACTTCGGCCATACCCATCTCACCAAAACTGGCACGAGCATCAACGATATGGTCACCACTCAAAATAGGCTTACGCGCTACGCGTACAGGCTGTCCATCCTCATCATTGATGATCATTGTGCTACCACTACCCAGTTCTCGAACCGGATAGAAAGCCAAGCTGGCTGTTGCACCGATAACACTTTTGGCTGCCGCGGGGTCTTGAACACCAGGCAGTTCGATTCGAATCCGGTTTTCACCTTGGCGCTGCACCAAGGCTTCGGTGATCCCCAGCTCTTCAATTCGGCTACGCATGGTTTGCAAGTTTTGTTGAACCGTTAGGTTACGAAGCTGTGTTTGCTCATCCGCTCTCAGAGCCAACTTAACGCCATGGCCAGCATCATTGGTTACTTGCCATTGAGGGTAGTTATTACGGATAAACTGGCGAACTTTACCATTGGCTTCGCCATTAGGTAGACGCACGGCCAAGGTATCTGAAGCCACGGCTTCAATTCGGGTATTTCGAATGCCTTGCGTGCGAAACTCCTGACGCAATTCATCTTGAAGCAATTCGCCCTGTGCTTGATACACCTGATTCATATCTACATCTAACAAGAATTGAACACCGCCACGAAGGTCCAAACCAAGCTTAATAGGCGCAAAGCCCATATCCTGCAACCATGCAGGTGCAGCGGGTGTCATGGCCAATGTTAATTGCGAATCACTTTTAGGTCCCATTTTCTCCGACAGAACTTTACGGGCTTGGGTTTGCTGTGAATCGTCGGCAAGCACAACCAACGTACTATCTGGCTGCTGATCAATACGCTTAACTGCAATATCATGCTGCTTCAATGTGTTTTGCAGTTGAACAACATCAGGCACGGGCACGCCTTTGGCAGAAACTTGCACGGCAGCATCTTCACCGTACCACGTCGGGATTGCACTGAGCATCAGCACCACCAAGGTGACGAGAAGGACAACATATTTCCAAGCGGGGTAATGGTTCAACAAACGTTGAGGGGCTTTCTTTCTCATATTTTTTACCACTGTTTTTGTTGCACCCCCATGTCGACAGAGGCACAACTCACTGCTGTTTCAATCAAATTGAAAACAGTCTGAATCGCCCTACTCGTTAAACACTTTGTAGCCATGAGCTAAAGACGCGCAGTATCAATACACAAGTAGCAATACCTAAAGCGAAGCAATACTCAGAGCAATGTAATAACAAGCAAGGTTTCATAGTCCTACTTTTACAAGGCAGGAATAGATCGATGACAGGCTATGTCTATGAGAGGCGGTGGTGGTAAACCGTATAGAGCAAGTTAGATTCCTTCCAACCGGAAATCCGGCCTGAAGGGGGGGAAGTGTTCAGGGTCCAATCTAGCGCTGGCTGCATATCGACGCGGTAGTCCTTGGCAAAACTCGGGACAGGTTCGATAGGCAACTCAATCGCCAATTGATAAGCAGGTTCAACCTCTTCTGGATCATGGCGCAACAAGCTGGCAAAACGGTTAGAACTAACAATAGCGAGGTCAAGACTGCGGTCATGCTTGGAGTGTTGATTGTTATTCGATTGGGAGCTGCTGTGAACGTCTATCGCATCAACGAAGTCAGTCTGATCCAATTTAAACAGCGCATTGAGCTCTGTTTGAGAAGCCTGAAGATGTAAGTTCTGGCTTGCTGTAGCAAAAAAGCGATCAAAAGCAGCGGACTGAGCCAATTGTTGTGAAAAGAGCATCGGCATATAACGAGTGGAAGCACTGTCGACATCGCTATAAACATTATGCTGTAGTCCTGCTGTCACACTTGATACAGGCATGACTGAGCCTGCATGGCTAGGCCATACAAATCCCAAACACACTATCAACATCAAAACTCTCAGCACATAAACTAGCATAAAACAGCCATTACAGAATAACTTTCCGCATCATAGGGTCCGAGCCAGTGATTCACAAGAAAAGAATGCGTTTGCCTACATTTTTTTAGTTATTTTTTGACAAGCTCATCTGTGCTATATATCGAAGCAAATCATTAGGCCGTGTTAACCTATTGCCAAGATAGTTAAAAACCACATATTCACTATCCATTTTTACCGTTACTCAGTAGCGCTTATGTTAAGGGAAGCAAATCATGACATCACATAAAATTGCATTTATCGGACTGGGCACCATGGGCTTCCCGATGGCTGGCCACCTCGCCAATGCTGGCCACCATGTGACCGTATACAACCGTACCACAGCCAAAGCAGAAAAATGGGTCGAGACTTATGCTGGCAGCTACGCCCTAACGCCTGCTGAGGCGGCTGAAGGGGCTGACTTTGTCTTTACCTGCGTTGGTAATGATGATGATTTACGCCAAGTATACTGTGGTGATGATGGCATCCTTGCATCAGCAAAACCGGGAGCGGTGCTCATTGATAACACCACCGCCTCTGCAGAGGTTGCTAAAGAAATTGCTGAAAAAGCCGTGGATTGCCAGCTTAACTTCCTTGATGCGCCAGTTTCCGGTGGTGAGGCTGGCGCTGTGAATGGTTGTCTTACCGTCATGGTTGGCGGAGATAGCAAGGTATTTGAACAAGCAAAACCTATTATGGGTAGTTTTGCTAAAGCCACCACCTTGATGGGTGGGGTCGGCTACGGCCAAGTAACCAAAATGGCTAACCAGCTTTGTATTACCGGTATTCTGCAAGGGTTATCAGAAGCGATTACATTAGCGAAATCTGCAGGGCTTGATATCGAGCAGATGACAGAAGTACTCAAGCACGGTGCAGCAGGATCTTGGCAATTGGAAAATCGCGCTCAAACCATGGCAGAAGATACATTCGACTTCGGCTTTGCCATTGACTGGATGCGTAAAGACCTGAGTATCTGCTTTGAAACCGCGGAGAAACTTGGGGTTGAACTTCCTATCGCCAAACAAGTTGACCAAAAATATGCTGAACTACAAGCCCGTGGCTACCAGCGTGCCGATACCTCCGTGCTTATCAAACAGTTCGATAACGATAAGCGCTAATACACAGCAAATACTTTTCTTGATGAACGTTTTCAAGTGATTTATTCCCCAGTTTCTAGGGCATAAATACCAACAAAAGCATAGGCTACTAACCAGCCTCTGCTTAGGGACTCAGATGTGCAGGCTGATTGGGTCCCTAGCATGGCAACAGATACAAGACGACAGGGGATATGATTAAGGGCAAATACAACCAGTTTTAACTTGGGAAAATGGAAATAGATTTCATCAACTCATCGATATAAATATATTATCCAACTATAGCGAAAAAAATTTAAAGTTGCCAATTAACAATAAATAATACTTAATACGCATATTTATTGTTAATTGGAATTCCGCTGTTAATATTAATATCAACAATATACATCAACTCTAACCACATGATTAAGAAGCAATAAAAGTTATTTTTTATTGCCAAAATGTTTATTGTTATTTAATTCACAATTTAGCATCATCAAGCTTTCACGAACTTTAAACACCACTAATAATAGGGATAATTATAAAAAGGATTTATATTATAAAAATGAGGGCAGTATGATTAAAGCTTATGCTTACTTGTCTATGAAAAGACCACATATCCACATATTCAGCGTAACATCAACATTTCTTCTTTTTGCTTTTTGTTGTTACCAATTGCTCGCTAATGAAAGGATGACTTTTGGGTTAGGGTTAATTTTCGTTGGCATCATGGTCACCTTGTTCAGCCAAGCTTCTTCTTATCGCCAGAAGTACTTAAGCCGTGACTAAACTAAGACTCAATCACCTAAGGTAGTTTTGGTATATGACCCAAAAAAACCTCTTTCAATGAAAGAGGTTTTTATAACGATAACTCGTCATTTATACCAACCTACATAAATATTTGATCAGCCTTGCAGGTTAAAATCGCTGTTCTCTGTGTTAGATATTTTGTAATTAGAGCCACTAGTTACTGCAATATCTGCCTCGATAACAACAATTTTTCCAGTGCAAATACTTGATCAACTACTTATCCAGGTTGGTATTAGTCTTTAAAGGCTAATGAAAATCCCCGCCAAAGCAGCACTCATCAAGTTGGCTAGTGTTGCAGCTAATACTGCTTTAATACCCAGGTTCGCAACATCACCACGACGCTCTGGGGCCATTACACCAATAGAGCCAATCTGAATAGCGATTGAACCTATGTTGGCAAAACCACACAGGGCAAAAGTAATAATCACCTGGCTGTTCTGAGATAATGTTTCTTTGATGCTGACGAAATCGAGGAAAGCAACAAACTCATTCAGAATCATTTTCTGGCCAATGAACGCACCAGCCTGAAGCATTTCAGACGCAGGCACACCAATGACGAACGCTAGCGGTGCGAATAGGTATCCAAGCATACCTTGCAAGGTTAGGTGCTCGAAGCCTACCCAAGAACCTACGGTTTCTAGACCCGCGTTAGCCATTGCAATCACGCTAACAAAAGCAATCAACATAGTACCGATAGCCACAGCCACTTTCATACCGTTCATGGCCCCTGCAGCTAGAGCATCAATCGCATTACTGTGATCACTTTTCGCCATTTCAATATCAGTTTGCTCAACCGCGACACTCTGCTCTGGTACCAGCAATTTAGCCATCATCAAGCTACCTGGCGCAGCCATAAAGCTTGCAGCAATTAGGTACTTCAGATCCACACCCAAACCTGCGTAACCGCCGAGAACACTGCCGGCAACCGATGCCATACCACCTGTCATTACTGCGAACAGTTCTGAGCGTGTCATTTGAGGCAGGAATGGTTTCACCAACAGTGGGGATTCACCTTGTGATAGGAAAATATTACCTGTAGCAACCAAAGATTCAGCACGGCTTGTACCCAACGCACGCTGAATACCACCACCGATCACTTTGATGATCCATTGCATCACGCCAAGGTAATAGAGAAGGGAAATAAGAGCACTAATAAAAATAACAAGCGGAAGGACGCGAACAGCAAAGATAAAACCGGAAGTCGCTAGATCACCAAACAGGAACTTGATCCCTTCATCGGCAAAACCCAATACGCTAGCAACACCATTACTCATTGCTCCCAGCAGCTTTTGCCCAATAGGAATATACAAGACCAAAGCGGCAAAGCAGGCCTGTAACAACAATGCCCCACCAACCGTGCGCCAATTGATTGCACTACGGTTTTCAGAAAGCGCGTACGCGCACAATACCAGTACCAAAATACCGGCCAAACTAATTAACAACTGCATTATTTCGTCCTGTTGCTTTGACTATGTGTTGGAAAGTCGAAAAATGAAGGTGTTACTGTCTGCAATACCAATGGGGACATCGCCTTCGGAGAGAAAGCTAAACATGGAAGGTCCTGAACAAGATTGCTCAAAAAATGTGGAATTGCCCGTCCATTTGTAAAACATACAAATCACCTAATTAACAAGCTAAGTAATGCCGGTCCAACTCCGTGGGTCATTCACATGTCCATGGTGACAGCTTGTTAATACCAAACTAAGTAATAGTCTCGCTGATAATTCGAGTTATGACTTTGTTAGGTATAGGTGGCTGAACGCTATGGTTCTGGCCGGAAGCGGAGTATATAGAGATATAAATCACATTAAAAACCCGAAAGGGTGTTTTTTTTGTGAACTCGGCTTGATTGAGCAAAAACTCGTCAAACGTAAGAAAAGATTTCCAACTGTCAATTTCGTATATAGAAAAGCAAACGATTACTAATTTTTTGACGCTGTATTTCTGCTTTTTATTCTGGTAATTGCTTAAAAGCGCAGCCAAGAAATAGGTTTACTCAGCTACGCCTAGGTTCAAACTTGTCATCTCAATAGAGATTAATCTTGCTCTTTTTGCATTTTCGCGATGATATTGATGTAGTCTTTTGGTGGCGGTGTCCACCCCCGCTCGGATGAAGCATGCTTATGATGCCGGTCTGTTTTCATTTCGTTGCTGAGTACTTCCTCTAGTTGTATAAACAGATCACGATACGTTGCATTGAATTTGCTTTCCTCAGTATTGTCCTTCCAAGCTTGGTACAGCACTTCTTTACTTCTGGCTTCCGTCTCAACAAAGGTTTGCCGCAACTTCTCGGCTCTAAATGGGTGAACTCCCAAGTCTTTCAGAGCTTGAGTCCCCATCGTCAATGCGGAGTGGTAGGTTTCACTGATAATAAAGTCAGCACCGGCAAAGCGAAGTGCGTAGTGATGGCCCCGATCATAAGCCCTCGCTAAAATACGAACATGGGGGTAGCTATGCTTCACATACTCTGTAAGCTCTACCGCACGCTCTTGATCATCAATGGCAATCACCAACAGTTTTGCCTCTTCAATACCAGCGGTATGCAGTAAATCAGGGCGCGTCGCATCCCCATAATAGCTTTTGATTTTGATGGCCCGCATATTATCTATCTGGCCAGCTTCATGATCGAGAACAACGGTTTTGATCCCGTTAGCGACCAACAAACGGTTAATAATTTGTCCAAAACGACCAATCCCTGCGATGATCACCGTCCCGGTTTCATCAATTTTATCCGCTTCTCGCTCATTGCTCTGCTCTACAAATTTCGGCACTACCACTTTATCGAAGAAAATGAACAAGCCTGGAGTCAGGAGCATGGAAATGGCGACGACCAGGGACAATATCTGTGCAATGCCTGCAGGCAGTACATGGTTTTGCATTGAATAACTCAGTAACACAAATCCAAATTCACCCGCCTGAGCCAAGCTCAATGTCAGCAAATAGCGATCACTTCCCTTTACTTTAAAAATCAACGCGAGGGAAAATAGCACCGCTGCTTTAATCAGCATAACCCCCAAGGTAATACCCAGCACCAACCCCACATTGCTCATCAACACCGAAAAGTCTATGCCAGCACCGACGGTAATAAAAAACAAACCGAGCAACAGCCCCTTGAACGGTTCTATGTTCGACTCAAGTTCATGGCGAAATTCACTGTTTGCCAACACAACGCCAGCCAAGAAGGTGCCCAATGCAGGAGACAACCCGACCAAACTCATCAAAGCTGCGATACCAATAACAAGCATCAGCGCGGAAGCTGTGAAGATCTCTCTGAGACCCGCACTAGCAACAAAACGGAATAATGGCCGGCTAAGGAAGTGCCCCCCCACTACCACAGCACAAATAGCACCGACAACAACCAACGCATAACCCCAACCAGGCAGCCCTTCAACGAGACTTAGCTCCTCATGATGTTCAGCCGCTTTATGCACCAATTGCTGAGCTTTTTCCACCAGTTCAGGCAGTGCCAACAAGGGGATCAAAGCCAGCATAGGAATAACCGCAATATCTTGGAACAACAAGACAGAGAAGGCATTCCTACCTCCTTCGGTTTTGGCTAACCCTTTTTCGTTGAAGGTCTGCAAGACAATCGCGGTTGATGACAGAGAGAAGATCAAACCTATCGCCAACGCCATAGTCCAGCCTAGCCCAAAGAACATCGCTATCGCCATCACAATCAAGGTCGTTAATCCGACTTGTAGCCCCCCCAACCCCATTAATCGATGGCGCATGTCCCATAACATTCTGGGTTCTAATTCCAACCCGACCAGAAACAGCATCATAACTACACCAAACTCGGCAAAATGCTGAATGG
This sequence comes from Photobacterium sp. DNB23_23_1, assembly GCF_052873815.1. Classification (NCBI taxonomy): domain Bacteria; kingdom Pseudomonadati; phylum Pseudomonadota; class Gammaproteobacteria; order Vibrionales; family Vibrionaceae; genus Photobacterium; species Photobacterium sp. DNB23_23_1. Next base: position 410,178 of record NZ_JBNNXT010000001.1, on the reverse strand, counting down.
CCAAGGTTTCTTCACCCACCAAGCCCACCACAGGACCGATGACGACACCAGCAATCAGGTAACCTAATACCGAGCCCAGGCCAAGACGTTTAGCAATAGGAACGGCAACCACGGCCGCACACAGGTAAATAAATGCCTGAATAAAATAGATGGTCATGCCTACCCCTCCCTAATCAGCACATCGAGGTGGTCGTTGAGCTTGGTTACCGCACCTGCCTGCTCAAAGTCAATCCGGTCATCCCGCAATGCCAGCAGCAATCGCTGCCAGCCTTCAATATGCTTCCCTACCCGCTTTTCCTCTGCAGCCGTCCGAGCACCGAACAATGCATAGGGTGCAATATAGTGCATGCCTGTTAACACTGCGGTTTGTTCCAGAGGATGCAGTAACTCGCGGAGGGTGTAGTGGTTGAAGCCATCTTCGCAGTAAGCATTTGCTGGCCCACCAGCGGTGAGCGCACACAAAAATTTCTTACCCTGCAGTGCGGTTCCGTCCTCACCGTAGGCAAAACCATATTCCAATACCAAATCCTGCCACTCTTTTAAAATTGCGGGAGTTGAATACCAATACATAGGAAACATGAACACCACAATGTCATGCTCTCGGAGTCGCTGCTGCTCCCGATCGATATTGATATGGAAGGTTGGGTATTCTTGGTAGAGATCAACCGCTGTCACGCCACCGATACCCTGGGAGGATCGGAATAAAGGCCAATTTATCTCAGAACGATTAATAGATGGATGGGCGAAAAGAATAAGTACTTTGTTCTTGGTCCCTGACATAAAGCTCCACACTCCGGGAATCATAACGACAAGCGACGGATAAGCCGTGTCCCACAAAAATGTCACAAAGTCGCGATAAGACAATAGCCTAGCCGCGATACCTCTTTGGCATTAAGTGTAGACTGACAAATAAAAAAAGGGCGCCTGGAAGAGCGCCCAAAAGGAAGTTGTGTGCTAATTGCTTACATCGTTTCCAAGCTCGGTATCCAAGGAAAGGGCGCGATGCCCTAGGGGAGGTATAGATACCTTGCTTGTTGCCCGAAACGTATAATTAATAAAGCAATGGATATGCCAACTTTTCAAATGAAGTCTGTTTTATTTAAATGTAAGGAATTTCGACCTCTTGGGCTTGAAATATGGCGGTTTGGGCTAGTAATCACCATTTTTATTGGAGTACATTTCCACTACAATGCATTGATTTTTAGCCGTTAAGTGATTGCTAAGCGTGCACGGCGCACCATATTAGAGCAGAAGGAAGCCCAAGGCCCTGGTTATGAAAGGACGTTCATCAAGTACCTCATGGAAAGCGTTATCCCGAAAAGTCATTAATGAAAAATCATCTACCTTTAGGAGCACAGCAATATGGCTTCTATTGGCCTTGCTTCCACTTAGCCAAAGCACCGCTAATTCACCCCTAATTCCCCAGCAACTCCTCAACCATACAGATAGTTACGGCAACATCTCACTACGCAACTCTGCCGAGATCGCGTTACCGGATCCCTTGGTTGTTAAGGGAAACCTTAATCTCGAAAACAGCCAGATACGCCAGCTTCCCAATACTCTAGCGGTAAAGGGAAACTTGAACCTTGCGTATAGCCACATCGAATATTTACCCGCTCAAATCCGCATTGGTGGCTACCTTAACCTTGCCCACTCGAATATTGCCGCGATCAATGAAGGATTACAGGTACATGGCGATCTCAGCCTGATGGGCACAACACTGACTAAGCTCCCTGCACACCTTTATGTTGGCGGCGATCTTTACCTCGCCAACTCAAGCATAACCGAACTGCCTGAATTCCTTGTTGTGAAAGGAAATGTTCACCTTGGTGGTATAGCGATTAACCGTATCCCAGAGCATGCTCAAATTGAAGGGTTCATATTCCAGTAGCGCCACAAACTAAAAAAAAGGCGCCCAGTCGGACGCCAAAGGAGGTTGAAACAGAAGTTACCGGTTATCACATGTATTGCTTGTAATGAATAGTTTGATTAATGAATAATTTGCTGCAAGAACGCTTGAGTTCGATCAAACTGCGGAGCACTAAAAAAGGCTTCTGGCTCGTTCTGCTCAATGATTTCACCTGCATCCATAAATATCACCCTATCTGCCACCTCTCGGGCAAAACCCATCTCATGGGTAACGCAGATCATTGTCATACCCTCTGAGGCCAACTCCACCATGACATCGAGCACTTCCCTTACCATCTCAGGGTCCAACGCCGACGTGGGTTCATCGAATAACATCACCTGTGGTTGCATAGTCAAAGATCGGGCTATCGCAACACGCTGTTGCTGTCCACCCGATAACTGTCCAGGAAACTTGTGTGCTTGGTCTGCGATTCTTACACGCTTTAGGTATTCCATCGCGAGAGCTTCCGCCTCTTGCTGAGGCATTTTCTTCACCCAAATCGGTGATAGCGTGCAGTTTTCCAGCACAGTCAAATGTGGAAACAGATTAAAATGCTGAAAACACATCCCGACTTCCCGACGCACCAGTTCTATGTTCTTCAGATCGTCGGTAAGCTCTGTCCCCGCCACCATAATTTGGCCACGCTGGTGATCTTCTAGATGGTTAATACACCGAATCATCGTTGACTTACCCGAACCGGATGGCCCACAAATGACAATTTTTTCACCTTTTTTCACATTTAAATCAATATCTTTTAGAACATGAAATTCACCGTACCACTTATTAACTTTCTGCAGGCGGATCACAGAGTCTTCCGGCACTGACTGATAAACGGTTTTTGTAAACATATAAACTTCCTTGTACAAGTTAATGTCGGTGTTCCGTGTTTAGCTTACCTTCCAGGTAAATACTGTATCGAGACATACCGAAACACATAATCCAAAACACCAAAGCTGCAAAAACGAAACTCTCGGTAGAAAAGCCAAGCCATGCCGGATCACTGTTTGCCGACTGGGCAATGCCAAGGACATCAAACATACCGATAATCAAAACCAGACTGGTATCTTTCAACAGGGCAATAAAGGTATTCACGATAGAAGGAATACTGATCTTCAGTGCCTGCGGCAAAATGATCAGCCTCATCGATTTCCAATAACTCAGGCCAAGCGCTTCAGCCGCCTCGAACTGCCCTTTTGGTATCGATTGCAAGCCCCCGCGAATCGCTTCAGCCATATATGCGGCATTAAACAACACCACACCAATCAATGCCCTTACTAGTTTGTCTATTTCTGTCCCGCCAGATAAGAACAGCGGCAACATGACCGATGCCATGAACAATACGGTGATCAAAGGAACACCACGCCAAAACTCGATATAAACCGTACTAAAGCTGCGCACAATTGGCATCTGTGATCGGCGACCAAGTGCTAACACAACGCCAAGCGGTAATGAGACCACAATACCAGTTAGGGCAATGACTAAAGTAATGAGCAAGCCGCCCCATAAGTGTGTTTCAACCACAGGTATACCAACCACACCTCCGTACAACAAAGCCACAGACAAAACGGGAAGCACGGATACAGAGACCACCAGTAGCCATTTTTTGACTGAGCCCTTGCCCAACAACATCCCAGCAATGATACCTAGCAGTCCCAGCATAAATGTCACTGGTCGCCATATCTCTTCGCTCGGATAAAACCCAAACATAAACTGTTGGAATCGAGCCTGAACAAATACCCAGCATGCGCCATCGCGACTACAATCTTCACGGCTAACCCCAACCCAGTCGGCATCAAGAAGTGCCCATTGGATAATGCTCGCCAATGCGATAAATGCACCACCGGCAATAACACCTGTGATAAGGGTATTTAATGCTGAAGAGAACAAATTCTCCCTAAGCCATGCCGAAATGCCGATCATCTTCGATGGCGGTGCTTCAGACGGCGAAAAATGAAAAACTTTCATATTATCTCTCCACCAAGGCCATTTTACGGTTATAGATATTCATCAACAGTGAAGTTAACAAGCTAAACGTCAGGTAAACCGCCATGGTCATCGTGATGATCTCAATCGCCTGCCCGGTTTGGTTCAGCGTTGTCCCGGCAAATACCGAAACGAGATCGGGATAACCAATCGCCATTGCTAATGAAGAGTTCTTCACCAAGTTCAAATACTGGCTGGTAAGGGGAGGAATGATGACTCTCATTGCCTGTGGGATCACCACCAACTTGAGCACTTTCGTTGATGGTAAACCCAATGCACTTGCAGCTTCAGTTTGCCCCTTATTAACCGCCATGATCCCAGAGCGAACAATTTCTGCGATAAAAGCTGCAGTATAAATAGACAGCGCAATAAGCAAAGCAAACAATTCAGGCATGACATCAATGCCGCCTCGGAAGTTGAAACCTTTCAACTCAGGATATTCAATGCCGATTGGCTTGCCGGCAAAGAAAAAAGCCAGCACTGGCAGTACTACCATGACTAATGCACTTAATCGCCATGCAGGAAGAGGGTACCCCGTATTGTACTGCCTTCGATGGCTCGCGATGTGTATCGCCACCACACCCAACAAGCCCGCGATCACTGATATACCAACCCACACTGCACCAGAATGGAACTCCAGTGCAGGAAAGAACAAACCGCGAACATTTAAAAAGACAGAATCGGCGAAAGATAAACTATTGCGCGGTGAAGGCAATGCTTGCAAAACGACGGTGTACCAAAACAAGATCTGCAATAACAATGGAATGTTACGAAAAACTTCAATGTAAACAGCGGCAACCCGACTCAGTAGCCAATTTTTCGACAGGCGCGCTATCCCAATTATAAAGCCCAGTACCGTAGCCAAGGCAACTCCCAGCGCAGCAACCAAAGCGGTATTGAGTAAACCAACTATGAAAGTCGCACCATATGTATGAGTCTCATCATATGAGATCAACGACATCCCAATTCCAAAGCCCGCCGTTTGCCCCAAAAAGTCAAACCCGGTAGCAATCCCTCGTTGCTCCAGATTCACTAGCGCGTTATTGATAGCGCCATACCCCAAAAAGCCCATCCCAGCTAATAACAGTATCTGAAAGAAAATGGCTCTCGCTGTCGGGTTATACAGCAGCCGCTTTAATCCAGAGGTTAATGGAACTTGCGAGGGTTCATCAGCAGATGGAGCAGCAGCACCTCTATGACGGGCGGTCTTTGGCTCAGGACCAAGCCGCGAATCCAACTCTAAATCACTAATAGACATCAATGCACCTTTACCACTCAGTTAAATCCATGTGCAATAACAAATGAAAAGAGGCCAGATACCCAGCCTGACCTGGCCCCCTCTCTCCTGCCAACTTATACCAACCTAAATAAGTATTTGATCAGTTTTACTGGTTAAAATCGCTGCTATCTATGTTAGAGATTTTGTAATTAGAGCCACTAGTTACTGCAATCTCTGCCTTGATAACAACCATTTTTCCTGCGTAATACATAGATCAATTACTTATCCAGGTTGGTATTAATAACTATCGAACTGGAGGTGCATACATGATGCCGCCATCATTCCATAATGCATTCAAACCTCGAGCAATTTTCAATGGTGACCCTGTACCCACTGTGCGCTCAAAGCTATCACTGTAATTCCCGACTTGCTTTAGAACTTGATACGACCAATCATCTGTTAGCCCCAAACCTTGGCCTTTCGGCCCATCAACACCCAATAAGCGCAAAACATTAGGATCGGTCGACGTTTTCATGCTATCGACATTGGCTTGTTCAATGCCATACTCTTCAGCATTCACCATTACATTCAATGTCCACTTTGCGATATTGAACCACTGGTCGTCACCTTGAGCGACAACAGGCCCTAATGGCTCTTTAGAAATCACTTCAGGTAGTACGACGGCTGACGTTGGGTCTGCAAGCTTGATACGTAGTGAGTAGAGTTGAGACTGATCGGAAGTCAGCACATCACAACGGCCTGCTTCAAAGCCCTTAACTGTTTGATCGGATGTATCAAACACAACTGGCTTGAACTCCATGCCATGCACTCGGAAATAGTCCGCCAAGTTCAATTCAGTTGTTGTGCCTGACTGGATACACACCGAGGCACCATCAAGTTCTTTAGCCGAACCGATACCTAGCTCTTTGCTGACCATAAATCCTTGGCCATCATAATAATTAACACCAACGAAATTGATCCCAAGAGCACTGTCACGCTGCATCGTCCATGTTGTATTTCGAGACAGAATATCGATTTCACCAGACTGAAGTGCGGTAAAACGCTCTTTCGCCGTCAGTGGCACAAACTGTACCTTACTGGCATCTTTTAACACTGCCGCAGCCACCGCACGACAATACTCAACATCGATACCTTCCCAGTTACCTTTCGCATCGGTACTAGAAAAGCCTGGTAGACCTGTACTCACTCCACACTTTAAAACTCCTGCTTCTTTCACCTTTTTCAACGTTGCCCCAGAAGAATCTGACGCCGCTGTAACACTACCCGAAACCATTAGCGCTGAAGCTAATAAAGAAATCGACACACCATTTATAACTTTCTTCATATTGGACATCCTGTCTACCATTAGAGATAAGCTTTTGTTTTACTTTCCAATCTCATTATTGCAACAGGTATGCCAACATAACCCTAAAGGATTAAATCGGCACCTAAATAGAAAATATCACTAACAATAAAATTTTTATGACAGATATAGCTATAAAATCAGGAAACAAAGGATTAGATACCAACAATCAACAAACCACGGAAGGCACGCTCAGTATTAGGGCGCAATCGCTTCAAAACAGCCCCCCAATTTGGGGAGGGATTTGCACCAAAACTACTCAAGCAATATTGATATACTCGCTAACGAGTACAACAAATACTCTTTCGTTCAAAAATAATGAGATATAAAGATCAATGAGGAAATATTTTGATTTAGAAGTAGCGCTCTAAAAAAGTAATCGTTTGCGTAAAGGTTTAAATGAATAATTGACGAAAAGAAGATTTAGTAAGGAGGGGGATATATGCCAGAAACACTGGATCACTTGTGCCTCTGGCTGTACTTCTACTTTAACCTATTACAATCAAGTAATTAGCGCGATTGCGCAGCAACGGAATTACTTAGACTTTGCTTTCAGGTTATTTGTTTGTGCCTGGTGGTAAAACCACTGACGGCGATTTCTATTTGACATAATACACCTCTCATTTTCCTAAACGAGTAAGGTTGATATTTCTCTTTAATAATACCGTTCTTACTCATCCCAATCGTTTTACTTTAAACTAAATCCTGTGACATCCTTATGACAATTTAGTAAAAGAAAAACGTCAATTCTCTATATGTTCCAATATCTGAATTGCCTATTCTTTAAGGCTAATTTGATATCAACATTGGAGTAACAGAGAATTTAAAGAACTGTGATATAGCTAGAGGAGAGTGACTTGACCTTAAATAATGGTTTAAGGAGCCTTGAATGGAATTCTACCTCTGTTTTGCAATCAACAGCGTTCAATATAAGAGGGTACCAAACCTTTTGCAATAGTCTTTGGCATTTTTTTTGTGATAAACATCATTATTTTTCACCCTCATATACCTTCTCTTTAGATATTCTAATCCAGCACATTGATTTATCTAAGTTAAATCTAAAATCTCAATGAAATTCCCCAATCGTAAATTTAGCAGAAACAAGAAATCTATATACCTATCAATAACAAGAAACCGCCAACAACAAAACAAAAACCTCATATTGACAAGTTCGCAACATGGAATAAAATGGCACAATAGTCCATGCGGGGTGATAACCATGGGTATACACACTATAACTCTTGATAAAAAAGTAAAAGTTCCAAAGAAAATTCTATTTAGATTGCTTACCGACCACGATAACCTCGGCCGTTTTTTTGATAGCCAATATAGCTTGATCAAACCAGGCAAGCCTGAATGTAATGGGATCGGTGCTATCAGAGAGGTGTCGACTGGTTTATTTACTTTTCAAGAGCAAGTGATTGATTACAAAGAAAATGAGCATTTACACTACAAAATCATACAAGGTGTGCCAATCAATGAGCACGGAGGGTGGATAAAATTCAATAGCTTAAATGCTCACAATAGTATGATCCATTACCGCATCATGTTCACACCCAAAGTCAAAGGGACTGGCTGGATAATGAAGTACCTTTTTGAAAAGCGAATAAAGCGGGCTCTCGACAGTATAGCGAGCTATGGTGAGAACAACTGGCAGCCAGAAAACAGTATTTCCTCCAAGTAACCGATTTATCACATGAATGTGCTAATTGTTTAATATATTTCCTCTAATTTGATCTGGTCGCTATCCAAGATAGCCTTTTAAGGTTTAACTAAGACTATCTAAGTACCAAGCTAAGAGGATCACTATGCAACACCAGCCACTATTAACGACTCAGCGATTACTACTCCGACCGTTGCAACTTTCTGATGCTAAAAGGGTGCAAGAACTTGCGGGTGACGAGCAGATAGCCAATGGTACAATCAATATACCCCACCCTTACACTGACGGTGTTGCTGGACAATGGATTGGCAGGCACTTAGCCGGTTGGCACCAAGGACAATCAGCCATCTATGCCATTACTCTCAAACCAACCCAACAACTCATCGGTTGCGTTGGCCTACACAACATACAAGATGGTAAAGCACAGCTTGGCTATTGGATTGGTGTGCCTTACTGGGGGTTAGGATATTGTACCGAAGCGGCTGATCGCATCGTTGAATTCGGTTTTAAGCGCTTGAATCTTGAAACTATTTATGGCCAGCATTTCAGCCGCGAGAATAACTCCGGAAAGGTAATGCAGAAGATTGGCATGAAACATGTGATGACCAGGAACCACGGGATCAGGGTAAACATGATCACAGAAAACATGGAGTACTATGAGATGAAGTGCCCTCAAGCACTTTCTGTCAGTTAACCGTTGGCGCCTCTCTGCCCAACGACTCCCTCAGCCTTGCCATTTGGTACACATCAACATATTCACCATTACGCAAGGCATAGTTTCTCGATGTCCCCTCAATTACAAAGCCAAGTTTCTCATAGAGCGCAATGGCGGATAAATTATCTGTATACACTGTTAGCTCGATACGAGTCACCCCGATCCAGTTCTCAGCAAGGTCGATCAACGCTGTAAATCGCAGGAATATCTTCCTTCTCAACATGCCTGATTTTGATCGACATTGGCTTCCTCCTTGTTTCTCCCCCCTTAATCAATCATGTAATAAAATGAAAAACAACAACTTATCAAAGATACAACAAAATACTTACCGTAACCTATTGCTAAATATCTGACTTATAGCTTTTATGATCTACTTACACTTCAGTTTTTTATAAATTTCAGTCATTTCGACTTTATTTTATAATTAAATTATCTATCTGATCCTTTTCATTTTTCTATAAGTATAAAGAAAGTGATTAGCGTATTGATTTTCCAAAAATTATGAACTTATATTCTTTTTATGTAAATATCATAAACATAGACCAAAGCAGCATGAAATTTGTGCCATTTAATGGGATCCAATAGCTATACTGAAATTGAGGTAGATGGGCTAATTCGCACTAGCAACCCAAATTAACTTATGCGACAAGCTACATTTAATGCTCATGGAAAAAAAAGTTTAACTGTTAACACACTGATTTTTAGTCGATAAGAAAAAAAATAATAATCTGATGAAAGATACGATTTAAAGGCAGGTCTTATAGGTTGAACGTGAACTTAGTAACACTCATAAGTACACAACAACAATATGGCCGAAGCCATAGATAACGAGGTGAAGATTATGTCTAGCTTAAAAGTACTAACTGCAACCGCTGTGATTGTAATGTCTTCTTCAGCCTTTGCTGATATCCGTGTGGCAGATACCCACAACGGTGCATGGGTAACCGTAACTGAGAATGGTCAGCCAGCGGCAAACGCGTCTGTCTCTGTTGCCAATGTCCCTCAACAACGTCAGAGCTACAAAACTGATGCAAACGGACGAGTTTTCATTCCATTAACATTAGAAAACTCTCGTTCTATCAAATACAAAGCAACTACTGAGGGTGGTAAACAATCTTCTCGTTTCGCTTTCCACTCTACTAATAAATAGTTGAAGAGACCCTAATATGCAAAGGCCCTCTTCGGAGGGCTTTTACTTTTGTGACCATCCACACAAAACTATCGGTAATCCTTCCGGTTAAGATCCCTTGCTAAGACAAGTGCTAAACCTAGAACTTGAAGGAATAATGCCAAGTTCCTCAGCCGGGATATGGCTTTCATCTTGCCAGCATTATCATTAATCAACTCTTGGTTAACCAGATATAAGTCATTAATTTTCTCACGCTGCCCTGTTTGCACCTCATTGAGTGCTTCCATCAGAGTTGGGATACTCTCAATGGACAGTTCAACAGGTATATCTGGAAGCCAATAACCAATATCATGTTCAATTTGCGCCGCTACCTCACCAGGCAACGAAGACTGCATCATTTCGGCCGCATTCAAGATCACCAACACATGCTCTCGCTTACGCTCGACAGTTTCAACTTGCTGCCAAATCAATTGGATCAGTTTTTCATTACCTTGCTGGCGCTGGACGATATCATTCGACAGCCTTGCTAAATCATCAATATAAAAATTCGTCAGCAAAGCCGAAACAATATTGAGAATCAAACCAATTGCGACCAGTGTCCAAGTCGGTACATGCCATTTTTTAGAAGAAGCCTGTTTCATCAAACCATCCATGCTACCGACAAATATACTCATAATTATGGCAAAAAATTTTCACTTTTATGTCGATAAAGTAACACCAAGTATTCTCACTAAGACAGTCATTTATATTAACTTCATGGCTGGCGGTTTCTTTGACTATCTTTAATTTTAAGCGGTCTAAAAATAACTGAAAAGGAATGCGATTCAATGGATAAGGTTCCAATGTATGCTACCCGTACAGTCCCTCTGACTGGTCACGACCCCGAACAAAAACGCCAAGCACTCAAACTCGCTTTTAATCACACTTGGGAGCTTTATGAATCTCTTTTTAGTGTGATCAATAATGACAAGGCTTATTTTGTCAAAGCCGAACCTTTGCGCCACCCATTGGTTTTCTACTTCGGTCACACAGCCACCTTTTACATCAACAAGCTCAAGTTAGGTAAATACATTGAACATCGAATCAATCCTAATTTCGAATCCATGTTCGCTATTGGCGTCGATGAGATGTCATGGGATGATCTTGATGACACCCATTATCAATGGCCTAGTGTCACTGAGGTCAAACAATACCGAGACAGTGTAAAAGCTCTTGTTAATCAAGTAATAGATGAACTCCAACTGACTCTGCCAATCAACGAAGAAGACCCCGCTTGGATCATCTTGATGGGAATTGAACACGAGCGAATCCACCTTGAAACCTCATCTGTCATCATTCGACAATTACCCCTTGTCGATGTTACCCCTTCTCCCCTCTGGCCAGCCTGCACTGATACCAGCAATGCGCCGGAAAACTGTTTGCTCAGTGTGGCAGGTAGCCACGTGACGCTTGGTAAGAATGATGATGAAACCACCTATGGTTGGGATAACGAGTACGGCACCCAAACCTACCAAGTTGCAGACTTCAAGGCATCCAAATATCTTGTCTCGAACCAAGAGTTTCTCGCCTTCGTCAAAGCAGACGGTTATCGTCACTCGCGCTACTGGGATGATGAAGGTAAAGCATGGCTAGCCTATACCCAAGCGAAGATGCCCCGTTTTTGGCGAGAAAGAGACGGACAATGGTACCAACGAAATTTAACAGATGAAGTGCCACTCCCGTTGAACTGGCCTGTCGAAGTTAACCAGCTTGAGGCCAAAGCTTTTTGTAACTGGAAAGCAGAACTGGCTCAAAGCCCTATCCGCCTGCTCACCGAAGCGGAGTGGTACTTGCTACGACAGAACATTGAAAGTGACTCCCCACATTGGGGTGAGGCTCCTGGCAATATTGAGCTGGGTTATTATGCCTCTTCCTGTCCTGTCGATCGTTTTGAACACGAGGGGTTTTGCGACATCATTGGCAACGTCTGGCAATGGACAGAAACGAGTATCGATGGTTTCCAGGGCTTCAAGGTCCATCCTTTGTACGATGATTTTTCTACCCCCACATTTGATGGCAAACATAACCTAATAAAAGGCGGTTCGTGGATTTCCACAGGAAATGAATCGATCAAAGCTTCGCGATATGCCTTTCGTCGCCATTTTTACCAGCATGCGGGCTTCAGGTACGTTGAGTCCCAGCAGGCACCCGAAACAATGGCGAGTTTAAATATTTATGAAACCGACGAGTTGATTTCACAATATCTTGAGTTTCATTACGGAGCAGAATATTTTGCCGTACCGAACTTCTGTATCCATGGTGTTCAAACTTGCTTGCAAGAAATCCAGCTCTCTCAGCACCAAAGGGCACTCGACATTGGCTGCTCGGTGGGTCGTGCTTCTTTTGAGCTCGCAAAAACATTTGACCATGTCGATGGCATCGATTTCTCGGCGCGCTTTATTCAGCAAGCCTACTCGCTCACCGAGCAAGGGGAAAAACGTTATACCATCAAAACAGAAGGTGACTTAGTCGAGTTCAAATGTGTCACCTTAAGTGATATGGGTTATCAAAATATCGCCAACAAAATCCACTTTGTTCAAGGGGATGCATGTAACCTCAAGCCACAATTCACTCAGTATGACTTGATCTACGCGTCAAACCTGATTGACCGATTAGCAAACCCTCAGCAATTTCTCGGTACCATCCACCAAAGGTTAAATCCCGGTGGATACCTTGTCATAACGTCCCCCTACACCTGGTTGGAAGAATATACTGACAAAGCCCACTGGCTTGGCGGGGTCAAAGTCAACGGGGAAAACTTCACCACCCTTGATGGCTTAACGGAAACCCTTTTTCCCCATTTTGAACTCATCGCAGTGAAGGAAATCCCGTTTGTGATCAGAGAGACCAAACGTAAGTTCCAACACTCACTCTCGGAGATGACCATTTGGCGAAAACGAGAGGGGAACCATTAAGCGCCCCTTTCATACCCCAGCAGCTTCAGAGGGCGTTGGGGTATATACCCAAATCACGGGGGGATATGTTATGTTGTGCGCACCCAGCAAACAACGAAGTAGTATCAGCAGTGAAAACCCCTTGCGTGGCAAAATGTAAGAATAATGAAGGTATCTGTAGCGGATGCCACCGAACGATGACTGAGTTAACAGCGTGGCATACCATGAGTGATCCAGAACAAGAACAGAAGATAGCAGAGATCCAAGGGCAGCAATCCACGCATACCTGCAACCAGTGCGGCCAGCCGGCATACTGTGAGATCAGCGCGGGAAAAACGACTTGCTGGTGCTTCGAGCTTACCAAGCGTGATACGTCAGGGTTGCCGCCAGGCTCTTGCTTATGCCGCCACTGCTTAGAAAAGCTTCCGCTTCTCTAACGCTTTCAGCTACTCCCTTTCGCAGGCATGCACCAAACTATCAATAACCTTTAAAACAATAACATAGCTGTTAACTTGCTTTTATTGAACAGCGTATTATAATTCACCCCATCAAAATCAGGCTCACAGAGATGACTGCTTTAAGAATATTATTCGTTTTATTTTTTGTTTCATTGCCACCGCTCGCATTCGCAAGCAACATAAATGTGCAGCCCGACAATGAACAAATATGCATGAGAGAAATGGAAACCTTACTCGGAAAGCAGCAGATACTATTCAGTGATAGCCAAGCAACTCCTGATGTACGCAGAATGGCAGAAAGAGCCATAGACACGAGCCGTGAGGCCTTTGCCCAGCACGGCAGTTACTGTGACGCACAGCGAGCACTACAACATTTTGATGAGGATAAAGAGAGTGGATTCCATGACCAGCAAGGCGAAGTCAACTTTTTTGGTCGGGGTCACTATTGATATTTCAAGATAACTGATTGGTAGTGCTACTATAATTCAAAACAACTCTTTAACGATATCGTTGATTAAAGTCCTTAATACGGCAAACCTTTGAGGTAATGTATATGAAAAAGTGGCTATTTATCTTGGTACCCTTGTTATTTGCTCTAACGGGTTGTGATACGAATTCAAAGCAAGGTTTTTCAGCTAAGAACCTACAACAGAGCTGGGTACTGACCAAGGTTGACGGTAAAGACATTACCATTACAGAACCCCGCACCGTACCGGGTATGGCTATCGACGCTGACCTGAAAGTCTCAGGATTTGGTGGGTGTAACCGGTTCTTTGGTCAAATTGAATTAGCGGATCAAAACCGAATTCGCCTTGCAGGTATGGGCTCAACTAAAATGGCCTGCATTCAAGATGATCAGGCGACGGTTGAAGCGGTAATGACCCAGTCTCTTCAAGAGTGGAATAATGTAGCGTTGGAAAATGATATTCTGACCCTAACGTCAGAACAGCATATTTTGACGTTCACACCTGAAGAAGTGGCCGACGAAGATAGCCAATAAACCTTTGTTCATTACCTCCCTTATCGCGCAGCTGTTTCTTGGCTGCGCGTGGTTTTGCATAAACTGTATTATGTCTAGTTATGAAAATTAATAAGCGACAAGCAAAAACCCTCAATGAGGCGATAACTCAGTGGGAGAAAAATGAGCAGATCAATGCTGATACCGCCAAGTCACTACGTAATAGCTACGAAGTAGCTGGCTTTGACTGGAAATTACTGGCTGTCTACTCATTTTGGATTGCCATTACCTGCTTTATTATCTCTATTGGCATATTGCTGGCAGATGACTACCTAATGGCTTTATTGGCCACCCTGATTGATACGCCAGCCAGTGTTCTGTCTGTCATCAGTGCAATTTTAGCCGCTGCATCATTTTCCTTCGGCATTAAACGTCGGCGTCGCTATCCAGAGAAGTACTTCAGCAATGAAGCCATGTATTTCTTTGGCGTGCTTTGGACTGCGGTATCGGTTGGGTTCTTGAGAGAAACCGCATGGTTCAGCGAAGTCCATGACGCAATCTATTTACTGATTTTGACTCTGGTATACGGTGGGATCGGGTTCCGCTTATCCAGCATGCTGGTTTGGATTTTCGCCCTGCTGAGTTTTGCCGGATGGGGACTGGAGCAGTCGAGTTATTTTGCCGAGCCATCGGGTTACTTCTTGGGCCTAAATATGGCATGGCGCCTTGTCGTTATCGGCTTGCTGGTGCTGGCTACCGCTTGGTGGTTCGGGCGTAAACAGTCCGCAGCAACAGAAGCCGCTGGCGTCCAGGTAAAAACAATATCGCCAGTTAACAAATTTGCTTATCTGCAAGATCCTACACGATTCATTGGATTGTTTTATCTGATGTTCGCGTTATGGCTAGTTTCATTTATTGGTAATCACACCAGTGCATCGACTTGGTCGAAGGTATCTCAAGTCACCTTCTTTCCATGGGCAGTGCTATCTGGGTTGGTATGCATAGGGTTGCTTTACCACGGTATCAAACATGCCGATAAGCTCACACGAAGTTTCGGTATCACCTTCTTGCTAATCAATCTCTACACCCGTTACTTTGAGTATTTCTGGGATGCTATGCATAAAACTGTTTTTTTCGCCATACTGGCGCTGAGTTTCTGGCTGATAGGCACCAAAGCTGAAAAGTTATGGCAACTAAGCCATATAAAGGAAAACGAAGACACATAATCTTCAGTGACTTGGCAGGAGGAAACATTCGCAACGTCCCCCTGCCTAAATCCTACCGCTCTACTTCAGATTGCGCTAAATATGTCTGTACTTCAGACTTACCCATATACTTACCGAGTGTTTTAGCAGGGACTGCGCGTAAATCCACCACAATCAAACCATCAAGCGCATCATTGAAATCGGCATCGACGTTAAAGCACACCAACTTGCCGTTTAGACCAAGGTACTGCCTCAACAGCACCGGAACGCCTTTACCTCCCTCAAGACGAGAGATCACCTTGGATAGCAGTTGAATATCTGCCAACGATGACAACATCTCGGTTTTCCAAAATAATGGGGCTTTCTGTACTAAAGGGTTACTCGCAGAGACCAATTCAGCACTTTCTATATCATAGTGATGTACAGCCATACTCTCGACCAATAAATGCCGAGCTTCTGAGCTGTAATCATTGCTAATACTCACAGGCCCAAATAAATGGGTGTAACGAGGATGTCGATAAACAAATGTCGCGATGCCTTTCCAAAGCAACATCAAAGCACTCAGGCTTTTTTGATAGTCTGCCGCAATGACCGAACGCCCCAACTCTATGGCACTCCCCTGCTGGCGAATAAACCGTTCATCATAATTGAACAAAGTTCGGGAATACAATCCATCGATCCCTTCAGAGTCCAATATCCTATCCACCAAGCCTAAACGGTAGGCACCAACTAAGCATTGTCGGTCACGATCCCAGACAAACAGATGATGGTAGTAATGGTCAAACTCATCAACATCCGTCGCTTTTCCTGTCCCTTCCCCTACTGCACGAAAGTTTACTTCCCGCAATCTGCCGAGCTCGGCCATAACCGCAGGGATACGCGCAGCCAACGTACAATAAACATCAAACTGTCCAGAGGAAAGCAGGTGTTCTCCCCTATCAAGTTGGCTAATTTCATGGGTCAGTATATCTGGAGCAACAGGTGCGACGATAGGCTCAGCATCAGAATCAAATACTGGGATCTTCGGCTTTTTTGCGTTTTTCAGCTGACTACCCAACAAATATGTATTGAGCCTTAAATAATTAACCAGCTTCTTGCTGTCCTCGAACCCTTTGATCTCTTTGAAACTGATTGCTTCACCAATAGCGAGATTAATTTGCCTGTCACGCTTATTGAGCAGTTCACGGCCAAGCATCAATGTTCTCAGCAACGGGTGAATTCTGCCAGCCATATAAAACTTTCGGCTGTTCTTGCCATCAATATAGACAGGGACCGTCGTCGCCTTACTTTTGCTGATCAAACGGCTAACAGAATGGCTCCAATCTTTATCGGTAATACTGCGGGTTTTATGGTCGTACGCTGAAACTTCACCAGCCGGAAACATTAGCAGCAACCCACCATTGGCTAGATGCCGGTTCGCTTCACGCAAGGCTTTAACGTTGGCTTTTACCGCTTGTGGGCCTTCGAAGACATCGACCCCGATAAACAGCTCATCTAACTCAGAAACCGTTTTCAGGTAATGGTTTGCCAAAATCTTAATGTCTTTGCGCACCGACCTTAGCAACTCGGCCAGTATGACACCTTCTACACAACCTAATGGGTGATTAGCCACAACAACGGTCGCCCCAAGTGCTGGAACTTGGGCAAGCGAGCCTTGCTTAACCGAGTATTGGATACCTAGTGTATCCAAAGCGTAGCGGAGAAAAGCACCCACACCGCCACCAACAGGACGAGCAGCGTAAAACTGATCCAGTTTTTTTAACCCCGTCGCCCACTCAGTGACGTGCTCCCCCACACCGAATGGCGTTTTACGAGGGAGTCGAAAAGGACTTGTCACTTCCATGTATGTTTTTACCTGTTTAATCATTCAACCAATGAATGAAAATTATGAAACAGCCAGATGACCGATTCGTGGCACTTTTACGGCAAAATAATGAGTGAAATGCGACGATATGATGAAGCACTAAGTCGCATACTGTTGAAACAGGAATCGGTACTTTATACCAACCTACATAAATATTTGATCAGTCTTGCTGGTTAAAACCGCTGTTCTCTGCGTTAGATATTATGTAATTAGAGCCACTAGTTACTGCAATATCTGCCTTGATAACAACGATTTTTCCAATGCAACTGCTTATCCAGGTTGGTATTAGTGGATAGTAATTATAAATTAGCGCCAAGTTGCTGCTATCATGGTAAAAAATGATGGAGAAATAATAATGAAATCCAAATTACTGCTTGCTGGACTGCTTGCTGCCTCTACGGTGTTAAGCGGTTGCTCTGGGGACGAAGTCGGAGATGTCTCGCTGGGTATGTTCACCTTAAAGGATATAAAAATCGGCCATTTAAAAGATGATGTAGTAACAGGTGTCACATGCCATATCGCCTCTGTCGAAGCCAATTTAAGCCTTGCCGATCCAAGTGACAGTTCCATATCCTGCCGTCAAACGGGTGACATTACCCCAGAGATGATCGCACAAATTGACAAGTCTAAGTCAGGTGAAGTGGTCTTTAAGAAGTCCAAAAGCATCTTCTTCAAAACGATGAAGGTAAGACGCATCTATGATGCTGATAGCCAGACGCTACTGTATCTGTCATATACCACCAAAGAGACAGAAGGTAGCTTCAAGCATAGCCTATCGACCGTTCCACTCTATGGAACAAAAGCTTACCAGGCTCCCGCTGTCGCTGAATAAATTAGTATCGCGTTAAAGGTGAAGATAGTGCCTGTTCCCCCTCAATACTACTCTTCACCATTCAACATATTATTTTGAGAAACCAAGCAACTAAACGCACGCAAGACACGGTTAAAATTAATAATGATGGCAATACCATCTATCGCCATGATGACTTTATTTACACCTCACTGATTATGGCTCAGGTTCTGCCATGACAACATTACTCTCTACAAAACAAAAAGTGCGACTCTTCAAAGTCGCACTTTTTTGTCCTACCGTTTAATGGTTAGCTTATTATTCCGCTTAACTTTTAACATCAACCTTGCTGCAATTACCCCATAAACAACAGCCTGTAACCATAATTGCCCCCATAGGGACAACACTTGGTCAAAGTCGGCACCCATTTGGTTTATTCGCAGAAAAGCATTAATAGCTGGGGTTGATGGTGCTAATTGCGCCAGCAGTAATATAGGTTCAGGGATAATTTCAACAGGCCAAATAAATCCGGCCGAAAAAACCAATGGGAGTGAGCTTAGCAAAACCACAACAGTCGCCAACTCTCGCCTTGGGATCAGCTGCCCTAGAATCATCCCCAGAAAAATCACGCTTAACAAAAATGGCATCGTAATCAAAGCCAAATCCGTGATCGAAGCTAATCGACTGATGTGGTAATAGCTAAAACTGAACCCAAAGTAATACATAACTAAAGGCAGATAGATAAGGGTGAAGACGATACCACGAACAAGTACTACTCGCCTTGCTGGAAAATGTACCCAGTAGCCACTTTGGCCTGCTCGCAGGTATTCATTTTGCCCGCCCCCCAAAAGACCAACTGCAATCAGTAGTGTCTGGTGAAGGATCAATACAAATACCGCCGGTACCACATAGTTCACATAACCCATTGTCGGATTAAATACTGGCTGGGCATTGAGCTTAATCGCCGTGTAATGCTCAGCGGCCAATGCCATATCGCTACCCGCCATGACCATCCGGGCCACTTTTACCGTTGCGCCCAATGTACCTGCAGCCGTTGCGATCCCTTCAGCTATTGTGCCATAGACCAAAAAGTAAGCGGCATCACCACCGTAGGCCAAGGTTGGACTTTTGCCAAGCAAAACATCACGCTGGAAATTTTTAGGGATCACCAACAGCCCTTGCACCGAACCTTGATCCACCAGCGCTTTGGCGACATCAATCGACTCTGCCCGAGCGGAAATCATCACCTGTGGTGTCGCATCGACCATACGCTCAAGTTTGCGCCCTAATTCCGACTGATCTAAGTTGACGACAACTATCTGCTGCTCTCGTGGCAATTGGTTGGTATAGGGTAACGGATAAAGAAACGAGTAAATCAGTACCCCGCCAAACACAGTAAATAGAATCGATGGGTTGGTAAAAATAGCCTTTAGTTCAAACTTAAACAATGAACGCCAGCTCATACTCCCCCCTCATGCTTTGCACTTAATATATTTACTCGCCAAGCGGCCCCTATCCAAGTGATCAGAAAGGCTAGCAAGCACAGCAGCTGCGGCATCGCCTGTAGAGCTGTCATACCATGGTTTACCTGATGTAGTTGAACATCCAAATAATGACTCGCGGGCAGCATTGCCCGCCATACAAGCGCAAAAGTAGGCATGTCTGTTGCGGGGAAGGTCACCCCGACAAAGGCAAAAGCCGGAGCGGTAAAACCTGCCGCCAAACTCATCGCTTTGGTTGCATCAAGGGTGAACAAGTAGAACATGCTGGCCACACCTTGGCACGCCAGAACCATCAACAACTGGGCAAGTATCAAAATCCACCATTGCCCATGCATTGGCCAATCCAACACTCCATACAAGGCAACAAGGAAAATAAGCCCTTGGATAAAGAACAGCAGTGTGTAGGGGATGAGTTTGCTCATTAAGTGACTTTTAGGCGTTACACCTAACCAAGCGTTAATCCCTCCACGCCGCTGTTCCGCCGACAAAGCCATAATCGTGGTGATCACTATCGCGATTTGCCAAATAGCCGGAATAGTCGCCGACACCAGGAATTGACCATAATGACTATTTACGTTGTACAGCGGGGTGATCTGGTTTCTAACCGGAACGGCCTGTCCTAGCGCTTGCTGAGGAACACGGCTACCAGAGACCATATTTCTCATGGTATCGATTTGCGCGTTAAGGGTTCCCTGGGCCTGCATCACAGCGGAGTTCACCAATTTAGCAATCAGCACAAACTGGCTGTTATAAAACACAGTTGCCGTCGGTGATTTCCCTAACTTAGTGTCTTGCTCCAAATGGGTTGGGATCACCACCAGCGCATAAATATCTCCACCTCGAAGAGCATGGCTTCCCTCTGCAACCGAAGCATAGGTATTAGAAACCGCCAGAGTTGGGTTAGCATCGTAATAACGTACCAGCTGCCGCGAAATTTGACTGTGGTCTAAATCAACCACACCAACGGATAAGTCTCTTGCGATACCCGCCGAGAAGATGCCCCAAATTATTGCGAACAGCATCAGGGGCAGCCATGTTGCCATTGACAACAGCCAGCGCTCATTGCGGATCAGTCGCCATTCACGAGTGAATTGCATCATCATTCGCTTACAATCACACTCATACCAACACGAAGCCCAGCCACTGGTTCTATAGGGCGTGCTTCTACTTCAAACGTACGCATATCAAAACCCTGAGCAGCATCCGTTGTACGCCATGTAGCAAAGTCGCCCATCACGGCAACGTGAGTCACCTTAAAGGTGTATGCCTGATCGCCCAACGCCGGTACTCTCGCTTTAAATTCGGTTCCTTGCTGGTAGTGTCTTAGATTGTCTTCGCGAACATTGAACAGTGCCCAGGCATCGTCCATATCTACGACACTGACTACCGGAAAACCTTGAGGAGCAAGCTCACCTTCGTGCAAAAGCACTTGGCTGACTTCACCATCAAACCAACTGGAAATCTGGGTATCTGCCGCGTAGGCTTCGACTTCAGCCACCGCCCCTGCTGCCATACGAACCTTTTCTGCTGCAGCACGCTTGGTCTCTTCCCGCGCCCCTTCTTTGGCCATGGCGAACATTTGGTAGGCCGCTTGCTCGGTATAGCGCGCCGCTTGCCACTGGGTGTACGCTTCATCACGTTTTTGCTCTGCCATTACCCCTTCTCTATAGAGGTTATCCACACGGCGATAGGTCTTTTGCATCAATGTTGCAGCCGCTTTCGCTTTTTGCCATTGATCTCGTGCAGCCGCAACTTCCTGCTCTCGAGCCCCTTTTTCTGCCTGTTGTGACATCGCATCTGCAGCTTGCTCACCAGCACGGGCCTGCTCAAGCTTGGCATCAATTTCCGGACTCAATAGGGTAAACACTAAATCTCCTTTAGCAACCCTATCGCCTTTACGTACAAGGACTTGATCAATACGACCCGGCACTTTGGAAGAGATATTATAATACTGGGCCTCAATTTGGCCCTGCATACGAACAGGCGCAGGTTGATAAGCCAGCCAAAACTGATAACCCAGCCAGCCCACCACCGCGATGGCTGACACTGCAGCGGCGATCACTTTCGTACTTGATTTGCCGTTTTTCATGACTGAACCTCTAACCCTTGATATTGCTGATATTGTTTAAAGCTGTTGATTTCACTGCTGACCGCTAACAACCGGGCCAGAGAAATGACATATTGATAAGCGGCAGCTGCACGCTGAGTTTTCACTCCAGCCAGATACAACTCGGCGTCAACAACACCCAATGAGGTTGACAAGCCTTGGCTAAAAGCTTTTTCACGCAAGCTGACATTCTCTTTGGCCAATTCCAAGCTCGACGCTAAACCGTTGTATTCCTCTAAAGACTGCAGCGCCTCCCGGTAGGTTTTCTCTACCAGCACCGTGAGATCTTGCTCTGCCTGTGCACGAAGGTAGTTTACTTGGGTTACAGCACTGTGTGCCGCTTTCACTTTGCCTGAGCGGCCAGAGCTATCGAGCAGCGGAATATTCACCCCCACACCAACGGCCCAATCCGGTTCTGTTTTGGCTGCTAGCGTATCGTCTTCATAGAGGTTGTAGTTACCGTAAAGGTACACTTCCGGGTAATACTTACCCTTTTCCGCCGCCATCAAACCCTGGGCCTGTTTCTTTTTGGCATCAAGAAGTTGCAGGCCGGGGTAGCCTGCTAGTGTCTTATCGATAAACGCAGACATAGGTGGAAGAGATTCGTTCACAAACAGTGAAGAGATCGGTACTGCAGGCGTATCGACTTTCAACAGTTTGGTCAGGGCAACTTGGGCAATTTCCATGTCCCGCTGAGCTTTCTGACGCTCAACCCGGGCTTTATCATAAGATGCCTGCGCCTGCAGGCGCTCAACTTCGGCTATTTGGCCTTGTTGCTCTAATTTATTTGCACGCACGAAATGCTTTTTCAGGCCATTTTCGACCTCGATACGCGTTTCCAGAACCTGCTGAGCCAAAGCAACGCCAAAATAGAATTTAGAAAGGTCTTCAAAGGTCGCTTGCTGCTTCATGGCAAGCAGTTGGGTCGCTTCTTCAGTTTGGCCTTTCGCGATATCCTGTGCCGCGGTGATACGTCCCCCCGTGAAAATCGGCCACACTGCACGAATAGAGCTGGTGAATACCTCTCGATTAGTCAACTGTGATGTGAAAAGTTGGTCAAAAATCGGAAGGCCAGAAACAACATCACCAATAGGCATGCTCTCAATCAAGTCTGAAGGCTTAATTTCTACCGGCTTATCAAGCCGAGTATATTTCGCCGTGGCGCTGATTGATGGCAAATACAGGTCCTTCGCGGCATCCTGCATGTTTTGGCTACGCGCAATATTGGCTCGCTCAGCAGCAAGGCCATCATTTTGGCTGACCACGGCCTGCCAAGCATCAAGGAAGCTAACCGGATGTTGAGCCGGAGAGGCAGTCGCAACAGGGATGGAAGCGTTATGTGGGTCATTAACAATAATGTCATTGGCATTCGCAGATGCCGGTACAACCATCATCGCCCAACAGGTGAGCGCTGGCGTTAATCTCATTGTGAAAATACCTATATGCCTGTTTATTTGGCTTGATTTGCCAATTTTAGAGCAATAGCTCTAAAAATCAATAAATGTGGTGCAAGTCACGCAAGGTTAGGTACTCATATATAAAAAAGAACCTATATGAATTGACGTAAGAGCAAGTTTATACGTTCTACAGCTGCTGATAATGGCTAAGGGTCCCTATCCAAACTCAGAATAACTTTCTGGTACACCTTTGGGGTGAGACCACTAATACGCTTAAAAGAGCGGGAAAAATGCGCGATGTTTGAATAGCCCAGTTGGCTTGCAATATGCGTCAGTGATAAATCTTCGGCCATCATATCTACCGCAACGGTGTAAAGGAGGTTATCTTTGAGCCGTCGGAAGCTGGTTCGCTCCTCGGTTAATCTCCGCTGTAAGGTTCGCGGACTCATACTGAGTAACTCAGCCGCTTCTTCTAGCGTCAGGTTACGTTCCCTAACGTAAGGCAGTAAAGAGGTAAAAACCCGATCGGTAAAATTTGCATGCCAGCGAATTAAAGGCGCTTTGGCCTCTGAGTCTTTAGCTGTGATACGCAGTTGTTGTGCCAATACATCGTCGTCAATTAACCATTCAATCCTTTCATTACCAACGAAATACTGGATTGAATTACCCAAAATGGAGCTGTATATATCCGAGTCATTGGATTGAATCTTAATTTGACTCGGCAACCAGTCACTATGGGTAAGCACACGAATAAATTCGACCGCATATAATACAGCCCACACTTCAGACCATAAGAAGTGCGCGCTTTCATCAGCACGGCGCTTGCACCAATACCAGGTTCTGCCATGGCTTGACTCCAGACCAACATTAACCACAGTCGAATCATGTTGAAACACAGTTTGCGTCAGCTCCAAGGCATCTTTCACTGTTTTACAGTCGGCAAACTCACCGATCAGGCGGGGGATGGCTTTTCGGCGGATCGCGGTTCGTAATATTTCCCCGAACTGAGTAAGCCCCAACTGGTTAGCCAATAGATATATCAGCTTTTTCATCGGCTCTTGAGGCAGAAACTCTTGGTCTAAATCAAACAGATCCGGAGGCAGCCCGGAATCTTTGATTACTTTATGGGGGTCATGATTATATTCATAGAAAATCTCTACGATTAAACGAGCATAGCCAGACTTAATCAAAGGGACAATGGGATCTTTGCCACTGATCATACGCTTGAACTCAACATCTTTACCATAAACATTAAGGGTAGAGCGTAGCCTCGATATGGCAAATTCGAGCTAACGTGAACACGCTAACTCTGAGGAAGATTAGAACTATTTAAACGCAAAAAACTCATCATTACAGCCGGTGTGACCAGGTCCCCTTCTCACTACACAGACTTATACCAATCTGGATAAGTCGTTGATCAAATATTTATGTAGGTTGGTATTAATGCAACCAGACGCTTAGGCGCAACAAAGCAACTTGGGCCAAACTTATACCCAAGTCACTTCACGTTCAGGGTTTACCTCATATGGCTGTACCGGTATGCCGATTGATTTAGCACCGATCATCTTCGAGCTATGTGTGATTATTATCAGCGCAGCGATCCTCGGTACGCTTTTTTTGTATGCCTGCCAACCGATAATTCTGGCTTATATCGCCGCTGGGGTAGTTATTGGCCCCTACGGCTTCAACCTGATCCCTAATACCGAACACATCACCCAGTTCGGCAATATTGGTGTGATTTTGTTGCTGTTCCTTATCGGTTTGAACTTACAGCCCAACAAGCTACTTAGCTTATTTAAAGAAAGTGCCATTATCACCCTTGGCACCTGCGCTTTCTTTTTTACCGTTACGCTTCTGTTTTGCTTAGCTATTCAATTATCGATACTGGATGCGGTGATCAGTGCGGCAGCATTGATGTTTTCCAGTACAGTCATTGGCTTGAAATTAATCCCGACGACAACGCTTCACCATCAACGAATGGGGGAAGTGATCACCAGTATTTTGCTAGTACAAGACGTCATAGCAATCAGTGTAATCATCTTTCTCAATATGGACGGTGGCAATGCCATGTTGGTCGGTTTCCTGCTGATGCTGGGTAAGTTCGTCGCAATATGCACTCTCGCGTTTATCGGTGTACGCTACATTATATTGCCTCTTTTTCAGCGATTTGACGTCATTCAGGAATACAGTTTTCTAACAACCTTGGCGTGGTGTTTCTTCTGTGCTGAATTAAGCCATCAGGTTGGGTTATCTTATGAAAGTGGTGCGTTTATCGCGGGGATCTCGATTGCCACTAGCCGAGTCTCACAAGCTATTTCTGTACACTTAAAGCCACTGCGTGAGTTCTTTTTGATCTTGTTCTTCTTCGCCATTGGCGCAAGGATGAACTTCAGTGAGTGGAATATCTATACCTTCTTTGGACTGGCGTTTGGCGGTTTGCTGGTTGTGATCAAGTATTGGGGATTTTCTATTGCCTTAAAGCTCGCTAAAGAAAAGCCCACGATGCAATATGAGCTAAGTGCAAGACTCAGCCAAGCCAGTGAGTTTTCCTTCCTGGTTGCCTATGCGGCAATGATAAGTGGGGTATTATCGATGGAAGCGACCCTATTTATTCAAATGGCAACAATTACAACTTTTATCATCTCAACCTATTGGGTGGTAAACCGCTTCCCGACACCTATATCGACGATCAAAAAACTCCGCAAGGATTAATGCCCCCTACGTTGCTCCACTTGCCACAACCCGCTACCCCGTATATGGTTGGCTGGCCTGCAGCAGGATTTCATCATTGCTGACACTAATACGTACCATCGTTAAGCGCTCAAACCCTCTCTGAGCCGCTTTGTTGTTCAACCAACTATCCACACTCTTAATCTTTGCCTTGAGTGCTCGCTTAAAATTACGATGATCAAGTAAGATAAACTCTCGCTGGGTTGAAAAATCAGCTTGATTGATTAAGGTAAATAACTGGTCATCAAGTGTTTGCGTGTCTAATAGCTTAAGTCCTGACAATACATCCAAGGTTTCATCACCAACGGTAACTTGGGTGAAGACGTAATTCTGGCGACGCAAACCGGACAGCACGGCGTTGTAGTTAGCCAGTGACACCTCAAGACTATACTCCACTTTATCAACAACACCGTCAGCCATAAAAGCGGTCAGCATTCCCCCTTCGGTATGAAACAAGTTCGCGTCATCAAAACAAAATGCGGCATTCTCTTGTTCACTGTCTTCTGCTATACCAGTTTGATAAAGGGCTGAACAATCAAAACTGTCAGGGAGTGAGCGGACATAGTCCACAGAGTCACCAAACTCGAACTCTTGCAGCAGAGCCGTCGCATGGGTAACTGGTGAAAGCAACGTTGATATCACACTGAAGACAAACAAATAAGATGGTAATTTGGAGCAGGAAAGCAATTGAAAATAGGTGTGGGTACTCGAGAAAGCAAAAGGCATGATCAACACTCCATGTAAGCCACGATTATATATCAACCTGTAGGATTTAGAAGGTAGGACTTTGTCGATATACCCAAGAGACCCTAAAGATCTTGATTAGTTAGAAACACTGGGATGATAAGCAAAAACATTATGGGATTACGCTGGGTGATTTAGGCGCGCCGCTAAAATTGCTCGAAGAGCCGATGACCTTGGTACCTTTTTCTGATCTCAACCAATGGCTGGAAGATCTCGAACATGTGATTGGTGATCAGGCATACCTCAGCAAGATGGCGATTTCAAGACAGCAACTGCAACGCCGTCTCCATAAATTTGGTTGGAGCTTCAGTTCGATTACCAATTATGTTCTGTGTAACCAAGCCATAAAACATATGCAGGCTGATCTGAGTGTTAAAGAAATTGCGGAGGAACTGGGCTATAATACCAACCTACATAAATATTTGATCAGTCTTGCAGGTTAAAATCGCTGTTCTCTGCGTTAGAGATTTTGTAATTAGAGCCACTAGTTACTGCAATATCTGCCTTGATAACAACGATTTTTCCAGTGCAAATACTTGATCAACTACTTATCCAGATTGGTATAAAAATGTCCAAAGCTTTAGCAAGGCCTTCCAGCGCCAAAGGGGACAAACTCCCACCCAATGTAAAGAAAAACTGCTAGAACGTAGTCACCGCAGGTCCATTTGAATTCTATCCAAGTCCTTAAATACCCAGGTGACTTCATGTAGCAATATTTAGAGCACCTTTACTCAAGCATAAGCACTTAGTTAAGGGGCGCTTGGGTAGATTCGTGAACAAAATATAACACTAGGTTTGACGGGAACAATTCAAAGTGAAGCGCTGATCGGGGGTAATATGATGGCGCATAACAAACTCTGCTCGAGTATCACTTTCGAATTGAGGTTGAAAGAATATTCGATAGCCAAGCAGATCACGTCTTGCATCACTATCAAACGGGTTAACATTGTTTTTATCTACCACGATATCTCTGGTGAGATTAATAGGCCTCAATACATAGTCTAAACCGTTATGGAAGAAGCTGTAGTTTACAGCCAGCTTGAACTCCAATTGTACTTGATTGTTTTCTGAACGCCTTAGCCACTCTTCTGAATGAATCGTGCCATCAGGCATAAATTTATACGAGGTGGTCTCCAACATGTTTTCCGGAGTGTCTGGCCGTTTGCATAACCAAGTGCCTCCTTCCAGTTGAGTTGCAAAAGTCGGCGCTGCCAACATGCTACTTAGCATTAACCCTATGATCTGTAGCTTCATCCTTGAATCCTAACTTATATAATTCTAATACAATTAGTTATAGCAGTATCTATAACAACAAGACAGTGAATTTATGTTTAACCTATTTAGCTGCACAACGGCGATTTGAATATGAAAAAGGGAAAGCAATCGCTTTCCCTTTGGGTATTCGTTCTATCGTTTTATCAAGTCATCAACTAGAAGCGGTAGTCAACTGACCAAACAATTTGCTGTGAGTAATCAATCTTAGTGCCGTTTTTGCTGTAGTCCTGATCTAGGTAGCGGTAAGTCAAATCTGTTGACCAGCTGTCATTGATTTCATACATAGCACCAACCTGGCCACCCCAAACGAAATCTGTTGAGCTACTGCCGCTAATCTTATTATCGGCCACACCCGCAGAAACACCCGCGAATAGGTTTACATTCTGATGTACAGGTACAAGGTAATCATAAGAAGCTAGGAACATATTTTGTGATGACTTATCCATGTAACTGTAAGTACCCATAACACGGTGATGGTCATTCATAATTGCACCACCACGAAGCTGGTAAGTAGCATCTTCACCATTCTGGGCGTTTGTACCTTTCACGTTATCTTCTTGATAACCTACACCACCACCGACAAACCATTGTGTATCAGCTGCAAATGCTGGAGAGGCGGCTATTATTGTCAGTGCTAACGTCGAGATTGCTGTGATCTTTTTCATGTATATCTCCTTGGACTCCCAGCATCATCATTAATATCTTTTCTAATGTGCCGGATAAGTACTATATGATAAGTTCTGTTCGTTAATCACTATACAATTACTTCCTGAACGCAAACTTAAGATATAAAACGATGTTT
The DNA here is from genome assembly GCF_052873815.1 of Photobacterium sp. DNB23_23_1. Classification (NCBI taxonomy): domain Bacteria; kingdom Pseudomonadati; phylum Pseudomonadota; class Gammaproteobacteria; order Vibrionales; family Vibrionaceae; genus Photobacterium; species Photobacterium sp. DNB23_23_1. The sequence continues at coordinate 381,432 of NZ_JBNNXT010000001.1, read as the reverse complement.
TTTAACTTAATGCATACTGAACAAATAATGAAAAATCTCAATAAGGTCACTGCTAAAATTAAATGTAATTAATCAAAAACATTGCATTTGATTAATTATCAATTACAACCTATTGATAAATTAAGATCAATAACTGTAAATATTGATTAATTCAAGAAAAGCAATACACTAATTGAATGAAATGATATATATAAAAAGGAAACTTTGTCCTCTTTTTTATATACTTTCAGATTAAATTAAAACTTGTAGTCAACTGACCAAACAACTTGCTGGGTATAATCAATCTGATTTAAGCCTTCTTTGTAGTCTTGTTCTAAATAGCGGTAAGTCAAATCAGTTGAAAGATTATTGCTCAACTTATATTGCGCACCTACCTGTCCGCCCCAGACAAAGTCTGTCGAGCTATTACTCCCAAAATCAGTTTTAATCTTGTTATCAGCATAACCCATAGTCACACCGGCAAATAAGTTCACCTTCTCTTGAACGGGAATCAAGTAGTCATATGAGGCTAAGTACATATTCTGCGTAAGCTTATTTTCAAAGCCTAAAGCACCATTATACTTATCCTCAAAGTAGCTGTAAGTTGCGGTAAAGCGATGCTGGTCATTAACGATAGCACCACCACGGAATTGGTAAGTTACATCTTCAGCATTTTTACTTGGGTGAGCAAGAATAAAGTCTTGCTCAACTTTATCATTCTGGTAACCAATACCACCACCAACAAACCACTCGGTGGTATTTGCAAGCGCAGGTGTAGCAGCAAGAGTGGCGAGAATAAGAGCCGACGCTACAGCATACTTTTTCATGTGTGATTTCCTTTATTCAATATTATTGGCAGCTGTGCTTGCTGCCGTTTTGATAATGCACACTGTACACAATAAAGCTGAACGCAACCTTAAAATAAAAAACAACGTTTTATTTGGTGATTTTAAATTTCAAAACACATGAAAATACTTAACGCGGTTAGAATGACCCTATATGAGAAACCCGGCTTGGTGGCACGCCAAAGTAACGCTTGAATTCTCGGCTGAACTGGGTTGGACTCTCGTAACCCACCTTCAAGGCAGCGACATTTGCCGGCATGCCATCTTGCGACATCATGGTTTTGGCCTTATTCAGACGGATTTTTTTGATGTACTGCAAAGGCGGATCCGTAACAACTTGTTTGAAGGCTCGATGAAAGGCAGACACGCTCATACCTGCCATGTCTGCCAGATCATTGATTGCCAACTTTTCATCGTAATGTGACTGTACGTGAGATATCACCTTTGTCACCCGCGATAGTGCACTATCTTGTTTACAGTATTGCGCCAACAAATGCCCTTGATCACTTTTGAGCAAGTGGAAATAAAACTCACGCAGTAACTGCTTGCCTAACACGCGAGCATCCAACGGATCTTTCAGGCACCCCAGAAGACGGCAAATACAACCTCTAATATCAGGTGTAATTTGAGTCACCGCCACCCCACGACCGTTATCTTGTGATTTTGGTATCTCGCTATGTTGGTGATGCTCAAGAGTATCGACAAGTTCTTGGATAATGGTCAGATCAAAATCTATATCCAATCCAATTAACGGTGCCTCCGGCGAAGCAAACGTCTCACAGGCAATGGGATAAGGTGTTGCTACAATCAGGCAATGGTTTGAGTCATAATCAAATCGGTAATCATTAAGATGACCCACTTTATTACCCTGTAAAATCACCACCACGCCTTGCTGGTACATTTGGGGCGTCATCTTATGGTACTGATTTATCCGAAATAGCCGGATCCCCGGCACATCCAACTCAACAATCCCAGATTCCGTTACTAAGCCATAGAGATGACAGAGTTCTTCGCCTTTTTCGACACACTTTCTGGAAACTAATCCTGCTGAAGACCCCACGACACTTACCCCGCCTTTTATACTTAATCGTTGCCTATAACCACAAATCAAAGCACAAGTACCCATGAAATACTAGCGCTTAACGATTCAGCTCAATAAAACACACCATAAGATAATAGCTGTCACCCTTCGAACAAAAAAGTAGGTTTAGGCAAGTATTAAACAGTTTTGAGCATGACAATTTTCAAAGCATTGGCATAGACTGGTGTCATTATATTGCTATAAACAATCACAGCACACACTGGAGATACCTCATGGACAAGTTTACTTACCAGAACCCTACCCGTATTCACTTTGGTGAAGGCCAAATTGCGGCCATTACCAACGATATCCCTCAAGATAAAAAAGTCCTGGTGATTTACGGTGGCGGGTCGATTAAGAAAAACGGTGTATATGAGCAAGTAGAAGCAGCCTTGAGCGAACATAACTGGGGGGAATTTGCCGGTGTTGAGCCTAACCCACAATATGACACCCTGATGAAAGCAGTAAAAAAAATCAAAGACGAAGGTTTTGACTACCTGCTTGCTGTTGGTGGTGGCTCGGTGGTCGATGGCACGAAATTTATCGCAGCCGCCGCAGCTTACCAGGGCGAAGACCCATGGAATATTTTGGCCCAACAACACCCTGTCGAAAGCGCGCTGCCACTAGGTTGCGTATTGACGCTCCCTGCAACAGGCTCAGAAAGTAACATGGGCGCCGTGGTTTCCCGCGGAAAAGACAAATTGGCTTTCATGACACCAAAAGTTCAGCCTTTGTTTGCCGTGCTGGATCCGACGACGACACTTAGCCTGTCTCCACGCCAGGTCGCCAACGGGGTCGTTGATGCGTATGTCCATGTGATGGAGCAATATCTCACTTTCCCAGCGAATGCTAAAGTACAAGACCGCTTTGCCGAAGGCCTACTACTTAATCTTATCGAAGAAGGACCTAAAGCGCTTGCTACGCCTGACGATATCGATGTGCGTGCCAACATTATGTGGACCGCAACACAAGCATTGAACGGTTTGATTGGTGTCGGTGTCCCACAAGACTGGACCACTCATATGATCGGTCACGAGCTTACGGGTAACTACGGTATCGACCATGCACGCACGCTAAGCATTGTGCTACCAGCCGTCATGCGAGAACGCCGTGAAGACAAAGAAGGCAAATTGCTACAGTACGCAGAACGTGTATTTGGCATTACTGAGGGGTCAACTGATGAGCGTATCGAACAAGCGATTAGCCACACCATTGCTTTCTTCAAACAAATGGAAGTGCCGACCAGCTTGAGCGACATAGAACTAGGTACAGCAGATATCGATACTCTGGTAACAAGCCTAGAGAGACACGGTATGAAAGCGCTCGGCGAGCGTGGCAATATCACCGTCAGTGACAGCCGTGCCATTTTAGAAGCCGCTCTGTAAGAGAGTGCCAGAACGGAAATAAAAGAAAGACAATAGTCTGTCTTGCTGTCGTTAAGCCGATGAACTAATCATCGGCTTTTCTTCCATGCGGAAACAGTCTATCGACTTATCACAATACGATTATCGCTTTCCACTGGCTCATGATAAGTATTGGATGCCAACAAGGATGGTGACGAGTCCTGTCTAATCATCTCTTCATTGGCAGCGAGGATGATGCTACCACCTTTGATTAAATCGATAATTTCTCGGTTTTTTTCAGGTGGCAGTGCTGGGCAGCCCCAACTCCAGCCAATGAAATTATTCGACGCCAGAAAATCTGGAGATGCATAGTTTGCACCGTGGATCACGATATAACGCCGGCGGGCATTATCATTTATCCCCTCAGACAACCCATCAAGACGGAGTGAATAGCCGTATTTCCCATAGTACGTCTCAGCAGTTTTAAACACCCCCAATGAGGTCTGCTTCGAATTTACCGTATTGGAAAAGCGTTCCGCATACGCTCCTCCGCTTTCAATACCATGGGTAGTGTAGGTATGATACTTCAGCGTCTTATCAGCCAAATCAACAACATAAAACCTTTTCTCATTCGAAGGGCGACGAAAGTCAATAATCACCAAATTGGGATTCGCACCGGTGCCTTTGGTCATATAAGCTTCGACACCTTGTTTAAGCAATGCATAGTCAATGACTCCATCCAAAGAGGCCATTGAATACACCTCGCTGGCAAGTTTCTCGATATGCTCCTCTACAGTACCAGCCTGTGCAAAGGAAGAAAAAAGCAAAAACAGAAGTATTTTTTTGATCATAGTTATTAATATAAAGCGATTTTTTTACGATAAGGTTACCTTCATAATTTTAACAGATTAAATGCTAATGGTTTTTTTATCTCACCAATTCAGACAGATTTTCATAAAAAATTACAAATAAAGGCTTAAGAAACGACTCAACCCCTATCAGGTAGATATTCTACACTTAAACGATCTTGTCGATGTATATCCTATGGATAGTGATATGGAGTAAAAGATGAAGTGGATTATATTGTCGTTATTCTTGGCTTTTTCGAACACCATTAAAGCAGAAGCTGTTGATCTATCGAAACTTTATGAAGTTCATACCGAATTTGACTACAGCGACTTAGTCATCGAAGTGCAGGGGTTCAAGGTACCAACCCTTGCTGCATTCCGAGGCTGGGTATTAATGAACGGTAAACAGGCCGATATTCAGAAAGGACACGAATATTTCCTCGATAAAGGGGTAAAAGAAGGCATACCTCTCCACCTCGTGCTTTTACAGGGGACGGATTGGCGGCTGAGCAATACTAATGTTTTCAATCTTCCTGACGAGAAGGTCTGGAAGAACATGGCACGCACTCTTCTTTTCATTCAAGAGCATGTAATGCCCAAAACAGGCTTGCTTATTCCTGTCTCTGGCGACCGAAGTAAAGAGTACAACCAACATGCAGGAGGAGCCCCTCGCAGCTCTCACCTCGACTTTTGTGCACTTGATCTCGTCCCCATACGGAATATCTCTCGGGCTGAACTACATAAAATCCTCAAAAGTGTATACAACTCGGTTGGTAAGAAAAATAAGATGGGTCTTGGCCTCTACAGTGGTGTGCGCTTTCATATCGACACCTGTGGCTACCGACAGTGGTAGCTTGTATAAACATGGCTTTTGATAAACGAATCAAAAAGGGGGATTTATCCTACTTTCTTTCCTTGATCTGAGTGATAAAATGCGTGGGTGAATATAGATCAAAATACATACTTATCCGTTCTGATTCACATGCTAGAGAACAGCCCTTATCCGGCAGGATTAAAGTCTAAGGATGGCATTTTTGCCTTTGCCAACAAAGCTTACCGTGACTTAGTCAATGCACCTTCAGATATAGCGGGCCTCACTGATCGTGATCTACCATGTGATACAGCCCAATTTGCATCTGAATTTGTACGGCAAGACATACATGCATTAACAGAAAAAAAGATAGTGACAACTATTGATGCGCACAAGTACGCATATGGGTTTGATGCTTACACTTTTGAAAAGCGACCAGTCATCATTAATGACGAACCTTGGGGAATCCAGTTCAGCGCGACCAACTTAAGGAAATTGGTAAACTTGGCTTCTTTTGCTGAAATTATGGCACTAAACAGTACCCATACTTCTTTCAGCACCATAAAGCCCGAGCGCATGCAGTTAACACCTTCCCAGGAAATTGTGCTGTTTTGGCTGCTGCGTGGACGACAAACCAAGCAGATTGCCCATTTGATTCACCGAACCCCAAAAGCAGTGGAAAAACAAATCGCCAACTTGATCGCGCGTTTTTCTGACATAGGTGTGACTAACCGTGCATCATTGATAGAGTATGCCCGTTGTAACGGTTGGCTTTCTGTCATCCCTGAACAACTATTCAAAACACCGGCATCGATCATTGTTTAATGTTGCATTGGCAATTCGGAAATTAAAAGCCAGCAGCTCACCTCTGCTGGCTTAGCGACAACATTACGTTCGATTTAGTCATCAGTATGGGGCGCCAAAGCCTGACGTACAAAAGCCTGTAATGCCGTTAGCCGCGCCGTATTACGCAGCGAGGGCTGATACAGCATATACAAATCAATGGCTGGTAATGAGTAGTCTTGCAGTATCGATAGGATGGATCCTTCTGCCAGCGCGTCACTGACCTGAAAGATTGGTTGCAAGGTAATACCCGCCCCTTCCAACGCAGCTGCCAGCCTTGCCTGCCCACTGTTCATGGTAATGCGAGAAGTCACTTTAGGTGCACTGATTTTCTGGCCATCAAAGAAGCGCCACTTAAGAGGGTCTTGTGAGAGGTTACTCTGCAAGCATTGGTGACGATCAAGCTCATCCGGGTGTTGCGGAGTGCCATACTGCTGCAAATAGGCCGGTGAAGCACAGGCGATAATTGGATAACTGCATAACTTGGTTGCGACCAAATAATCATAACCTTCTAACTGCTCACGAAAGATAACATCGTAACCCTCCTTCTTCATATCCGGCGGGCTATTTTCCAGGGTAAGATCAATTTCGAGCTTTGGGTATTGTTGCTGAAACTGGGCAAGTATTGGTGCCAAAGCCTTAATCCCGAAATTCACCCCCGCTGCGATTTTCAGGCTTCCAGTCGGCTCACTCATGTTGCGGTAGATATCTTCCTGAGCCGCTTTCAACTCCGCCAGCACGATCAGGCACCGCTGATAATACTGTTCACCCGCAGCCGTCAAACTCTGAAATCGAGTAGATTTTGTCAATAGCTTTGCACCAATTGCTGACTCTAACCCCCTGACATGCTTACCCACCATTTGAGCACTGATCCCGCGCTCCTCTGCAACTGCAGCAAATGAACCTAGCTCTACTGCTCGGACAAAAATTTCGATACTGGTTAAGCGATCCAACAGCTTGCTCCATTATTACCAATTATATGATTCTATTTTAACCAACATTCGAAACCAAGGGTTTCTAGTCAATTCCTTCTCGGTGAGTTTATCGGAAGCAACTTTATTCATAGAATCTGTTATTCGCTACTAACATCGAGAGAAACACTGTGCCTTTTGCCGCTCCCAAAGAGGTCGCTTTTGGCGATCTTTACCTTCCCCCGCTGCTGGTCGCTGCATTACTGGGGTTGGTTTGTACCTCCCTTACTGTGCATTTGCTTAATCGGCTGCGCTGGTTTCGCCATGTCGCTAGCCCACCGTTGGTAGAGCTCTCATTGACGATCATCTACACCGTTATTGTCGGTACCTATGTTTTTCCTTCTTAATTGAACCCGGAGCCTACTTTGATTAAACGTTTCAGCATCACAACCTGCTTACTCCTTTTAGCTGTTACCGCTATAGGCTGGAAATACCAACAATATTTACACAACCCATGGACTCGAGATGGTCAAATCCGCGCCCAGATCATTCAGGTGACCCCTCGTGTCACCGGCCCGATCATTAATCTGCCTATTAGTGACAACAGCGAAGTGAAAGCGGGTGATGTGTTGTTCGAAATCGATCCCCGTACATACAAAGCAGCGCTGGCAAAATCAAAGGCTAGTTTGGTACAAGCACAAGCCCAACTAAATAAAGCTCAGGATGAAGCCAAGCGAGGCCATTCACTCTCTCGCCGCCAGCCCGGTTCCATCTCACAGCTAACGCTTAGCCAGCTCAACAATGCCGTTGAATCCGCCCAAGCCGGTGTGATGGTAGCCAAAGCTGCCCGTGAAGAAGCCGAACTCAATCTCGGGTTTACCAAGGTAACCGCACCGGTGGACGGCTTTATTACCAACCTCACACTACGAGTGGGCAGCCAAGTCGTTGCGAATCAACCGGTCGTCGCCCTGGTGGATAAAAATAGCTTCTGGATCGAAGGCTTCTTCAAGGAAACAGACATCCAGGATGTCCCCCCCGGAGAACAAGCAGTTGTCACCTTGATGGCATACCGTAACCAGCCGTTACAGGGGCGCGTCGATAGCATTGGTTACGGAATCGCCCACCAAGATGGCAGTACTGGCGTCTCCTTGCTTCCTAATGTGAACCCTAACTTTCAATGGATCCGTCTTGCCCAGCGTATTCCCGTCAGAATTACGCTCGACGATTTGCCTGAAACTATCCAGCTTCGCGTCGGGGCGACCGCATCCGTCATGATCAACAAATCTCAACCACAAGATACCCAGTAAGGATCCGCTATGCTCAATCAGCGCTGTATCTTGCCTCTTAAAGTGGCTATTGCCCTAACCTTGGCCATTGTCAGCGCGCTTTGGCTGGGTTGGGATCGACCTTATTGGGCTGGATTTGCCGTTGTTGTCATGGCTGCAACCGAAACCTCTGGGCATTCTCTGAAAAAAGGGCGCCACCGCCTTGTCGGTACGTTACTTGGGGTAGTGGCCGCTTTGATGCTAGTTGGGGTCTTTGCCCAGCAACCTTTGCCACTCCTGCTTTGCTACAGCCTTTTTGCTGCACTTTGTGTCTATCTGCAAGGTAATCCCAAAAATGGCTATATCTGGACTATTTGCTTGGCTGTCTGCTCATTGGTTATAGTCATGGGACAGCTATTACCTGAGCTTACCTTCTCCATGGCGGTGCTGCGGGTACAGGAAACCGTGCTGGGGATCCTCAGCTTTACCCTTGTCTTCAGCCTGCTTTGGCCAAGCTCCAGCCGCTCAGTCGTTATCTCAACCCTGCGGTTGTACTTTGAAAATCAAGGCAAACAACTGCAAGTCGCCAACGGTGAGCTTTTCGAGCATGGCACCTTCACCAAAGAGCTCAACCTGGGTGATAGCCTGAGGCAATTAACACGCTTAGAAGATCTTATCTATGCCGCCAGCGCTGACAGCTACCATGTCGCCCAGGATTACCCACAATGGCAAACCTTGCTTAACCAGCTAAACCAGTGGGCGCTGTTATGTGGCCACTTGGCCGAACTCAGCGAGCAGAGTAAAGGCGAATTGGTACCGGAACAATGTGCAGAAATAGCATCTTTACTGGAGAGGCTAAGCCTCAGGGTAAATAACGCCTTGGGCATGCTGGAAGCATCGTCGCCAACTGAACAAGAAAGCGTTCTAGTTACCCCAAAGAAGGTGTCATTGATTACCCCGAGGCAGTCAGGTATGACTGTAAAAGGTACTCATGATCTTCATGGCACAACTATGATACTGGGCTCACTTCTTACACAAATTGACCAGCTGCACTATGACATTGTGGCAACACTTGGCGCAGTAACGGGCACGGGCTACGCCAATGCAGAGGAAGCAGGACAAACTAAGTCAAAACAAGCAAAACCTGCCAAGGCGCCATATCAGACTGTCTGGGCATTTCGCCCAGACAGCGCCATCGCGGCATTGAAGGTCTTCCTGGTGAACTGGATCTGCATTGCCTTGTGGATTTATGTCCCGATGCCTGGCGGCGCAATGATTGTAATGCTCGGTGCCCTACTCAGCAGCATTGTATTGTCGCTGCCGTTTGCAAACGTCAAGAACCTGCTTTTTTCCATGTTCGCCTGGTCATTGTTTGTCCTGGCCCAATATGTATTGCTGATGCCGATGATGACCGAAGTGTGGCAGCTTGCGGCGTTTTATTTCATCAATGCATTTGGCATTTGGTATGTGCTCAACCAACCTCAACAAGTGCTTCAACGCTTGATAGGTACCCAGTTATTGATAATGATGACCAGCGGTGCGATGCAACTGACACCAGTCTACGATATTCAGCAAGCCTTGCTTCAGTTGCTGCTGCTTGCCATCGTCATGCTAGTCGTATTTTGGGTAAACCATACTGTTTTCTCTGGCACCCCCGAGTCAACGTTTTTACGAGAGATGCAACGGCTGCGTATGGGGCTAAGGTCCAACTTGCAACCATTGAGCCATAAACCATACAAGCGCTTCCAATTCCTGCAAGACCCGTTGCGCTCGGTGGCAATGGCCGAACGAGCCATGGGAAGAATTAACTGGGCCAAATATCCGGATCTCGAACCTGCGAAGGTCAATGCACTAATCACCAGTGCATACAAAGCCTGCCTGCTTCTGAGGGCTTTCGAGGATAGTTATCAAAACTGGCTTCAGTCATCGCATCAACAAGCGCTGGAAATGTATATTTCAAAAATCTTGAAATCACTGGCGACTATTCTGGAGGAACCGACTATCAGCGAGGCGCTTACCGCTCATCAACAACAGCTCGATAATGTACTAGGCGAACTGCAACACTACCTGATCGGCCTGGATAATGAATCCGTTTTGCAATTTTCTCACAGCAAGGATGATATTGATGCCAGCTACCGACTGCTAACGTCATTGAAGCTACTCATCGTGTCGTTAAACTCCCTGAGCCTTAATGTGCATAACAGCGAAATCCACCATCTTCGCCTACAGCCATTTGCTATATAGCGACAGCCATAAAAAACGCCACCCGATCTTCCTATGATGTAATGATTTGGTGGCGTAATGGTTGGGTAACGCTTCATGTTTGAGCTAAAACGAAAGCTGTATACCCAAGCGAATTAATTGAATCGACCGAACTAACAAGGTGCGGGGGTCTCCTGCGCTTGATAGCTTACATATCGCCGGATTATTTCTTCACTGATTCCAATGCTATCGCCAAAATACGTAGTGCTGAAGTCGATAGTTTTAACCTCGCCATTGTGATTGACTCACATCAACCTCAGCTTGAAATGTCACAACAAGATCACCAAAGAATGTCGAGTTAATCACAAAAATTGATTACTATGCAGGTTCTAAAATTTCTCCCTGATTGGACGAATCCATGTATAAATTGGTTGCCCTTGATATGGATGGCACATTGCTTAACTCGCAGAAAGCCATTTCTCCTCGAACCAAACAAGCTATTCAGGCAGCACGCGACAACGGTGTGCAAGTGGTACTGGCCTCAGGCCGTCCGCTAGAAGGCATGACCAAATACCTCGATGAGCTAGGTATGACCGGCGAAAGTGATTATGTCCTTAGCTACAACGCCTCTTTAGTACAACGTGTAGAAAGCAAAACAGTGATCCGCAAGCAGATCATGACAGGCCGTGATGCGAAAAATATTGCTAGCCTAGCCAATGATTTGGGCTCCTTTGTTCACGCTTTTACTCCAGAGCGTGGCCTGATCACTCCAGAGAACAACAAATACACCGAGCATGAATCTGAGATCAATGGTGTACCGACCACGGTGATGGACTTTTCTGAGCTTGCTGATGATGAAGAAGTGATCAAAGTGATGATGGTTGCCGATCCTGACGTACTGACTGCGGCCATCAACCAACTGCCTGAGAGCCTATACACTCAGTACACGGTGGTGCAAAGTGCCCCATTCTTCCTTGAGCTGATGAACCCAAATAGCAATAAAGGTACTGGCGTTGCCATGCTTGCCGAGCATTTGAGCCTAGACGCTAGCGAAGTGATTTGCATGGGTGATGCCGGTAACGATCACCACATGATCAAATACGCAGGCCTTGGTGTTGCAATGGGCAATGCCACCGACGATATCAAAGCAATTGCCAACCACGTTACCGACACCAACGACAACGACGGTGTGGCAAAAGTAATTGAAGAGTTTGTACTAAATAACGCCTAACTGTCTCAGTGTGAAGTTAAAGGTAGCCAACTGCCTTTAACTTCAGCGACCACCTTGTACATGCCTTAGAAAACGAATTACCTTTTCTGGGAGCGCTTGGTTTTTATCAGCCACAGAATTAAGCGGTAAACCCACCGCCCTACCTTCCCCAACCAGCTACGGGGATATTGGCTATATGCCATAAGAAAGAGTCCTGACACTAAAATCACTGACCGGACATACCACAGTTCAGTATACGCTTTTCTATTAATCGAGCTTGTCGATTCAACAGTAAAGTCAATCAGCCATAGAATCAGCTGGGAAGAAAACAGTATTGTCCCCCAGAAAAAGGCATGTTTCTTCTTAATTACCATCGTTTTTCCTATATGACGCCTCGCTAAGGCAAACAAGAAAGGCCGATGACTCGGCCTTATCCAGGTAATCTGCAGGCAAGCGAACTTTCAGTGTGCTCTTTCAAGGCAACACCTTTTGTACCGAAATCGGGAAAGTAACATTTGCAAAATTGGAAGCAGGACTTGCAAGCACAATTATTCGATGCGGTTCTGTTATTTAGTAAGACAGGAAAATGTTATGTGCAAATAATTGCTCATAATGATGGGAACGTGCTATGCCTTTCATCAACGGTAAGAAAGGCATAGGGAGTTATGTGTCTACACAACTCACTTCGAGTTGTCATCAACAGCGTTTTGGATTAGTCGGTCTCGCTCATTGGTAGCACGGGTACGAATTTCATGCATCACATAGGTTTGCTGATCACGTGTCCACGCCTGGCCGGAGTCAGGATCAAACTGGCGCGGCATCTCTAGGCCCTGAGGCAAAAAGGCATCAATGCCAGCCTCACGCGCGGTATCAACTGTACGCAAGCTGTGTTCAAAAAAAGCAACCACCGCAGTTTTACCCAAATTAGAGACACTTCCAGCCATTAATACCGCCTTCTCAGCAACTCCCTGGGTACAGAGGTACTTTGTATTGCCCTTCCCAGAAAGCCGCGGGTAAATAGCATTGAGATCATGAACAGGAATCCGGCTGCCAATTGCCTCAGCGACTTCCCATTGGGCATAAACCGGCACAGCATTCTGGCGATACAGCAACACCACCGAGTCAGCAATCGCTTCATTCATCGGCCCTGGATGCTGGTTGCCATTAAGGGAAATACGATTGCCAAACGCAAAGGCAAGAATACTCTCTACCTGTGTAACAGGTACTGATTCAGCGTGCCAGTTGAGTAAAGAATCCATGAAGAACTGCGCCGTTTGTGTGGCAACAGCCATATTATTCAACTGTTTGTTAAGCCTGTCGGCAATTGCTTGCTGCAATTGCTCATCACTCAGCGACTCGATAGGATCGAACGTCGGCTGATACATCATTGCTGCCATAACCACATCAACTTAATAAAAATAATTGAAAGCACCTAAGTCAGTATTGCAGCGTAGTCGTGGAAAAAGCATACATAACGGCCATAGGCAATAATATCATTTTGCTACAGCCTACTGGTGTAACTTTACAGCGGGATGTAACAAGAAAGCTTATCCCGTCCGGTGGGATGGGTTTTATACCCAAGCGACTTCAAGATGCAGGTTCAGCGAGAATTTATAAGCTTATAGACAAGGCATTGTTTTGAAGATCTAGCGGCTCTAAATCAAGAAACAATAACGCAGTAAAGAAGCTTAGAAAACTCGCCCTTCGGTAGGGTGTCAGCCCATTCACTCCGTCGTTGAAGCTTTTTGAAAGGGAATGCCATTCCTGCAAACCTTCGCCTTGGATTGAAGGCACTGACAACCCTCTGAATCCTGCACCTTGAGGTAACTTGGGTATATTACTCACAGCTTAGTGATTGCCAATGCTTTTGGGACGCTAATACATAATGTGTCTTAGATCTGATACACAATTTCGATGGAATACAATATACGGCATAGAAATGTCCGTAAGGGGGGTAAATAGAGCCCTAAAACTGAACTGAAAGCTTCAATGAAATCAGATCACCTTCTGGGCGGTTTCGTACTTCCAGCTCATTGATCCACTCTAACTCTGCACGAACAGGTCGACCTGACCACTTTGACTGGTAGCTAAGTACAGGCCCTAGTCCGACAGCTTTTGCCTTAAAGTCGCCAAGTACCGCCCCACCTCCAGAGTCAGCGCTGATCTGTTGATACCAGTAGCCAGATAAGCCAATTCCCGTAAACCCCCACAGTAGAGGAATATATTGAATCACCGTAGAGCCAATGTGCACCTGAGCCCCTGTCTGATAATCGGTATCATCATTCTTACTATTCCAATCAACCCCAGCAGACACCGTAAACTCCTGCCCAGTTGTCGGCTCAATATATTGCAGCCAAGCTACAGGCGAAAAGCTCCAGTAGTTCTTACCGACATTGGCCAGTTTATCAACCTCAAAATCTCCCGTCGGAGCGTAAATATTGAAATGAAACTCAGATTGCCAATACTCAGATATAGAGTAAGCCAGCATCAGCGGTGTAATCATAATATCGCCAAGACCACTGTTTTTGTCTCGCTTACGACCACCAGCATCATTGGAGCTGCGAACAGAAACCTCTACTGAGCGATAAGGTAAAGAAATAGCCATTGCATACTGCCAACCGCCAGCCAGTTCTATACCTGGATTCCAGGCAAAGTTCAAAGATGACACCTGACTTTTGACATCCAAATCAGTGACCAACAAACCGGCCAGCGGTACAGAGAGTCCGCCCTGAGTATTGCCATCGTACTCACTCAGATCCACATATGCATTGATTGAGTGACTAGGTGGGATTTTATTCATCCTTGATGATCCGCTACCAATCTGATAGTGACCGCTCACTCCTTCTTCTGCGAATGTATGTGCAGTAACAAATACACCCAGCACCATCGTTACCAGAAAAAGGCCATCTGTCAGAGACTCTCGAACCGTCGCTTTAACGTACATAATATATGTCCATCTCTTCCCAATACATTGAAATATAGATGAGTATCAGATAAAACGAGGCTAATTAATTACAACAACGAAAGTCGTGTAAGCTTCACCAAGGAACCAAAACTATAAAGAACGAAAAGGGATGTATATGAACGGATTTATAATTTCCTGTTGGGATTTTACATCAGGCGTTGCTATAGAAAGTTCGCTTGAAGCTAATAAGCTGCTCCCTGCAAACTGGTACCACTGCCAACGAGATGCAGAAGGGTTAAGGAGTTGGCTGTTAGACAACCTTATCCCCGAAGCAATTGTCGACTCACTGCTCACTGATGACACTCGTCCCCGGTTTGAAAAATACAGTGACGATTGTTTCCTCATTATCTTACGCGGTATCAATCTTAACGAAGGTTCAGAGCCCGATGATATGTTAAGCCTGCGCATACTCTGGTATAAGGGCTCTTTAATCTCAACAAGAAAAGTCCCTTCGCGAGCAGTTGCCAATATTGTACGTAAGCTAGAGCAAGGAGAAGGGCCGAATACTCTGACGGACTTATTGCAAGCAATCGCAAATAGTGTCAACAGCATTATTTCAGACTTTCTCTCACCCGTTGAAGATAGGCTCAATGAAATGGACGAGAATGTCCATACTGATAGAGCTGTATTGAGTTCAATAAACTCTCGTTTACTGCGCTTGCGCCGATACCTTAAGCCTCAGCGCTATGTGCTAGAAGATCTGATCGAAGCCGACATCCCAGTATTAAAAGGGTACAAAAACCATTTTAAAAACTGTTTAGATACCATAATGAGAATGAACGAATCTATCGATTTCTATATCGATCAAATCAATCTCTACTTTGCCACGATTAATCAACAACAAGCCGAAACGATGAACCGAAATACCTATTTATTTTCTGTCATTGCTGGCATATTCCTACCTGCTGGTTTTTTTACGGGCTTACTTGGTGTCAACATAGGTGGAATACCCGGCGTTGAAAACCCGCTAGCATTCACTTTGTTCTGTCTTGGATTGATCGTTATCGTGGCTGTTGAAGTCATTGTCCTCAAAAAATTAAGGTACATTTAATGTTTGATTTTTTACTGTCTAACTTATTACTTAAACAATTTGTGCTGGGTATTCTGCTAATCATTGGCTATATCACTTTTAAGCATATTGGTCGAAAATGGATTGAGACACTGGCAATAAACAAGAGGGTATCTCTAAAAAGAACCCAATTTGTAGTGAAAACATTTACTGCCATTTCTTTCTTGCTCTTTGGAGCTATATTTGTCATTACTCTCGATCTCGGCTTTGGCGATATATCGTTATTTTTGTCCTCGATCTTTGCTGTACTGGGTGTCGCGCTGTTTGCCCAATGGTCAATATTAAGCAACCTCACGGCCAGTGTGCTGATATTTTTCGTATTCCCTTATCGAATTGGCGATAATATCAAAGTGGCAGACAAGGACGAAGATATCAGTGGCATTATTATCGATATCACTATGTTTCACGTCATACTCCGCCATGAGAATGGCAACATTATCACCTACCCCAACAATTTGATCCTGCAAAAGGGAGTAACAAAGTTGATAGTAAAACATGAACTCAATCCAGCAGACGACAAATAGGCCGGAGAGTATGACTCCGGCTTACTTGTTCAGCTATTCTTCTTGAAAGGAATTGTTAAAAATTCGCTAAGAAGTACGGGATCATCAGAGCATTAACCAAGTCGATAAAGAACGCACACACTAAAGGCACAATAATAAAGGCAAGGTGGGAATTACCGTAGCGCTGGGAGACTGCAGACATATTGGCCATGGCCGTTGGTGTAGAGCCTAGCGAAATCCCACCGAAACCAGAGCAAATCACCGCTGCATCGTAGTTTTTTCCCATTGCCGGGAACACCACAAAAATATTGATCAACACTGCGACGATGAACTGCGCGGTAAGAATGGCAAAAATAGGCCCAGCCAGATCAATTAGCGTCCATAACTGCATGCTCATCAGCGACATCGCCAAGAAAGTACCTAACGCGATATCAGCAATCAGGGCGACAGCAGGCTTCCTTGCAGGCCAATCAGTTCCTGTGATACGGCGAATATTAACCCGGAACACCAAGTTGGTCATGACAATACCGGCGAACAAACAGGTCACGAAAAGCGGTAATTGCAAGCCCATCTCCGCGATTGACTCATTGAGTATATAACCCAAAATGACACAAACATGAATAGAGAAAACGGCATCAAGGAAATCAAAACCGGAAATATGGCCATTGGACTTATCATCCGCTACCCCTACATCGAGTGCTTCTTTTTTCTCTGGTTTCAAATCGTGTCTGGTGATCAAAAACTTGGCGATAGGGCCACCCATCAAGCTGGCCAAAATCAAGCCAAAGGTGGCGCATGCCACCCCGATTTCCATCGCGTTACTGATACCATAACCTTCTGCAATACGTGGCGCCCAAGCTATAGCTGTACCATGTCCACCAATAAGGGAAACACTACCGCCGAGCATACCTACAGGGCTATCAAGGCCGAAGGCACTGGCCACGCCGATACCTGTTAGGTTCTGGACAACCATATAACCGACGGTGATAGCGAGCAGGATAACGAGAGGCAAGCCCCCCTTGAGAAGATCTTTCAAACTGGCGTTAATACCAATGGTGGTAAAGAAATACACCAGCAGCACATCTCGTGCGACGAGATCAAACTCAATAGCAATGTCAGACACACTGTAAACAATTGCAATCAGTACAGAAAATAGAATGCCACCCGTCACTGGTTCAGGAATACTGAACTCTTTTAGTGGCTTGAATACATTATTAAGCTGACGGCCTACAAACAGCACCAAGATCCCAATGGTGACGGCAAAAAAGGAATCAAACCTCAAAATACCGTTTACCCAATCCATTTCCATCTAGTTATATCCTTAACGTTCCAAATGCTGCATTAACCGTAGCAAAAGATTGTTAAAAATAGCGCTATAAAGCTCAACAAAAGTGGATTTGCTCGCAAGAATCAGTGTTATGGGCATTGAGACAGTTCTCATAACAACAGTGATAAGTTAGCCTGCTTCATCAATTTGATTAACAATTAGTAAGTTATATCTGATTTCGATACAATTTGTTTATGTAACCCTTAGTATTTGATGAGTGACTGTCTCTTTATGCCCAATAACACGTCTTCTGTTTTTAGTGATGATCAAGCGATCTTAAATGCTAAACGCCACATTGTGATCCATGCATTGAAGTCAGGGTTAGGAAGCAAACTGCTTACAAACACTCAATTTAATGAGCGATACGGCATTGTCGCTGGCACTATGCAACGTGCGCTAAAACATTTAAAAGACGCTATGGCCCTAACAACCCAATCAAAAGGGCATATGGGGCGAATAGTTACCCAAATTGATACCGGGCTGTGTTGGAACATTGCCAAATTAGACCCAGTGCAATTGATAATGCCTAGTAGTGGTTCAATCGAGATAGATACTCTAATACGTCATATTACAAACAAACTCAGTAAACTAAATATTCCCTACTTTATTGAACACCAACCAGGTGGAGAGCTACGAATATCCCAGGTACTATCAGGTAAATTTGATATCGCGTTAGTATCTCTCGGTGCTGCGAAGAATATGCCCCAGCCCATTGACGAAAATAATATTAAAATGCTGGCACCAGGTACCTATTACTCAATGAATCGCCTTGTTGTCGTATCTGAAAAGCAAAACAATTCCCCTGTTCGTGTTGCCATCGATAACAACTCATCAGACCATGTCCGGTTAACTGAGATAGAGTTTCCTAAAAGTGACGGATTCAAGTATGTTGAAACTGACTTTCGTCAAATTCCAGCAAGAATTTTAAGTAAAGAAGCGGATATTGGTCTGTGGCATATGACCTCGAGCCCAGTATCGCTGGAATATGCCGGTCTTTGTGCAAAGTTACTTTCGAAGCAAGAATCCATTACATCGCACCGGCAATTATCTGCGGCGACACTGGTGATTAACCCTCATAGGCCAGAACTCTTTGCGCTGCTAAGTGAAGTTAACAACAATGAAATAGTACAAAGCCAAACAATCGCTTTTAACCAGGAAGATCCTTATCGTAAAGCCTTCAAGAACATTGGTTAATCAAGAAATTCCAATTCTGGTTCGGCAATAAAAAAACCAGCCTAAACTTACATATCTAGGCTGGTAACTTTAATAACCCACTAATAAAACAGAGTGACTAATCATGGGCAATTTGAGCAACGTCATTAGGTTCATGGATTGGTTTTGCAATAGCCTTTGGACGATGTTTACTCACCAAATCATAATAACTATCGATTTGAGATAACTTATCTTCTTCTGTCCAACCCAGTATTGCCTGCATCTCCTGGACAATGGGGCCAACTTGCTCAAGCCCACCATTTTTATCCCAGAAAAACGCAGACGTCCTGCGAACCAACAGATCTTTTAATGAACATGCCGCTTCTTCATGTATGCAATAGTGAACTTCCGCCACCGTCAGCTCTCGAGCGCCCAGTGCTTTTTGATATAGAGGTCCCTTATTCCAATATTTGGCAATACAGTGGGCGTTGTAGCCATAACGAGATGCCCACACTCTTGCAAGATAAAACGGTATTCCAACCTCTCGCAACTTTGCAACGACATTATTGACGGCATACTTATTTTTACCAGCATTCATCTCTGCGCCCGTTTTCTGCGCCCCAGAAATAGCGACCTTACTGGCACGATAAGGCAATAAATCTGGCCTTAAGTGCTTGTATTGATCATGTTTAACCACCCTATCCAGAAGCTGTTTAGCCATAATACGGTTACTGGTTAGCTTTCCACCAACGATCGAATAAACACCGGACTCACTACGTAAAATCTGATGCTCTCGGGGGGTTTTACTATTATTAAGCTCATCTTCCGGAGCAATCAGTGGTCTTAGTCCAGCCCAAGAACCCACGATATGGTCTTCAGTAATCTTCTTTTTCGGCATCAAGTGGTTAGCAACATTCAACAAATAACGGATATCTTCTTTTTCCGGGTGTACATTATTCAAATCTCCCTCATAGGTAGTATCCGTTGTACCAATGAAAACCCGGTCATCCTGCATTGACGGTATTGGCCAAACCGTCCGACCATCATCTGGTGAGCGCATGAATACAGCTGAGTGTAGCGGGAAATCCTGTTTTCTCAGCACGATATGAACACCTTTAGTTGGACGCAATACTGTCGAGTCGCTTCGTTCGAAGTTAAGAATCTTATCACTCCATGGTCCTGTTGAATTGATAACATAATGCCCTTGTATCACCCCTTGCTGTTTAGTGAGCTTATCGATAACTTTAACACCATTACATTGGTTATCAGTAAATGTCAGCCCTGTGACTTCGCAATGGTTAATAACTTGAGCACCATGCTCTGCAGCTCCTTTTACTGTATCTATCGTTACCCTAGCATCATCAGTAGACACATCATAAAACATCGCCGCACCGCGCAAACCCTCTTGTCTAAACTCTGGTTGACGAGCTAACACTTGTTCCTTGTTTAACATCTTATGGCGCCGTTTATTCCAACTTCCCGAAACCAGGTCATAAAAGGTCAACCCAAGGTTCAACAGCCACTTCTTATCAGGCGTATCGTCATAAAACATATATAAAAAAGGCTGCACTTTAGTGAGATGCGGCGCCAGCTTCAGTGCCATCTCACGTTCACGCACTGATTCAGCGACCAAACCAAACTGGTAAGTTTCCAAATAACGCAAACCTCCATGAATGAGTTTAGAAGAGCGGCTTGAAGTCCCTGAAGCAAAATCGTCCTTCTCCACTAACACCACTTTTAGCCCACGCAACGCTGCATCCCTTGCTGTTGCAGCTCCTGTGATACCGCCACCGATAACGACAAGATCAAAAACGGTATTTGATAATTCATGCAATGCTGATCTTTTCATTACATACTCCACCCTTGCGCACGTTTAACGGCGCGGTTCCACATTTGATATTGTTTTTCTCTGGTTTCTTCATCAATTTGCGGCGTGAAGGTTTGCTTATTTCTACTAACAGAAAATGCCTCATCTTCACTTTTCCAAATCCCCGCCCCAAGACCAGCCATCAAAGCTGCACCAAGACTAGTCGCTTCAACATTGCGTGGACGGATCACAGTTACACCTAATTGATCGGCTTGAAACTGAACCAACAGATCATTTTTTGCAGCCCCACCATCAACCGACATTTGAGTGATATCAAACCCTGATATCGACTGCATGGCTCTAATAAAATCACGAATAGAGTAAACAATGCCCTCAAGTGTCGCCCTAACAACATGGCCACGTGTTGTCCCTGGCGTGATCCCCAAAATTGAGCCACGAGCATAAGGGTCCCAATAAGGTGCTGAGAGTCCAGTCAGAGCCGGGACAAAATATACTCCTCCATTATCATCAACTTTGGCCGCAACCGATTGTGATTCAGCCGATGAATCAATAATTTGTAATCCGTCTCTTAACCACTGTACGGCAGATCCGGTACAACCGGCATAGCCTTCCAGAGCATAATGCGTTTTACCTTTTTTACGCCAAGCAATCTGACAGCAAATTCCACTACTGACATCAATGACCGGCTTATCACCAATCAACATATCAAGAAATGTGCCTGTTCCATGGGTACACTTAATCATTCCAGCTTTAGTACACCCTTGGGCAAACAAGGCAGAGTGTTGATCTGCAATCATGCCTGAAATAGGAACGCTTCCCCCTATGATGCGCTCGTCAGTCAAGCCAATAACTGCAGAGTCATCGCATACTTCAGGAAACATCGATAGAGGGATGTTCAATGCACTCAACCACTCTTCGTACCATTGCTCTTGGGTTAGATCATAGGCGCCTGTAACAGATGCATTGGACGCACTGATAACATGCTTTTCACCACCTGTTAGACAATAAACCAACCAAGAGTCTATTGTCCCAAAGGCTAAATCTCCCGCTTCAGCCTGCTCCCTGATACCATCAACGTTCTCTAGCACCCACTCTAAACTAAGCGATGAATAAACAGGTGCAAGAGCCCATCCCGTCCGGCTATAAACTGTATCTCCCCAGTCTTCTACTAACGTTTGAACACGATCCGCCGTTCTAGTATCCTGCCACACTATTGCGCGTGTCACCGGCTTGCCTGTTTTACGATCCCACACCACTGTAGTTGCACGTTGGTTGGTGATACCCACACAGGAAATATCATTCATCTGCAAAGAAATATGCTTGAGGGCCAGTGCGATCATTTCTTGTGTCGCCAACCAAATTTCATTCGCATCCTGCTCAACACGATCAGGTTGAGGATGATAATTGGGAAATTCAGTGTAAGCCTGGGATAGTATTTGACTCTGCTCATTGTAAATAAGGGCACGAATACCAGTTGTCCCAGCATCTATCACTAAAATATGTTTGCTCATGACTCACTCCTTGTATTCACTATTTACTGATAACTAGAGAAATTAAAATCAGTGCCGTTGTCATTGGCCAGATTGCGCTTGCAGGCGGGTCGATATGCGTATCAGCCCGGATCAACCAGAATCTTGCAAACAACTGACCTAAAACAGAAGCAAACAACCCTGAGACTGCTCCGATAGTGACCAGCAATACATCATTTTGAACTACACCAATAAACAGTGATACAGCCACAGCACTCACTAGAGTAATATGATGGGTTGTAGGTACAAGGACATTCATCGCTAAAAAGAGAAGTGATATTGCAGAAATTGCGAAACCTAAGAAAATAACTCCAGGAGCATCTGGATAAGCTTTGAGTAGCTCAAGCGCCGACCATGCAGACATTGCTCCAACGAACGTTCCCAATATGATCGTCATTGGAAATGTATCTTGATAAGCTAGCCACGAATGCTGTTCAGATGTTTTGAAACGATCCAAGCCATGCTTACCTTCACAGTGCTGGCCAATAATACCGCACTTACTGAACATCAAGCGAGCCGCTATGGCCGACAAAACAACCGTCAGAGCTACTGAGTCAGTATTGGCTCCGATCCCTTCAATACTGGAAAGAATAGACTGAACAAGATAACCAAATAAACCAAACGCACCACCAATCATAAGCACACTTGGCCGACTTAGACTGACAAGAGGCGTGACGATATCCCGGCCATTTTTCAACCAGCCTTTATGAGAAGCATAAGCCGCTGCGGCAACACCACCGGCAAAGGATATATGAGGACCAAAAATAGGCCCCAAACCGATTAAATCAAGAAATGCGGAGTCACCACTACCAATCACAATCGCGATTCCGACAATAATGGCTATTCCCGTAAAAACAAAAGCAACTAAGCCACCAAAAACGGCGCCTAAAAATCCTCCAGCAAAGGATCCGAGTATACCCATGACACTGATATTGAATAAGTTATCCATCTTTCATGTCCTTTAAACTTTGTAGGGTGAGCCTCGTTGCGCTTTATCTCTATGTTTAGTATTGCGCTAAGGCTCTTTGAGGTTCGGCTCATGCTTGCCTAAGCACCAGCCGGTGGTACATGTTTATTGCATTATCAGAGACCAAGTTTTCCTGGATTAAGAATTGCGTTAGGATCAAGGGCTGCCTTCAACTTGCGCAGTATCAAGTGAGCTTCACCAATCGAGCGACGACTATAAGGGGAACGAGCCAAACCACCACCGTGATGATGTGAAAGCTCAGCGCCATGCTCGATACACACTTCCATAGTCGTTTTCCAAATCTGCTCCAAACGAGCTACGGCAGCTTCATTGTCCTCTTCTTGACCCAGAAGAATGACATACATAGAAGTGCCTTGATTGTAGATATGTGAAAAGTGTGAGATGACCTCATTGGCTAGCGGTGAGAGAGCTTTTTTTAAGTCCTGCCAAAGTGGGTGGATAGAATCCCAATTGTGGGCAATTTCTATGGTTTCACCAAAGCCACCTTTTGTCGCTAATAGATTCTCAACAGTTGAGAAATCAAAACGGCGCTCCATCCAGCCAAGAGTGGCTTCAGGGCCAATGGCTTCACCTCCATGTTTCTCTGCTAACTGATGCAAAATACTTTGTTCTGCATCAACCATGGCCGACAGTCCCCTACTACCCAAAAACAAGACGGGCGTTTCAAAGTTACTGTCCTGCATCGCATGTTTGGCTTCCTCGGTATCATAAAAGCGTACAAGGAAGGGTTTAAGGTTTGATGCTGTGATCTCTCGCATCAGAGCCAAACCATCTTCTACAGTCGGAATGGCATAAGTCATAAAAGCTTCGGCTTCCATCTTAGGAAAGACTTTTAGTGTCACTGAAGTGATCACCCCCAGCGTACCTTCTGAACCCAGGAATATTTGACGTAGATCAGGACCCATGGCTGCACGAGGGTTCGCTTTCAGTGACATTTTTTCACCGGTTGCCAGAATAACATCATAACCAACCACCAAATCCTCAATGCCACCATAAAGCGAGGAAAACTGCCCAGTAGCTAGCGTCGCTAACCAACCACCGACCGTTGAACGGTAAAGTGACTGGGGAGAATGGCCCATGGTCCACCCTTTCTTTTGCAGTAAATCTTCCAAATCCCCACCGTTATGACTACAAGTCGCAGTAACAGTCATATTCTTTTCATTTAGCGAGTAACTACTCGGGATTTCAGAAATATCTAAAACAATTCCCCCTTTTGTTGGCAGGGGTTGCCCGGTAACCGATGAAGCTAGAGCCCTAACAGTCACAGGGATTTTATCCTCATTAGCTAAGGACAAAACTTTACAAATATCCTCATCACTTCGCGCTTTGACGACAATATCCGCCATATTCGGGTGCTTATCCAGCAAATTGAGTTTGGTCATTAATGGCCAAGTATCATGGCTACTCGCTTCCAAATCTTGCTTCAATGTCGATACTTTTGATGTACCTAATGCACTTTCAAGTTTCTTTTCAATTAGTAGGTAATCCAACATAACCCCTCACTTAGCTCATCATTTGGGTATTCACGGTTAGGTATAAGCCTCGATATCACTTATCTTTGACTCAATAATCATATTTTGGAGTATTCAATAAATTGACTATTGATCCGATAAAATTTAAAGTCAAAGTGAAGTTGTTAAAGTGAGATGTGTTGCACGTTATTGTTCACTTCTCAACCAAGAAATGACTTCGACTTGTTTGTGGGCCGATAAATGTCCAAAAGGAAAAACATGCTGACAGAGCTAGATAATAAATATCGCTACATCGATAATGCCCAAGAGGCCGTCACGATCATCAAACGGTGTGTCCATCGAGGCTTCTGTAATGCCACTTGTCCAACATTCATTGACTCTGGCGATCAGAACAGAGGCCCGAGAGGGCGTATTTATTTAATTCGAAATTTCTTACAGGGAGAGCCACTCACGGCAGAACAACGCAAACACCTTGATTTATGCCTCACGTGCCGCAGTTGCGAAACCACCTGCCCAGCAGGGATCGAATTTGGGAAACTGATCAGCATTGCTCGATGCATGATTGATGACGAATACCCTCGCCCATGGAAAGAACGTACTCTGCGCTGGGCTATTAAGCAGGTTCTCCCTTACCCGCACCGTTTTTCTGTAGCTCTTCAAATGGGACAGGTAATAAAACCCTTCTTACCTAGCGCCATAGCAGAAAAAATACCTACAACAGAGAAAAATAACCTTTGGCCTAATTCACAACCGAATAAAGACAACCTGATTTCAAATCAACAGGAGAAGAAAAAAGTCGTTATTTTGCTGACTGGCTGTGCCCAGGACACCCTCAACCCTGCAGCAAAGCTATCCGCCATAAGCGCCCTTAATGTATTAGGTATTCAAGTTAAACAACTTTCAGCGGCTCATTGCTGTGGCGCAATACATGCCAACCTTGCTGACCACAACAAATCGCGACAAATAATGAAAAACAATATCAACATATGGTGGCCTTTAATCGAGCAAGGCGCTGAAGCCATTATCTCATTATCATCAAGCTGCGAGTTAATGGTCAGGGAATATTTCAAACACCTAGGCAATAGCAAAGAGTATGGAGAAAAAGCAGAAATAGTCAGTAATTTAACCAAGAACATTGGCGAAATAATACTAGAAGAAGACGAACAACTTGTGCACTTTTCCCTCAATGATGAGCATAAAAACCTAGCATTACACACACCTTGTTCGCTAAGGAACGGTTTAAAAAAAGAAGAACTGCCTAGAAAAATACTGAGCCAACTTGGTGCGACCTTCAGCGAAACAGAAGATAACAATATCTGTTGTGGATCCGGTGGTACTTATTCGTTATTGCAACCTCAATCTAGTCTTCAGTTAAGAAACAACAAAATCAAAGCACTAACCATCAAGCATCCGTCACGTATTGTCACTTCTAATTTAAGCTGTCAAATACACATAGGTTCGGCTTCTACTTTACCAATCTCGCACTGGATAGAATTACTCGATGTTTGCCCAAATAATCTTTAAGTTTTACTATCACATTAAAAAAGCCAGCCAACAATAATGTTCGCTGGCTTTCTCAATCGTCAAATAAGTTTATCACTGAGTTAAATCAACGATTCGATACCATATTCTTTGCCATAGTTCTCAACCACAAAGTCGATATCTTTATCACCGCGGCCAGATAGGTTAATCAGGATTGAGCCAGTTTCACCTTCCTTTGCCAACTTCAGGGCATAGGCCAAGGCATGGGCCGATTCAATGAGTACAAAAACAATCATAAAGACTAAAGTGCCATGGTTGAATAGTGACAAGATGAATATTTGGGATAAATGTGATCTCGAAGATTGGTATTAATACCAACCTACATAAATATTTGATCAGTCATGCTGGTTAAAATCGCAGATAAGAAAAGGCGCTAGCAAACTCTACTTTGCTAACGCCTGAAATACATAGAACATCATGCTAGGTATGATGAGCATGATTAAATTTAATGATTACGCTTAGTTTGACTCTTAATCAATGTCGCAATCAGTACAACTTTGTAGTGCGATTTCATGTTCAAAGACTGCTGTATCGTTACCTTCTGCCAATAGCTCTGCTATTTCATCCGCGACTTCTTGCTCATCTTCCGCTTCAACTTGATTCGCTAGTTCTTCTTCTGGGTAGCCGTAGAAATTCAGCAATAAGTAATCACGCGCTTCGTCTTTAGTACAAGTCACGTTCACCGAAAGATCTGGCTCAACGTTTCCTTGCTCGATTATCGCAGCCATTTGCGCTAGGACATCATCTTTCATCGCAGCCGTTAACCAACCAAGATCAGTGCTTACTGTGTTTTTTTTACAGTTAAAACAAGGAAGTTGATGAAAGTAATATTGAAAATCAGTCATAGGTAATTTCTTCTTTGAGTGTTGTATAGCAAGATTATGCGCATTTTCTAGCAAAATACTATCTCAATAGACATTGAAGACTGGATTGCTGTGGATAATTTTTAGCGGGACGCAGAGCAAAACAACGCTGACCACTCAGCTAAGACTAAATATCCAAAAGAAAATGTTAAGCCATTTTCAGGTCAAAACAGTAACCAATTCAATCCACAATAAACACCCCGTTAGTAAATAATTCATTAATAATTTCATTCGATGTCGAGCCCGTCCCCAGCCCTAATGCCGCGACATCGATATTTTCAACGGTGATGTTCTGCTGTGAGGTATCGCTTACTGCAACCGAAAGATTCACGGCGTCATCGGTATCAATATTGGCAGTGATATTATTGAGCAACCGATCGAGGTCGCTCTCATCGTTATCCGGTAAGATCTCAGCAATATCTAGCTGATCGAGGTTAATTTCAAAATCTTTCACTGTATCAGTAAACGGCGTGCCGGTGGTGGACACATCCGATGCTTGCCAAGTAAAGACATCTGCTGCACCGTCTCCGATACCATTAAGCTCACCGCCCCACAGTTCGTCATTACCTACGCCGCCAAGCAGCTCATCACTGCCACCAGCACCAACCAATATGTCATCGGCCAACCCACCGAGCAGACGCTCATCGACGTCACTGCCTACGACAAGGTTCTCGGCGTCGTTATCACCAGCACCAACGTCATTGCCGGTGTTGGCTAAATCATCTATACGGATACCTATCAACAGCTCGGTCGACTCGGCTTCGCTGCCATCAATTTCCTGCGAGATACCGACCAAGGTCAAGTTGTTCGCACCTTCAGGGAGATCTGCAACGAATATATCGTCCAGCTCTGTGCTTGCCACCCGCCAGCTACCATCACCGTTATCAGTACCAATTTCAACCCCGGAGCTGTCAACCAACCGCCCTGCTCCAGGGTTACGCACTTCAACAAACAAGGTTTCATCGGCATCAGCAGGGAGCACCGCCAACCCTAGCAATGGCACTAATGTCCCCAAGGTAGCACGCGTATCAGCTAGCTGGGGAACCGTTAACTCCAAGGTCGGTGGCTCAGGTTTCGGGGTGACAGTGACATTGATAATGGTCGTTGCCTGTTGCGGCCCGCCAGAGCCGACATTACCGTTATCGTTGGCAACAAGAGTAATGACATCATCACCTTTGAAGTCGAGGTTACCGAGGTAAGTGATCCCAGCTGCTAAGGCGGTATTAATATCAGCAAGGCTACCTTCCAAGGTGACTGCAGCACTGCCATTGTCGGTTATCGTAACACCTGTGGTTTCAACCGCCGTCAAACCGCCATTATTTGCTGTGAGGGTTACCGTCATCACCCCACTGCTACCGGTCTCATCGAAGTCAATATCGGTGACATTCAAACTATTGATCACCAAAGGAGTATCTTCCTCTACGGTTTGATCGCTAATATCCGGCAATTCTGGCGCATCGTTAACCGCTTCAATATCCAAGTTAATTGTCACGAACTGGGCAATATCGTCTGTCGCCACATCGGTTTGGTCAACAGCGCGGATTTCCAAGTCTAATTGCCCATCCCAGTTATCACTGTTAGCATCGCCGGGAATAAATACGAGGTTATCGAGAGCTGAACTATTAACAGTGACCAACCACACACCGCCGCCCTGATCCGTTACTGTCCCTGTGACACCATCAGGTAGAGCAATTTGGCTCGAATCAGGTACATTACTGACTTGGATTTGCAGCGTTTCCGGTGGGTTTTCTGACACGTTAGTTCCAGTGCCTGAATAGCTATCGCTATCATCAAAGGCTTCGATGTTGAGGGTAAGGTCGATATTGTCATCCTCGGTGCCTTCGGCTGTTGGAGTGACATCAATATCGACCCTGTCCGCAATGGGGTTTACCACCACGGTGAAAGTTGCAGTATTTTCAACCGGCAACTCCAAGCTATCCTCTTTGGAAAACACGACAATATCCAAGTCTACCGAGCCGCTGAAATCGTTAGGGGGGATAAGGCCAAGGCTACTTAAATCAAAAGAGTCACTACCAGGAGGCACGGCAACACTCCACTCGCCCCCACCATTGTTATCTGCACCGTCAATAATAAAACCTTCCGGTACGTTGACGATTTTTATCGACAAGATCGATTCAGAACCATCAATATCGACCACATTTCCACTAATACCGGCAAAGCTGATGGCACCACTGTCTTCATCGCCCTCAACCGGAGTATCAATCCCGATGAAGTTCACTTCATCATTAACCGCTATCACTTCAAAAATAATGCTGCCATCAAAGCTGGCTGTATCGGTTTGGATAGCCGCCCCTGTAGTTTCATCATATTCGGCTGTATCAACAATCGTGACAGCCACATCCAATGAGACATCACCACTAAAGTCTTGTGGAGGAACATAGCGAATCGCACCTAACTCGCTGATATCGGTGATCGTCAGACTGGTCACCTGCTCACCCGCAGCATTAAGCAAAAAGCCACCAGCAGCGCCAACACTAATTACAGCCAGCTCGATGGTCTCGAGACCTTCTAGGGTAGTGTTGCTGATATCGGCAACGGTCGCAGTAACGTCGAGGATGATGGTGCCGTCCTCGTAAGCGATATCAGGGTAAATCACCTCGGGTTCACCACCTTCAACTGGCTGGCGGTCCGCATCCAACCCTTGGGTTTCCACTACAGAGACATCAATATCTGGCACCCGAACATTGTCACCAGTTCTGTCGGGAACATCGACAATGGGATCGATTCGCACCGGAATCGTATCGACTAACTCATTGAAATCACCACTTTCGGTATCGGTATTGACGTATTTCACATCAAGAATGAAATCACCAGCAAAGTCCTGCGGGAGATTCAAGGTAATACCGGATAAATCGACGCTACCATCCGCCTGCACCGGTACTTTAATCACGTATTCACCAGTGACAAAGTTGAAATCCATGCCGGAGATTGTGGCCCCATTAGGCAAGCTAGCAGCACTGATCACCAATGAAAGCTCATCATCTCCCTGGTTTTCCCCGACTGTGCTTAGGCTCACAATCTGATTAAGGAAAGTCCCCAAAGTCACCGTCGTATCTTCTTCACCGGTAACAATAATGCTGTCATCCACCACAATATCTGCCGCAAATTGATCGTTAAGCGTATTCCCTTGGAAATCTATGGTCAGGGTGCTGTTTACTATCTCAATGGCACTAGGGTCCACATCATCACTCTGATCTTGCACCTGAGCAGCAATGGCGATGTCCACAGTACCGATAAAATCAGCAGGGGCGAGGATCTGGATGTCACCCAAACTGCCCTGAGGTACTGTCCAACTACCATCACCGTTGTTGATACCACCAATGACAACAAAGTCTGCTTCGGGATCAGGGAAGGTGATCACAACAGACAAGATGATCTCGTCACTGCTGGGATCGAGATCTTCAAACACGATCTGACCATCAGAGTCTGGACCGCCACCAAGATCCAAACTGCCGTCAATAGAGACGATGGTATCGACAAAATCAGTACTGCCTGTAGGCGTCACTCCAAGTTCGGCATCCGGCTCTACCACTGCCTGAATAATGACATTCAAAGTGCCATTGACCGCTTGGACATCGGTCGCTGGCGAATCAACATCCACTTCAGTAATCATTACCTCTGTGGTGATAGCCGTAGCGCCAGTGAGATTTAAATCTGAATCTTCCGGGGCCAACAGCTGCAGTTGGGCACCATTCAATAACTGGGTCAATTGCGCATCAGTCAAGGTGACAGAGCCCGCCGCATCGACAGCTAAAGTGGTAATCGTGCCACCATCATTTATCTGCAAACCATAACCAGGCTGGATATTGTTAATCACCAAACCGGTCACCACTTCTTTGCTATCGGTTATTACCGGTTGCCAGTTGAGGTTGATCGGCTGATCTTCCAATCCATTACTTTGGCGCGTGTAGTCCTCGGCATCGACAACAGGTTCAATGTGAATAACAAGCTGAAATTCAAATTCACCTTGGTCGCCATCATTTTCTGTTACGACAACATTGGCATCGAGTACGATATCTTCTGTACTGTTCTCCGGCGGGCGGATACTAATAGCCACGGGCTGATCAGGATCACCAATATCTTCCCCCGTTAGCTTCACTTCATAGCGGGGTAAGCCATCGTCATCAAACCCAACAAAGACCAGCGTTTGCTCATTGCCCTCAGCATCAAAAATTTGGGTTCCCTCAGGGATATTAGAAACCACAAAGGTCAGAGTTTCAGACTCATCCAGCGGCGCATTGGCCAACTCCCCTGATACCAAACTAAAATCGAGTACCGCATCGGTATCTTCATCAACCGTGGTTTCAATGCCGGGGACTTCACTACCAACAATTTCGGTCCAGTTACTGCCGTTAAGCTCAAACTCAGGCTCGTCAACCACGCCAGTTAATGCCACCTCAATAAACTGCTCCGGTGTAACTAGGACATCTTCGACCGTTTCTACAGTGCCGTCTTCAAAGGTGATATCAACAACATCCTTAACGATACCTTCTACTTTGAATTGAAAGTCGACATTACTTTCCGGTACCGGGATCAGCACAACTTGATCTAATTCTTCATAGAGAATTTCATACACGCCATCGGCATCTGGAGTGAGGACCACGCCATTTTGTGATAGCAGTGCGCCATCGGGTAGTTCAGAAATACGGACAAACAGGGTTTCAACACCGAAATCATCATCGAAATCATCCAGTTCGGTTAACTCGATAAGCGGAGCAAGAGTGATAAGCTCATCTTCTAGTGACTCTACCCGGCTGACCTTGAGCTGGGCGTCATCAGCAACAGGAAGGACATTCAACAGTATCTCTTCGGTTATTTGTGCCGTTTCCGAGCCCGGCACAAAGTGTCCTAGTTCTGTACTTTGTGCGGTCAGGTTCAAGCGAATATCACCGCTGAAATTATCGATAGGGTCAATCTCAATAGTATCGACTGCAGTCACTGGCACTTCAAACACACCCGGCGCGACTTCAATTATCCCCTCACCAATGAGCTGGGCTTGCCCTTCAGTGATGGTAATAAAATAGGTTAGATCCTCCGACCCATCGGTATCTTGTAACAGTGCCTGAAATGACTCACTGAGGCTGATGTTGTCGCCGTCCTCCTCGCCATCGCCATAGTAAAACACTGCGGTATCAGCGAAAGCCGGCTCATCAGCAATACCCAATACACTGATAGATAAAGTGCCATCTTGCAGAGGCTGATTTACCCCATCAACGGTGACGACCTCCGCGGTTACCGTAAAGTCCAATAGATTATTCGGCTCAAACAAGGTCGAATAATCCGGCTCCGGCACGAAAGTGACACCTTGTAGCTCGAACACCCCATCACCATCGGGATCAACAAAGGCGGTGGGATCAATTTGCACTTGCCCCCCAACAGATACGATCTCGACACCGTTAAGGAAAAACTGCCCGTGAGGATCTGCGGGTAGTATGATAAATACATCTCCGATCTGCTCGCCGCGATCCGCATCACCAATATCTATCGACATATTGATTGGGATCCCAGTCGTAGGATCGCCAAGCGATTCGTCGGGGTTCCGACCTTGATCTTCAACACCTTCGGAAGGCTGTACCACCAGAGTCGGTTCTTCGTCAGTGATAGTGATCGTTAATGTACTCTGGCTAGTATCGTTGTCGCCATCGGTCACTTCAAAATCAACATTGGCAACAATAGGCTCGGCACCATGGGCGAGATCTGATTGGGAATTAAACAACACCTGACCTTCGGCACTGATCAATAACTGACCGAGCAACTGACCGTCCTGATTAACGTCAAAGCTAAAGAAACCCTGTGCATCAGGTGTGCCCGTCAATTCCTGCCTAACACCTTCAATGATAACTGCCGTAACTTCGGCATCATCGGCCCCTTCTTCAGGAACCGTCAGTACATCGAGGGTCTCTGTCGACTCCCCTTCTTCTATCGATTGGAAGGCGGCATCTTGGGTCTGTGGAATATCGTCATCTATCGTTACCGCAAACGTCACAGCAGAGCTAGCGTCGCCATCTTGATCGACCGCGGTAGCTGAGAACTCAATCGTCAGCTCGGTATCATTATCTGGCTGAACATGGTCCAGTGCACCCAGCAAGGTAAAGCTATAGCTATCATCGGCTGAGGTGCCGGTTGCGATAAACGCTAATACAAAGATCACCACACCGTTCACTTGGCCTTCATAGGTGTTGTTGGTGGTATTGAAAACCAAGGTGACCTGTTGCCCGCCAGCCGTTAGCGTGCCTGCATTCGCGGTATTGAACGCATCAACATCGACCTCATAGTTAACGATTTCATCGGAGCCGGTATCAAAGGTGATTGTTGCGGTGGCGGTTTCCCCATCATCATCCGGTGTCGAACCGGGATGAAAATCTCCTCCCTCATCAATATCACTTTCCAGCACCGTGACCGAGGGGATGGTTTCGATAGCCGGATCAGTACCATCAGTAATCGTGGTGGTGATAAGGGCTGGTGTTTCCAAGAAGTCACCATCGGTATCTTGAACCTGGATAGGTAAGTCAAAGACAATGGTATCGTCTTGCTGGCGTACCAAGCCGGTATTATCCGTTCCGTTGTGATCCAATGGCTTAAGCTGAGTCACTGTGGTTGTAATATCTACCTGCTCACCATCGCTGTTTTGTAAAGCAGTAACAACTGCAGTTAATACCGTTTCGCCATCGGCAGTAAGTGTTAATGTCCCCGTAGTAGCATCCCACGTTGCAGTTACCGGTAGCCCACCTGCGGTAATTTCTGCCTCTAGTTCAGCCAGCAATGTGGCTAACTGAACCGGGTCGAGAGCAACCGTGTCGGGCTCTAGCCGATCAACTCCAGCCGCGATGGTGATCGCCGCTTCATCCGATACCGGGTAACCTTGTTCATTTCCAGGCTCACCTTGATCAGGTGTAAGATCGCCTTCAGTAAACGCAAGTTGTGCTGTATTACCACCAACAGGATCTGTCCCGTCTTCAATCGTTATAGTGATTGAACCTTGTGTTGTGTCATCGTCGCGGTCTGTCACTTCTATCGCTAATTCCAGCGTCGCGAGATCTGAGTCGACAACTTGGTCAAGTGGCCGCAACTGAGTGACACTGTAACCACCGGTAATATCAATATCGATTTCCAGCACCACAATATTCGGGTCATCGGCCCTAACCACTGTGATTTGATTGCCAGAAACCGTAACCGTCAGGTCAAAACCATTACTGGTTAAGTTATCTAGCGCAGGTTGTGCGGCAGAAAATAAGACGGAAATAACATCGTCACTACCCTGAATGACCTCAATATTACCTGTCCCCGATGATGTCCCATCATCGCCTTCATTGAGTGCCAGACCTGAGTCATTACCAAAGGCAGGATCATCACCGTCTTCGATATTGATAATGATGATGCCTGTATTACTATCCCCGTCATCATCGGTAACTAACACATTGAGCGGCAGAGATATTGTGTCATCGACAAGGTGATCAAGGTTGCTATTGAGGGTCAGGGTATAGTCACCGGTCGGCGTCATCACCACAGTGAACACGTTCTGCGGGGTGCCGTTAACCTCAATGAATGCGTTGAGAGTATTGCCATCAACCACTTCAAACTGTACCGGAAGGCCGTCGCTAAACAGGCTATCAAAAGCGGGTTGGTCAGCCACAAAGTTAATCGTTGCGACTTCATCACTACCAACGTCCACGCCAACCTGACCCGGTGTCGGTACGTTAAGATCAGCGGTTTCGTTGACCGTAATACTGCTGCCTTCGGCCAGTTCAGGAATCGGCCCGTCAGTAATGGAAGCGATCGCTGTGACTTGGGTTACTAAGTTATCTCCATCAATATCAGTGGCCTGCAATGGCAGGTTCACCGTTATCAACTCACCGCTGACCGATATAAATCCGTCACTGTTTCCATTGATATTATGATCCAACGGTGACGATTGCGTCACTGTCATGGTCAGATCGATATCCTGACCATTACCGGACTGTACCGGGGTGAACACTATCGTCAGCACCGGTGTGCCGTCGCCTAGCACACCAATTAATTCATTCGTGTTCGGGTCATAGCTAAATACCAGTGCCTCTCCGCCGCCAGACGTCAGTTCGCTATTAAGTTCAGCCAAAATTACAGCCAGTTGATCAGGGTCTATCTGGACAGATTCCGGCACCAAACGATCAGCGCCCGCGACAATCACTTGAAATTGCTGCTCGGTCAGCGGGTATTCGCTTGGAGCTTGGTCAGGCGGGGCGAGGTCCGGCTCGGTAAAATCGACGGCGATAGTGCCACCACCAGCAGGATCATCGCCATCAGTGATCGTAATGGTTATCTGCCCAGAGGTTTGGTCGCCATCGTCGTCAGTGATCACCACATCAAGTGGTATTAGCAGGCTATCACTGTCGATATGATCCAGCGTTCCGCTGAGCGTTGTTTCAAACTCGCCATCAATATTGATGGTGACCAACAAGATGGTATTTCCCAGCGAATCTACCAAAGTGATTTCACTGCCTACCGGCGTCCCACCGACCACCAAGCTGACTGGATTGCCATCACTAGTAAAATTAAGTGCTGCTTGGGTATCGGCAAACAGCAGTGAAGCAACGTCATCACTGCCTTTATCAATAGTTATCGTGCCCTCAACTACCTGGTTTGCATCGTCGGTTTCATTGAGGCTAACTCCAGCTTCGTCTGCCAAAGCGGGAAACTCACCATCCGTAATTGTCACAGAGACACTTGCAGGTTGGGTTAAGTCATCACCGTCGGTATCGGTTGCCATCAGCGGCAAGGTAAAGACAATTTCCTCTTCATTGCTGGTGATATAGGACGAAGTAAGCGTAGTGTCGAGGTGATCGAGCGGTTGAAGTTGAGTTGTGATTACCGATACGGTTAAATCGTCACCGTTATCTGCTTGAACACTGCTAATCGCAACCGTTAGCACCAAGCTTCCATCAGGCAAACGCGCTTCCAGCAAACCGCTGGCTTCATCAAATGTGACTGCCAATGGTTCACCAGCCGAACTCAGTACCGCTTGCAAATCAGCTATCACACCGGCAAGTTGAGCTGGGTCTATGGATATAGAATCTGGATCGAGACGATCAGAGCCAGCGACAATACCCAAGGTTGCCTCGATACTTTCCGGATAGTTACTGGGCTCAAGATCTGGCTCCACCATAGCAGCCACGGCACTTTCTCCGCCCGCGGGATCTGAGCCATCATTTAAGGTCAGGACAATTTGACTATCGTCAGTATCGCCATCATCATCCGTTGCTAGCACATTGATAGTCAGTTGGAGTTGATTGCTATCTAAAGGCTGATCAAGAGCATCACTTTGTTCAAGTGTATAGGTGCCATCATTGGCGATGGTTACGCTAAGAATAGCCTCACCTTGGCTATTGAGGAGCACCAACAGATTCTGATCAATTTGATAGCTAACCGGCGCGCCGTTACTGGTAAAGCCAGCAACCACACTCGCAAGTTCGGGGGTATCAACAAACACCACACTGGCTATAGCGTCACTGCCTACATCCAGCTCAATCGCGCCAGTTGCCGTATCCACCTGATCCGGAGGGGTGTTGTCAGGGTCGCTAATTTCAGCCCCAGAATCAGCGCCGAAGGAAGGAAAGTCCCCATCAATAATGGTGGTGGTTAATATTGCTGGGGTATCAAGGAAATCACCGTCAGTATCATTGGCTTGGATCGGCACCGTTACTACAATTTGTTCACCGCTTACAGACACGAACCCATCACTGTTTCCACTGGTAAGGTGATCGAGCGGCAGCAATTGGACTAAGTCAGCAGTAATAGTGATCCCCAACCCATCGGCGCTTTGCACGGAAGTCAGTGTTAACGTCATGGCGACTTCGCCATCAGGCCTTACGCCAGACAGCACATCGGTCGCATCGTCATAAGTAAAAGTAAGCGCTTCACCGCCCGAGCTTATCTCTTGCTCTAGTTCATTGATAAAATCTGCCAACACCCGTTCATCAATGGTGACAGTATCGGGATCTAACCTATCGACGCCTGGTGTCAGCTCAATGGTATCTTGCCCTGCTTCCGGATAATTGTTTGGAGCCAAGTCAGGCTCAACAAAAGTGATCTCACCTGTTTCCCCGCCAGGAGGGCTGTTACCATCAATACTGATCAGCACCACTAAACCATCGGTACTATCGCCATCAAAATCGGTTGCCGTTACTGCTAATTGCAATACCAAATCAGCACGGTCAAGCTCATCAAATGGCTGCATTTGATTGACTACATAGCTACCATCAGTGCTTATTGAAATAGTTAGTACTAACTCTCCACGACTATCCACCAGCTCCAGTTGGTTACCGTTTACTGATACGGTTGTCTCAAAGCCGTTGCTGGTAATACCGTCCAAATCAGGTTGAAGAGTGTCAAACACCAGAGTGTTGATTTCATCACTGCCCACATCCAAGGGGATTGCCCCTTCGATATCAATGCCAAGTGAATCTGCTTCATCAATGACGGTACCTGCATCGGTGCCAAACAATGGATTCTCGCCGTCAAAAATAACCGAGTTGACCTGCAGTGGAGCATCCAAAGGGTTACCAGCCAAGTCAGCCCCTTGCAATG
The DNA here is from genome assembly GCF_052873815.1 of Photobacterium sp. DNB23_23_1. NCBI lineage: Bacteria > Pseudomonadati > Pseudomonadota > Gammaproteobacteria > Vibrionales > Vibrionaceae > Photobacterium > Photobacterium sp. DNB23_23_1. The sequence continues at coordinate 344,272 of NZ_JBNNXT010000001.1, read as the reverse complement.
GCAATAGCACCGATAGCGCATCATCAATATTGGTGACTCGGCCACCACTACCCTCCCCATCTGGAAGGTGGTCAACCGGTCGCTCCAACAAAGTCGTGACGGTTACAGTGACATCCCTTCCCCCGGTTTCGGCTGAAATCTGGAAAGTCACCACGGTATTACCGTTGCTCATGCCGATAATCGCATTACTGGCGGGATCAAACGTAAAGACAACAGGTAGTCCGCTAGACGTCACCTCGGTACTGAGCTCTGCCAACAAGTCAGCTAGCTGCGCTTGATCGAACGTAAATGAATCAGGATTTAACGGGAGTGAGCCGGCACTTACGATCACTTGGGTTGAGGACTCGGAAGGATAAGTATTGGGCGAGAAATCAGCTTCAGTTAACTGCATCTCACCAATTTCACCACCAGAGGGGGAAAACAACGGCGGAGTCTCATCCTCGGCAGCAATCTCGCCACGTTCAAACTGGGTATCAAAACCCGCTTCTGCCAACGTTGCATCGCCGTTGTAGTTGATAACAACAAAACCACCATTGGCCGTCTCGCCACTGCTGCCAACGCTTCCCGAACCACTAGCCCCTCCAGAAGAGCCAGCAGCTGGCGGTGCCAGAATATCGGTTGGATCGGCACCTGCCAGTATTTGTTCCTGTATAGCTTCCAGCTCTTGCTCGCTTAGCCCAAGCAGAGCAAAAGAAGCCTCATCCGTAAATTGCCCCAAAGGTTGAATAACCAAACCTTCGGGGAATATTTCCAAACTACGGTCAGTATCACTAGAAAGGGAGGCACTTCGAGAAGGAGCGACCAGAACGCAAGTTGGGCAGGGCCAATCAACTAAAACCGGCTCACCATTTTGCATGACCATGTAGTTCGCATTGCTATCAGCTAAAAGCATTTGGCCAGATGCTATCTTAATGGTTTCACTGGCACCAACTCGCTGGGTTGCTCCACCGGGTTGAACGATATAAACAACCCCCTGATTCACCGTCACTTCAATGCTATCAATAGCTTTTGTTCCACTGGGTTCTACACGCTTTGAAGACACATCTGATGAAGTGTTAAACGACGATGATTCAGCCATACGCACTACTCTTGACTGGTAATTTTGGGAGGTTAAGTCCTAATTCTAGTCTCGTATTGAAGTCAACCTTCACAAACCCTAAACGGTTCTCAGGTTTTAGAATTCCCAAACTCGTTACGACAGGGGGCTTGGTCGTGCCCTATGCTTTCATGATTCAGCGCCTGCCGATTTGAACGAAGAAACAACGAGCAGGTAAATTATTGTTTTCGTTACCACTATATGGATATGGGTTGGCTAACGTGTCTGTCAGTACGAGGTTAAGTACGAAGGCATGACAAATGAAAATCAGCGGATCAAACCACAACATCTCGACTATGTCCGAGAGTCTCATTATGCCTCATTGCTTGAGGCCTCTGGCCGCTCACGCCTGTTGCTGTGGCTTATCGCACTGTTCTTTGTCGCAGCCATAATATGGGCCGCCTATGCCCCGATAGAGCAAGTGACCCGTGGCGAAGGTAAGGTTATTCCGTCTTCGCAGCGGCAAATTGTCCAAAACCTCGAAGGTGGTATTGTCGAAGCCATTTTGGTGCGAGAAGGAGAGCAGGTTACCGTTGGCCAACCACTCATCCAGCTCGATGACACCCGTTTCAAAGCCGATTTTGATGAAAAAAATCAGGATTTACTTGGCATCAAAGCCGATAGTATTCGCTTGAATGCCTTACTAAACAGCATCACAACATCTCCACCGGACAAGTCACCCAGTCAGTTGTGGCGACAATCCGTGACGATCTCACCAGCCGAGCTCACTTTTCCAGATCACTTTCACCAGCAAAATGCTGGCTTAGTGAAAAGGCAACAAAACGAATACCGTGATCAACTGGCCAGTTTAGATAATCAACTCACCCTGATGGCCCAGCAAATTCAGCAAAAGCTCCGAGAACTGGAAGAAGCACGAGCGAGGCTTAAAAACCAGAAACAGAGCTATTACTTGGCCAATGAAGAATACCGAATCACCAAACCACTGGCCGATGAGGGAGTCGTACCCAAGATTGAGTTGCTCAAGCTACAACGGCAGGTCAATGAAACCCGTAAAGATATGACATCGACTGAATTGCAGATCCCGACGATGAAAGCGGCATTGAGCGAAGCGATATTCAAACGGCTCGATATTGCCCTTAATTTCCGATCCGAAACTCAGTCTGAACTCAACCAAACGTCCGATAAGCTCGATGCGTTAAGTCAATCCCATCTTGGCTTGCAAGACAAAGTCGTGCGCACCCTTGTCACCTCACCCGTTAACGGTACGGTGCAGAAAATTCATATTAATACCCTTGGTGGCGTTATCCAGCCCGGCATGGATCTCATCGAGGTGATCCCCACCGAAGATAGCTTATTAGTGGAGGCGCAGATATCGCCCAAGGATATAGGCTTTCTAAGGCCGGGATTAGCCGCAGTGGTGAAGTTTACCGCCTATGAGTTCACCCAGTATGGCGGTTTGACCGGCACGTTAGAACATATCAGCGCCGATACTCAGATTGATGAAGAGGGGCATAGCTACTATCAAATCCGGATACGAACCAATGAAACGGAATTTACCGATCCGGCAGGAAATAGACTGCCCATTATTCCAGGGATGAATGCGGTCGCCGACATTATTACAGGCGAGAAAACCGTCTTGCAGTATTTACTCAATCCAGTGCTGAAAGCACAGCAAACGGCACTCAGAGAGTGATTATTTTAGGGGCTGCTTTCTATGATTCTTTTACATAAACGATTCTTACAATCTTTTCGTCGACGCAGGATGAAGCTCACGCTGATAGCGAGTCTACTTTATGCTCCCTTAGCAACAGGACAATCGTTAGAGCAGGCGGTAGCTGATACATTGGCGACCAATCCTGAAATCAAGCGGGCTTACAATGAGTTCATGAGCCGAAACGAGTCTACCCGCTCTTCTGTCGGCGATTACTTACCGTCTGTCGATCTAGAAGCCACTGCGGGGTACGAGGACTACGACAACACAACCAACAGTACTGGGGACTATGAACCGCTCGATGCCACCATCAGTTTGCGCCAACTTATTTGGGATGGATCCATTACCTATCATGATATCCAGCGCAACAAAGCTGAAGCCGAAGCGCAACGCTACCAACTTCTGGCGGATGCCCAAGACAAAGCCCTTCGGGTCACTGAAATTTATCTCGACACCCTTGAAGCCCAGGAAGTACTGGCTTTGTCGCAAACAAACTTCGCAGTCCACCAGCGAATCTTTACCGACATCAAAAAGCGAACGGACTCTGGTATTGGCTCCACCGCCGACTTAGCCCAGATAGAAGGGCGACTAGCCCGGTCACGATCCAACCTCATTGCGGCTGAGAACAACCTGCAAGATAAGATCACCGAGTTCTATCGCGAGGTCGGCAGCCCCCCAGTAAATCTAGAAAAGCCAGAGGTTGATCAAAACTATATTCCTACCTCACTTGAAAATGCAATCAGCGAAGCCAAAGATAAAAACCCTGTATTGTACGTTGCCCGAAATGATATCGATGCGGCGAATTACCAATACAAACAAGCCAAAGGGGGTTTTTATCCCACCTTCTCTATCGAAGCGTCCCAAGAATGGGGAGAGGATATCGATGGAACACCGGGCCATACCGATGAATTCAAGGCCATGCTAAAGATGGAGTACAACCTGTACAACGGCGGCTCGGATTTGGCCGAAAGTCGCCGTGCCGCCTACCAGTTGAGCCAATCGAAAGATGTACGCGACCGTGCATACAGTTTACTGGAAGAAAGCACTCGGCTGGCCTGGAGCGGAATGGAGCTAGCATTAAACCAGATCCTTTACCTGCAAAAGCATGTCGATGCCTCGGCTCGCACAGTTATTGCCTATGAAAAACAATTCAGGATCGGTAAACGTACCCTGCTGGATGTCCTCAATACTGAAAATGAGTTATTTGAGGCGAGAAAGGCATACCTAGACGCACACTATGCCGGGATCCTAGCCAAATACCGGGTACTGAATTCAACCGGGCTGTTACTGGAAGAAATGCGGGTCGATGTACCTAATCAGTGGTCGGAATCGGTACGCTAGGGGGAACCATGATAAAACTCTGCACCAAACCGCTGTTGTGGTTACCGCTAGCCTGGGTGCTTGCATTGCTCACGTTATCAGGCTGCTCAACAGAAGCCGATGCACCTCCAATTGCCGACCAATCACGGGACTTATTAGATGATGATGCTGACGGCGTAATCAACGCCCGTGACAAATGTCCAGGCACCCCATATTCCGCCATTGTCGATAACAACGGCTGCCCAAGCTTTGTTGAGCGGTCTGAATCAAATGATTTGCATATCTTGTTCGCCAATGATTCCACCGTGATTCCTGATAACTTTTTATCGCAAATAAAACGCATGGCTGACTTTCTGGCGACTTACGCAGAGGCAAGGATCGAGCTTAAAGGCTACGCCAGCCAAGTAGGGGCATCTGAATACAACCTCGACTTATCAAAGCGCCGAGCCAAAGTGGTCCGCCAACAGCTTATCGACTACGGTGTCAGCCCGAGCCGAATTAAAACCCTTGGTTTTGGTGACACTGAACCTGTCGCAGCCAGCACAAAAGAGCAATCGAACGCATTAAGCCGACGGGTTACTGCCCGAGTACGGGGAGAAAAGGGGAACGTTTTGGAAGAGTGGACCATTTTTTCGCTACGCGCCGACTAGCTGTCTATGACACTTTCAACGAAGGAGATTCGGATGCTATTGATCTCGCTATTGCTTAGCACTGGTTGGTTTAACCCGCCAGATGTCGCTGCCGAGCAGTACCATATCGGTTCAGATCCGTTGAGTGCCGAAGAAAAAGAGATCGTGAAACGCATCGAACGTACATACAGCAAACAAGCGGCAATGAGAGTTACGGCTTGGTGGCAACTGTTGAAAATCCTTAAGCAACAAGACGAGCTTACCCAACTCAAACAAGTTAATGATTTCCTTAACCAAATGCAGTTTCTCGATGATATCGAGATCTGGGGAAAAGACGATTACTGGGCGACCCCCTTAGAATTCTTGGGAGCCGGAGCAGGTGACTGCGAAGAGTTCAGCATTGCCAAGTATATGTCGTTACGCGAGCTAGGGGTGAATGATGAAAAACTGCGCCTGATTTATGTCAAAGCGCTTACCCTGAACCAGTTCCACATGGTATTGGCTTATTATCCCACGCCCAATGCTGTGCCCTTATTGCTCGACAACCTCAGCCCAGACATTTTACAAGCTAGCCAACGGCCTGATCTCCAGCCTATCTATAGCTTTAACGGTAACAAACTATGGCTGATGAAACAGCGAGGACAAGGTCAACTGGTCGGTGATACCAGCCAAATCAAACACTGGCAGTCCTTGCAGCAGCGAGTACTGCACCATCAGTTTGCCAAGCCCGTTTTGCGGCTAGATGGCGAATAGGAGGCAATGAATGAATATGTCACTCTATCGCCAATTGTTTTTAGGGTTAAGCCTGTTGTTCTTGCTGTTGCTAGCAGGTACGGCCTTCAGCCAATTTACCACCACGCACGATTACTTGGTTGAACAACAGACCATAGAAATAGACAACGCTATCCATGCTGTCGGCCTGGCTATTTCCCCTTACGTTGAACAAGACGATACTGTCGCCATCGAGTCGGTGATCAACGCCATGTTCGACGGCAGCCTGTATCAAAAAGTCTCCCTGCAACTGCTGGAAAACAATACTCTCATTGAACGGGCCTACCCTGTCCAGCTAAGCGATGCTCCACACTGGTTTCAACATTGGGTCAATATCTCTCCCGTCACCCGTCAGGATACGTTGACGAGTGGCTGGCTACAGTATGGAAAAATCACGGTAACCAGTTCTCCGGCGTTGGCCTATAGCAAACTTTGGCAAAGCAGCTGGCAGCTACTGACAACCTTCATCATCGGCTTTGTTGTTGGTGTATTGACATTGAAGCTCTTGCTTGATCATTTGGTCAAAAAGCCTCTGAGTCAATTTCAGCAAAAAGCCCATGCCATTGCAGACAAACATTTTGGTCAGCCACTGCCAACGCCATCAACCAAGGAGTTCGTTCCTTTAGCCCATGCTTTCAACCAAATGTCGGCCAAAATAGAACAGCACTTCAATCAGCAAGCCCAGGAAGCCGACCTGCTACGAAAAAGAGCCTATCAAGATCCAGAGTCCGGACTCAATAATCGAAAGCGACTGCTGCTGCACATGGAAGATTGGCTGGAACAAGAGACTACTGGCGCTATTGTCATTGTTAAATTGGAAGCAATCAGCTGGTTAAGGGGAAAAAAAGAGTACCAACGGGCAGCCCAGTTAGCCGAAAAAGTGGGCCACCACTTAAAAAGTTCGGCTTCAGAATCAGAAAGGCTGGGGCGGTTGAGCCACAGTGAATTTATTATTATTCAGACAGAAAATGCGGCCCCTATCGATCAGGATCAAAGCAGCAGCGCAATGCGGAATCTACTTGATCAGCTTAACCACATCCAAGCCGGTTGCTCTCCTGACGGCCGCCACCCCGTCTATGGCGGCGTTATTATCAAACACGTCCAAAGTTCATTGAATGTATCCGCTCTATTGGCACAGTGTGATAACGTACTGTCCAAAGCCCAACACAACCCCTATCGGTTTACGGTTATTCACCATCAAAATGGCCAGTTGCACAAAGGTGCTCTCCTGCCTGATGCAGAACAGCAGCAACAAATGCATCAACCCGAACATCTACTGTGGGGAAAGCAACAATGGCGAGATCTTTGCCTGTCCGCGATTGAAAATGACAATATTACCTTGTCCTTTCAAATGGTCAGAGACAACCTGCAACACCCAGTTCACCAAGAAGTGTTCGCAGTACTCAAGCACCATGAGCATTGCTATTCAGCTCACCTGTTTATTCCAGCACTGAATGCCCTGAAGCAGACGGCAAAATTGGATCGCCATATTATCCAAAAAGCCGTTCACTATCTGTCATTGCACCAGACTTTTCTGGCGATCAATATCGCCCCAACCTCGATCGCCGATACTGAATTCATCCAATGGCTAGATAGCTTCTTGGCCGAACACCCGGTCGTCAGCCAGCAGCTGATCTTCGAACTACCAGAGATCGCCTTTATCGACAACAATGCACAAACTCGATTGCTGTGCATGGTTCTCGACAAACACTGTTTTACTTATGGCATTGATCATTTTGGCCACCATTTCGACTCAGTGGGCTATTTACGCCAATTCCAGCCCCTGTACGTCAAAATCGACACCGATTTTACCCGCCAGCCAGCCGATGATATCCAGCAAGATGCACTCCGCGCGCTGCTCCAAACAGCCCATCACCGCTCTATCAAAACCATTGCCACCCGGGTGGAGCATCAACCTCAATATCAGGCACTAAAAACGTTGGGAATTATGGGTTTCCAAGGGCACTACATTACCAATCAGAAGGAGGTAAACCATGGCTGATCCGCTTCTTAATGCCTTACACTACCTCTGCCAACATTACGGCCACCCCCGTTCAGTGAAAAGCCTGTTGGAGGGACTGCCGTTGCAAGACGGTCTGCTTTCACCACACTTACTACCAAGAGCGGCACACAATGCAGGTTTTCAAGCTGAAGAAGCGACCCTTAGCCTGCCCCAACTCTCGCCGCTTCTATTACCGGTAATAGCCCTGCTCGACAGCAATCAGGCCTGTGTGTTGCTCGATATCGATCAGGAGAAGCAACGGGCTGAAATTGCCCTTCCCTGCAATTTGATGAAAGATGCTAGCGCTACTGAGACTGAAACGACAGTCGCTGAAAGCACCGAAGCGGATAAAACCTGGGTCAGTTTTGATGAACTGGAGCAACAGTTTCTTAACCGAGTGTTTTTACTAAAACTCCCGTTTCAATTCGACGCCCGAAGCCAGCAAGCGGCAACGTCGGCCAGTGCGAACCCCAGCCAAACTTCAGGTCCAATCCCCCCCCGCAGTGTATCGGGTGCTAGCCAGGCATGGTTCTGGCAAACACTGTGGCAATCTAAATCCCTGTACCGTGACGTACTTATCGCCTCAGCCTTACTCAACATCTTTGCGTTGGCCATTCCGCTTTTTACGCGGCTGATTTACGACAAAGTCGTTCCCAATCAGGCTTTTGATACCTTGTGGGTGCTCACCAGCGGTATGGTCATTATTTTTGGCTTTGACGTAGTGCTGAAATACCTGCGCAGCTATTTTATCGATATCGCCAGCAAGAAATCAGACGTCCTGCTGTCTGCTGATATTTACCGCAAGGTCATGGGGCTGAAGCTCGCCGCACGACCGCCGTCTGTAGGCGCATTCACCCGCCACTTGCAGGAGTTTGAGTCGGTCAGGGAGTTCTTTACCTCCGCCACCATCGCTTCCTTGATTGATCTCCCCTTTGCACTGCTGTTTTTATTGGTGATCTACACCATTGCTGGCCCACTGGTCACCATTCCACTCATAGCCATAACCCTGCTAATACTCTACAGCTTACTGATACAACGACCACTGCGAAAAGCGATTGAGGAAGGCTCACAACTCGCGGCACAAAAACACGCTAACTTGGTCGAAAGTGTCGCAGGACTTGAGACCGTCAAACTGTTCAACAGCCAGCCTCAATATCAGCACCGTTGGGAGCAAGCCGTCGCCCATATGGCCAACTGGGGTGTTAAATCACGCCGCCTAACCGACTCGGTACATAATCTTGCTGGACTGACCCAACAGTGCGTATCGGTGGGGGTGATTATCTTCGGTGTTTACTTGATTGCGGCAGGACAGTTGACGGTCGGTGGCTTGATCGCCGTCTCCATGTTGACTAGCCGAGCTATCGGGCCAATGATCCAGTTGTCACAATTGTCCACCCGCTACCACCAGGCCAAATCAGCCATTGCTATCTTGAGTGATATTATGGCGATGCCAGATGAGACTCGGCCAAGCCAGCAAACAGATAATACCCAGCCTTTAAGTGGCAATATCACGTGTGACAACCTCACGTTCAGTTACCCAAATGCCGAGACGGCTGCACTGAAGTCCGTCTCCCTCACCATCAAGCCTGGGGAAAAAGTGGCGATTATCGGAAAAATAGGCTCGGGGAAAACCACGCTCCTACGCCTATTAATGGGATTATATCAACCTAGCTCGGGATCCATCCGCTTTGATAACACCAATATCAATCAATATCACCCCCATACGCTGCGCCAGCAAATCGGCTGTGTTCCTCAAGACAATGCCTTGTTTTTCGGTTCTATTCGCGACAACATAACTCTCGGTTCGCCACAGGCTAGCGACGATGAAATTAACCTCGCCTGCCACCAAGCCGGTGTCCACCTGTTTACCCAACAGGAGGCCTCAGGGCTTAACCGCCAAGTAGGGGAAGGAGGGCAATACTTATCAGATGGGCAAAAACAAACGATCACCATTGCCCGTGCACTGCTCAACCAACCCAAGCTACTTATCTTCGATGAGCCCACCAGCCAGATGGACAACCGCTCGGAGCAACATCTCAAGCAAACCCTAAAGTCATTAAATGACCAACATACTCTGATTTTGTTTACCCACAAAACCAGCATGCTGGAATGTATTGACCGGCTAATTGTGCTGGAGCATGGACATGTGATTGCCGATGGGGATAAAGAAGCGGTCTTGAACAAACTTAAGAGTGGGGGCGAATAGCATGTACCCCATTGATAACAATTTATATTGGCTCGGTCGAGATCCACCAAAGGCCGTTCACTTCAAAAATGTAAAACAAGTTCACTGCGTAGATGACCTGCCCGACATCTGGGGAGGTATATTGTGCGTCAATCTAGATGTTCCCGAAGAACAGAACCATACGTTAGTCTCTATATTCTCTCATCAAAAAGTATGGTCTTGGGCAATGTATGTCACCCACACCAACCACTATTCTGACTGTCTCTGCGATGGTGTTTTCAATGAACAGACAGCCTATAACTATTGGCTTGAAATTAACCACAAACTCAACAAACTCTCTAACATCGAGCAAATTGACCCGCTCACAGGTTGGTTGGGCATTCAACGCACACGACGAGTGACACCTTTTAAACAACTCAATTATTTGGGCATCTACCAATACCCTATTATCGAAGCCTTATACCCAGAACTTTACTCAACCTACCGTTATGTGCTTTCCGAAGTAAACCGAGAAATGCTTGAACCAGAAAAACTGGTTGACCGTATTCGGGTTTGTAAACAATGCAATAGCGGGCACCTCAACTACGTAGAAGTATGTCCAAACTGCAAAAGCATCGATATCGACGTACAAACCTCATTGCACTGCTTTACTTGTGGACACGTTGGCGACCAACAAAGCTTCCTGCGCAAAGGGAAACTAGAATGCCCTAATTGTTTAACCCAGCTACGGCATATTGGTGTGGACTACGATCGGCCATTAGAAACACACGTATGTCGCTCCTGCTTCCATTTGTTTGTTGAGCCAGAAACAATAAGCAACTGTTTGAATTGTGAAACGCAAACTGAAACGGCAGAGCTTATTGTCCAAAAAATTCACCAGCTTAAACTGGGGCAGCTCGGAGAGTATGTTTACCAGCATGGAAAAGTATTACAAGCACCAGAGTTATCCATCAAAGGAAAAGTCGATGCCGGCTATTTTGAAAACATCTTACTGTGGCTCAACAAGGTCGCACTGAGACACGATGAAGAGCACCTACTGCTAAGCATGTACCTGCCTAGGCTAGAGGAGTACAGCAGCCTGTATGGTGATAGCAAAATGTTTGCCTTACTCGACCAAATCACAGTCCGGCTTAACGGCCTATTTCGCGATACCGATATCTGCTGTCAATACAAACAAGATGTCCTACTGGTACTCATGCCCAAAACGAAAATGACCAGCATCTCCGTACTGCAAAAGAAAATAAAACAGCTCAGCAGCCTGATTGAAGAAGAACAATTCGTATTACATGTCTCTGCGGTAAAAATACCAAACCCAACCATCAACGAAGGCGTTAAGGTATGGCTGGCTGATACAATCGGTGACATTTATGCTTCAAGATAGCCTCGCCGTACTCGGCCAACTCTACTTGGTGATCATCCACAACCACGCAATATGGTTGCTCCTGTTCCCTATGCTGCTAATTTTCGAGTTGCCGTTATATCTTGTTGTGCTGACAGGAATATTCCGCTGGTCTTACCCAGCATCAGAAACACCGTTACATCACTACCCTTACCTCAGTTTTGTCATTACTTGCTACAGCGAAGGGGACGATATTGAAATCACCATCAATACCCTCATAGAGCAAGTTTACCCAGGACAAATAGAAATACTGGTGATCATCGATGGGGCAAGCCAAAACAGAGCGACTTACCTCGCAGCTCTACGCAGTAAACAGCAACATCAGGCAGCAAGACGACGGAAAGTTATTGTCGTTCCTAAATGGCAACGAGGAGGGCGGGTATCCAGCTGCAACGCCGGGCTATCGATGGCCAAAGGAGAGATCGTTTTTAGCCTTGATGGTGATACCTCGTTCGACAACGATATGGCATTCAATATGGCCAAACACTTTGCTGATCCCAACACTATGGCCTGCGGCGGTGCATTACGAGTTCGGAATCATGAAACCAATATCATCACCCAGATGCAAGCCATGGAATATATGTTGTCGATGCAGGCGGGGAAAACCGGCATGGCAAATTGGGGAGTACTCAATAACATTTCCGGCGCTTTTGGGGCATTTCGCACCGCCATTATCAGACAGGCTGGAGGATGGGATACCCATACCGCAGAAGATCTCGACATTACGATACGGCTCAAGCAATACAAAGGAAGATATTCCTCTTCCCATCTAGCATTTGCACCTCACGCTGTTGGCCATACCGATGTCCCTGATACGCTCAAAGACCTCGTTATGCAAAGGCTTAGGTGGGATGGTGATTTATATTTTCTCTTTCTACGCAAACACCGTAAAGGTTTAACCCCTGCCTTACTCGGCTGGGGGAATTTCGTGTTTACCTTGGCCTACGGTGTTATACAAAACATCCTCCTTCCTATTGTTGTGGCCGGGTACACATTTTATCTCTTTACCATGCTTCCGTTGAATCTCGCCTTTGCCTTAATGATGCTGCTTTATGTGGTTTACCTGTTTTTTTCTTTACTTCTATTCTTTGTGTATTACTTCCTTGTTTCTGAAAGAAAAGAGGATTGGAGAGCAGTAATCTGGCTACCGCTGTATCCGATGTACCAATACTTCATGCGCCTCGTGACTGCGTTTGCCATGATCAATGAAGTGGTCCGACGCAGCCATGAAGAGTCCAGTATGGCGCCTTGGTGGGTACTAAAACGGGGGAAAAAGTTCTAAACGATGAAGGTTAAATTTCACCTCGACAAGCAACAAAAACCGCAATCAGAAGGTGGCGTTAAAGTCGTCTACGGGCAGGCCAAACGTAGCGGCTATAAACTACGTTGGTATCTGATCCTTGCCTTGGTGATCAGCCCACTGCTCATCATGGGGTATTATCTGTTCCGCACCCAAGTATTGGTTATCGCTCCAGCAATTATTACGTCATACCCCGTCACTATCACCTCTGCTGAAAGTAGTCTCGTCGCGCCACTACCGACAGTGGTTGGCAATAGGGTTACTAAAGGCCAAGCTATCATTTTGCTATCTGATCCGGCGCTTGATGAAGAAACCCGTTTTATTGAACAAGAGTTACTTAAACTCTCCCCACCCACCCCAAAAATAGACAAGCTCTATCAGGCTGCTATTGCACAATCAGAGCAAAACTTGCAAAAATTCCAGAAAATTCAGCGAAACTACGACACCTTTAGAGCAAAAGGCCATGTCTCTGAAGTTGACTACGCTGCAATAATCAATATCAGCAGCTCACTCAACAATCAGCTAAATAACCAAAAATTGGCCTATATTGAGGCTCAACGCCATTTAAATGAAATAGCATTGGCAGGCCCTGTAAGCCAAGCCTATCGGGCGTTGATGCAGGAGTTGGTCGTCAAACGCGCCCAGCAAGATAACCTCACCATTCGTAGCCCCATTAATGGTCGAGTCATCGATATCCACGTACTGGAAGGCGAGAGGGTTACAGCCGATACGCCACTGATCACGGTGGCACGAAACACTACCCCAGACATTATCGCCTTCCTCAACCCCAAGTACCTGAAATACAGCGACATAGATACCAATGCAACAATCACCTTTCCTGATGGCAAAAAAATGAGTGCCACAGTAAGCAAACCGGTCGAAATCGTTAATAAATTACCGCAGGAGCTTCAGCGCCCGTTTGAGGGGCAGCCAGCTTACTTAAAAGTCACCCTACATTTCGAAGGAGCACTTGAGCAAAAATATTGGATAGAAGGAATGGAAGTAGAAGTGCAATTCTAGTCACTTATACCAACCTACATAAATATTTGATCAACGACTTATCCAGATTGGTATTAGTTACGTCGTTCTAACGTATTGAAATATTTCTGCAAACAAACAAGGGTAGCTTTTGCTTTCACTTTTAGGAAATAGATAGGGACATTACCGTGAAGCTCTCACCTCTCGTTGCAGCCATTCTCGTTTCAGTCAGTTCAACTAGCTACGCTTTCGACTTGCAACAACCGGCCAACAACAGTACAGATAATTTGGTCTGGACTGGACACCTCAGCCCTGATACCGACACCGTCGTTTCAGCCATGCTAGCGGCCCATATCTATGGTGGCACTGCTACCGTACCTGAGAAAATTAACCCTGAGTCAGAGTTTGTACTCAATTACTGTAACGCTGAAGCGCCACGCATCGAGTCTAATTATGCCGATTTCCAGGTAGGTCTTGTCGACTTTAACCAAGTAACTCAATTAGCCCCAACCATTGATCAAGGCTCTATTGTTGCTGTGATTGATCACCACGCCATTGGCGGTTCGCCTATCAACACACCACAACTTGTTGCGATGGATATCCGTGGCTGGGGCTCAGCAGCAACGATTTTGGCAGACAATGCCGAGAAGCTTGATGTTACCTTACCCAAACACCTGGCTTGTGCCGGTCTAGGTGCCATCCTGTCTGATACCGTGGTTTTCCAATCATCGACCACTACAGACTATGATCATCACTATGCTGAAAAGCTCGCAGCCATTGCTGGTATCAGCGATATAGAAGACTTCGGCCAGCAGATGCTAATTGCCAAATCTGATCTTAGCCACCTTTCTGCTGACACCATTTTGACCATGGACTACAAAAACTTTGAATATGGCGGCAAGAAAGTAGGTATTGGTGTGGCAGAAACGCTGACCGCCCAACAGTTGATTGACCGTAAGGAAGACTTGCTGGCAGCAATGAAAGCGCACAAGCAAGCCAATGAACTTGACCACTTGTTCTTCTCTATCACCGACACCAAAGATAAAAAAGCCAACTTACTGTGGGTGGATAACAACGACTTTACCGTCATTAAAGCCGCTTTCAATACTGACGTAGAGGGCGATATGCTAACGCTGGAAGGTGTCACTTCACGCAAGCGCCAGATTGGCCCTGCGATTCAAAGTGCGATTGAAAGCTTGTAACTATTCATACCAATCTGGATAAGTCGTTGATCAAGTATTTGCACTGGAAAAATCGTTGTTATCAAGGCAGAGATTGCAGTAACTAGTGGCTCTAATTACAAAATATCTAACGCAGAGAACAGCGATTTTAACCTGCAATACTGATCAAATATTTATGTAGGTTGGTATCACTAGTCATATAAAAAAGCCGCTGAATTCTCAGCGGCTACCAAGCTATAGATGCAAAAAAGCCAGCAATTAAGCTGGCTTTCTAAATTTGGCGGAGAGATAGGGATTTGAACCCTAGATACGCTACAAACGTATGCCGGTTTTCAAGACCGGTGCTTTCAACCACTCAGCCATCTCTCCTTTGTGCGGCGAATAATACGCAGTTCGATATTAGGTGTAAAGCAAAAATATCACTCAAATCGCCAAGCGCTCACTATCCAAGCAGTCCGCTCAAATACTCCACTTTCACCACAAGATATCAAGCAAACCGTGAGGATAATAAAGCAAATTTAGCTTTAGCATCATCTTCAATAATGTTTCCGTGTGTCACGATAATCTTGTCGAAGTCCCACTCTTGCACACTTTGGAGGAATCGATTAAAAGCCGGTTTATCTTTTAGTGTGAACCCCATTTTCAACGGCGGTGCGACGCAACACCCTTTGAAACCAATCGGTTCGAAGACGTACTTGGCCATCGCTCCTGCAAAACCCGCTTTATTCGGGTTTTCAGGGTAGTTTTGCACCAAGTCCGTCACAATCAACGAACTAGAGTGGCGATGATAGAAAACTGTTTCATTAAACAAAGGTACTGACGGCATGGTGTACCATTCCAAATCACCTTGCCAAACATTCTCCATTCCTCGCTGCAAAATATGATAACTCGATAGCGGTACTTTGCGGGGAATACCTGCACTGACATACACCTCAGCATCAGGATAAGCATCGATCCAATCTTGAAGCCATCGACTGTGATGGTTATTGGCTGCAACCAAATAGCTAACAGGACCTAACTCATTGATCGCTTGCTGCAGAGAGGATGACATGGCTGTCGGTGAATGTACCCACAGGCGACCATCCTGTAACCGGACAACCGTCATCCTCAGCCCAAGCTTTGTCCCCAGCATTTTCATTGAGTCTTCATGAACCCAAATGTCATCACCTATTTGTCGCATGCAATCCCCGCTCGTTATCTGTGTCCATTAAACCTCTGTTTCCACTCAAGTATAGTGCCAGAGGCTATAGCAATGACATGCTTTTAGATCACAGAATAGCCAATTAGCGATTCGCTGAAATTTAGAGGTATGACTTAACTTCCAGCAATGACTCACCAATTAATGCTGCTCTTGACACAACATCGCTCGCAGGCACTAACAAATCAGGGATCATAATCGCTTGGCAGCCCGCATCTAGCCCAGAGCGCATACCATTGTTTGAGTCTTCCAAAACTAAACAATTGACAGGAGCGATATCCAGTTGGGCGCTAGCCATCAGGTAGCAATCGGGTGCTGGCTTACCGTTTTTCACATCTTCAGCCGTGACAACAACGTCAAATTGCGAGAGATAATCGGTGCCGGCAAAGTGGTGTGCCACTTTCTTACGTGGGGATGAAGTTACAAGCGCACATTTCAGCCCTTTCCGTTTAATATCTGCAAACAACTCGCTGAACCCCGGCATGAATGGGATCCCTTTATCTTGCTCGGCATGAAACATCGCATCCCTGACTTGGCAAAAACGCTCAAGATCCAACGCCTCACCAAACTTAACGGTAATGCGACGCTCACACTCGACATCCTGAACCCCAATAAAGCACTGATAGTCTTCATCCGTTAAGTCTAATCCTTGCTCTTCAGCTGCATATTGCCAACAGGTCTTGTACAAACCTTCGGTATCAAAGATCAGGCCATCCATATCAAACAATACCGCTTTTACTTCTGTCATATCTTCCTCAACTTTGGGTTGTAAACGCTCGCTGGCGCTAAAGTTACCTTTTGGGCCTAAGACAATGCTTTCATAGTAACCATCACCAGTACGTCTTGGACCACCACCAAGTTATACCCGTCATTAGCTAAACGGGCGGTTAACGCATCAATAAGGCTGTTTGATGGCGAGTGTAAACCATTGATATATATTTTTTAGAAAGTGGAGAAATCGTTCAATCAAAGTCGATATGACTGAAGTGCGGATTATCTATTTGAACTTCGAGCTTGGAGACCACTTCTAGCAACACCAACTCAATAGTGTCACCTGTTTGGATCTCAATACACTCTTCTTTGCTTGTATTCCACTTGGTATCAAGTGCAGTTCCAAACACCTCTTGCCCTGACTTCAAGGTCAGCTTGACGGGATAGCGATACATACAAGCAATTTCGACATAATCAGTTTGATGACAAGAGACCATTTGGCGTTCCTTTAAGGAGATTACATCACTGATACTGGGCTGAGGTAATAAATTGACCGAAGGTTTCACACCACACAATTACCGTATTGTATCGGGCTATCTCAACGCTTTCGTCCAGCGGCAACATAAACTGATCGAACGTTTTAATATCGCCTATCCTCACCATAGACGATTTAAGGCGATTGAAATCAGCTTCTGTTTCAACAAATTCAGGTGATAGATAGAGCTTATAATCAGGTCCCGGCGCTAGCTCGCCGATAAAGCTGATACTATCTGCAGCCAGTGCAACGTTACCTTCACCCCAGTGAAGGAAATCACTGTCTTGGCGCTCTTTATCAAACGTGGCAGTAAACTGCGCTTTCGCCTCGACCAATTGAATGGTTGATACAGATGGTGCATCTGGCGCTATCAATATCGGCAGGGCATAAATGCCAAGAGCAAAGCCAATCCCTACCGCAATAATGTGAGTGAATATCAGTCCAATAATTCGTTTCATGTCAGCCTCCTTGCTAACGCTGAGTAAGTTCAAACCCGTACACTTGAACTATAGCAAAAACAGTGAGGTAGCTTAGATTTATAGCGCCGAAACTTACAGCCTCTGTTTGGAAGCGAGAGCCTTTTCTAAAATATGCAGTAAAGCTTGGCGTACTGGGCCCTCGGTATGACGGCGGGTTTGGATCACATCAACCGTTGTCAGCCAACCATCCGGTTCGAAAGCGAGATCCAATATATTCAATTTACCTTGTTCAACATAAGGTGCAGCCAAACGTTCAGGAACGATCACCCAGCCAAGCCCTTGAGCAGCCAATTCCAGTAAAAGCTGATGATTGTTGGCGTACCATACTTGAGTACTGATGGCATAACTAAACCACAACTCCTTGCCACTGGACGAACGCTGCACAACTTGTCGGTAGTTGCGCAAATCACTATCTTTTAGTGATGCCCTGCCAGCTAATGGATGCTGAGGCGCTGCAAGGGTCAAAAAACGGTTATACCCTACCGTTGCAAACTCGGTATCTTCCAGCATTTTTCCATCGGAATACACCACGCCTACATGCGCCCTTCCCTCACTGACCATTGCTTTGATATCGAAAGTTGATGCGGAGATTAACTCAATATTGGTCATCGGATGCTGCTCGCCAATAGCGACAATTTGGCTAAGCAATTCAGGTTCAAGCAGGCTTTCCTCAATCGCAACCACCAACTCATGCTCTTCATCGGCATCCAGAGCCATTACCTTTTGGTCCAGACGTTGCTGCTGTAACAGGATTGAGCGAGCAATGGGTAACAGCGCCTCACCTTGGGCTGTTAATCTCGGCATATTGCTCGAACGGTCAAACAAGGTTTGATTCAACGCGATTTCCAAATTCGACACCGATTGGCTGACCCCTGACTGTGCCCGTTTATACTTTCTTGCAGCAGCCGAAAATGACCCACACTCACAAACGGCGACAAACATTTTCAATTGCTCAAAGCTGTACATAACGGATTGCTCACTTCCAAATCATTAACCACAAACAAGCTATCACACATTGTGATAGCTGCTAACTTTCACCTGAAACATTCTTTGATACGCTGAGGCATCAATTAGCGCGGCGGAATGTTAGTACACCGAGCTACGAATTGACACCATCTCAACAATCAGAGTATCAGAATAAATGATAGATAAGCTCTGAACTTAACGACTAACGGAGCGACTATGAATATTGACCAAGCCCTTGCTCTCATTCACCGAGGAACAGAGCAAGTTACCCCAGAATCAGCTTTGATTGATAAATTAAAAAAAGACCGACCGCTCGTGGTCAAACTTGGTGCTGATCCTACGGCGCCGGATATTCACCTTGGTCACACAGTTATTCTTAATAAATTACGACAGTTTCAAGACTTGGGTCATAAAGTTGTCTTCTTGATCGGCGACTTTACCGGTAAAATCGGTGATCCAAGCGGAAAGAACACCACGCGTCCACCACTAACGACAGAGCAGGTTCTCGCCAATGCCGAGACCTACCAGCAGCAAGTATTCAAGATCCTCGACCCTAGCAAAACCGAGATCGTCTTTAACTCCCATTGGCTATCTCAACTGGGTGCCGAGGGCATATTAAAACTCACCGCCAGCCAGACAGTGGCCAGAATGCTTGAACGAGAGGATTTCAAAAAGCGTTTCGCCGAGCAACAATCGATTGGCATCCATGAATTCATCTACCCGCTGCTTCAGGGCTACGATTCTGTTGAACTAAAAGCCGATATTGAATTGGGTGGTACGGATCAGACCTTCAACCTGCTAATGGGCCGAGAGTTACAAAAGCAACACAACATGGAGCCACAGGTAGTGATCACCATGCCATTGCTGGTTGGCCTCGATGGCAGCAAGAAAATGTCAAAATCAGCGGCAAACTACATTGGTATCACTGAATCTTCTGAGGAAATGTTCGGCAAGCTGATGTCGATTTCTGACGAGTTGATGTGGAACTACTTTGAGCTATTATCGTTTCGCAGCATGGATGACATTGAACAGTTTAAGCGGGATATCAACACGGGACGTAACCCTAAAGAGATCAAGGTGCTGCTGGCCAAAGAGATCGTCGCCCGCTTCCATTCTGATGAAGCGGCCAATAGCGCCGAGTCGATGTTCAACCAACGTTTCGCGGCAAAGGTCCTGCCAGATAATCTAGAGACTATTGAAATGCAACACGGGTTAACCATCAGTCAGGTACTTAAACAAGCTGAACTAACCGCATCGACTTCTGAGGCGATTCGTTTGATCAAGCAAGGCGCCGTCAAAATTGATGGGATCAAGGTTGAGGAGACTTCATTTGAGCTTCCGGTAGGCGAAAGTATTTACCAAGTGGGTAAGCGGCGCGTTGCCAAGATCAATATCGTCTAATATAAAGACTATTATTCAAGATCATAGGGCCCTATTGGTGCCCTATCTTCCAACAACACATGACGGATATACTATACAGTCAAAGCCAGCTTAACCGCCGCCTCCGCATGGATGCTTGCCGTATCATAAAGCGGAACATCGGTATCTTTGGGCGAAATCAACAACGCAATTTCCGTACAACCTAGAATTACGGCTTCAGCGCCTTGTTCAGCCAGTTTTTCGGTAATTCGAACATATTCTGCCCGTGACTCTTCTTTGAGTACGCCTTTACAAAGCTCGTCATAAATAACCCGATGAATAATGTCCCTATCAGGTAAATCTGGCACCACTACCTCAATACCAAACTGCTCAGTTAAATGGCTGATATAAAAGTCTTGCTCTATGGTAAAACGCGTTCCCAATAGCCCCACTTTTTTGATGCCGTCGGATTTAAGTTGTTGTGCTGTTGCATCGGCAATGTGCAGCAAGGGGATTGACACAGCCTGCTCAATATCTTTAGCGACTTTGTGCATGGTATTAGTACAAATCAATAGAAAATCTGCACCAGCAACTTCCACCGATTTGGCTGCTTGTGACAAGATATTTGCGGTTGCAGTCCAGTCACCGGCATGCTGCAGCTTCTCAATTTCGTCGAAGTTTACACTGTAAAGAGCGATTTTGGCCGAATGTAGACCTCCGAGCTCGTGCTTAACCCCTTCATTAATTGCCTTGTAATAACTTGCTGTTGATTCCCAGCTCATACCGCCTAGCAAGCCAATGGTTTTCATGGTGTGCCTATCCGTGATTCTTCGCCAAACATTGTAAATTATTACCATTGTTAGACAGAAAAATACAGATAACACGCTAAGATATAAAACTTAACGCGAGCAAGGACAAGGAAGCAATAAAGTGATCCAACAAGCGACGTTTAGGGATACCGCTGACATTATTGCGGTTATAGGGCTAGCAATTAGGACCTGTATTGATGAGCCAGCTGATATCCAAGATGGGATTATTGCCAGCTGTGCCGACAGCGTGCTGTGGTGGCGACGTTACCCAGACAGCTCCGTGCATTATGTCTATCGCATTGACGGCAACATCGTCGGTACCATTCTGGTTAAGGAATATTGGAACCTATCCAATTTATTTGTAGACCCTCGGTTTCACCATCAAGGCATTGCTCGCCAGTTGATAACCAAAGCGCTCGAGGTTTGCAAAGAACGCTCGCCCAAACAAGCCGTTCACCTTAACGCTTCAGAATACGCCGTTAACTTTTATCAGAAACTGGGGTTTGTCCCGAATGGCGAGCCGAAGGACTTACCAGGTGGGTGCTTTCCTTTCATTTATATGTTCAATCAAACACCTTGAAGTATTAGAATCACAGACAACAGGGTTATTGAACTGTCCATTTTTAATCATCGACCACAGCTCTATGCCAGCGAGTGTGGCTTTAGCGCCTTCATCAGATTTCCATCCCAGACACTGATGCATCTTACCTTCACTTTCCGGTGGCTTTGTTCGACTAGGTAGTTTAAATACTTAACTTGAAGCACTTCAATCAAGTAGAGCACCCTCCCCATAAGCCAGAGTTGGACGTTAATATTATGCAGCGCTAACGCATTGGCACCACTCTTATCGAGCACCACCTTTTCAGGTAATCCGTTATGGCCTATTGCCTTAATGAAAAAGGCGCGAGCAGCTTTCTCATAACGGTGAGCGCAAAGTAAAAAATCAATGACCTTGCCGTACTTATCAACGGCTCGGTAGTAATATTTCCACTGACCTTTGACATTGATGTATGTCGCTTCCATCCGCCACAAAGAAGCGATTTGTGTCTATTTTTTTCAGTGATAGTTAACGCCGTGTGATCTTGTTCACGTTTTAGGTGGAAAGATGGGAAACGTTTGCTATTAACATAAATGCAGAATGTAATCGATAACTTGACGATATATATATCTTTATGTTTAAAAATAAACCACACCAATAATCTAAGCACTTGATGAAAGGTGTTTATTTAACAGTTAAGTAACTCCGGACAGGTATTATCCAACCGTGACATTATTTATCCTGCAACTTATAATTTTATTTCATTCTGTTTCATTTGATTTCGTTTGATTTCATTTGATTTCATTTTTTATACCGAATTTCCCTGGAAGTTAAATGAGTTTAAAAACGAAAAAATTGCTGCTGGCATCTTCAGTCGTAATATTGTTGGGCGGTTGTAATAGCGATAGTGGCAGTAATAATTATATTAGTATGGACCTACGTCTCATGGAGACCACGGATATTCATACGAATGTCATGCCTTATAACTATTTTGTCAACGCAGATGTTAATGCCAATTCAATGCCTGAGTGGGGTTTGGCTCGTACATCGCTCGTGATTCAAGAAACACGAGAAGAAGTTGACAACAGTATGTTGTTTGATAATGGTGATCTGGTTCAAGGTAGTCCAATGGGGGATTACATGGCAAATCTCGGAGTTGAACACCTTAAAAGGGATCTACACCCTGTTTACAAGGCAATGAATCATCTTAAATACGATGCAGCAAACTTAGGAAATCATGAGTTTAACTATGGCCTTGAGTATCTAGAAGAAGCACTGAAAGGTTCTGATTTCCCTTATGTATCTGCTAACATTTGGAAAGCTGACGACAGTCTTGAAAAAGTGAGCACTGACGCGGAAGAGTGTGAAATTCAGATTACTGAAGATTTCTATGAACAAGCAGAAAGCATGCACTCCCCATATGTTATCCTTGATCGAGATTTTCTTGGTGATGATGGTCAATACCACACCGTTAAAGTGGGTGTTATAGGCTTCACTCCACCTCAGATTATGGGGTGGGATAGTTCTCACTTGAAGTGTAATGTTCTAGTCTCTGATATTAAAAAAACTGCTGAACATTATGTTCCAATGATGAAGGCTGAAGGTGCTGATGTTATTGTTGCTATTCCGCACTCAGGGTTGGCTGACGAAGATGGTGAGTTTGCTGAAAATGCGACGCTTCAACTGGCTTATGTTGATGATGTTGATGCTATCATGTTTGGTCATGACCACCGTGAATTCCCAAATTCTACGGGTGAATATAGTGAAATCGAAGGGGTAAAATCAGAGAAAGGGCTTATTAATGGTATTCCGGCGGTTATGCCTGGCTTCTGGGGTGCTAAGTTGGGCGTCATTGATATCAAATTGAATTCTAAAGATGGTGGTGAGACTTGGCATGTTGATCATAGTCAGTCCACAGCTAAACTACGGTCATTGCTCCCAGAACAGTCTGATACTGTTATCGAAGCTCTTGTAGCAGAAGAGCATAAGGGTACAGTTGAGTATATGGCTGATACAATTGCAGAAATTGATGTTAACGTAAACAGCTTTTTCCCTCAGCTTGTACCAGATCTATCGATTCAAATTGTTAATGAAGCGCAGCTTCATCAATTGATGAAATGGAAAGATGAGGGGCAATTCCCTGATGCATCAGCCGATGCTTTCTTCTTGTCTGTTTCTGCACCATTTAAGTCTGGCCGTAACGGCGGTGAAGATTTTACTAATATCCAAGACGGTGAGTTTACTAATGCATCTGTTGCAGATATCTATGTATTTGACAACAATACACCCGCTGTTTTGAAAATGACTGGCGCAGATATGAAGCGCTGGATTGAGTGGGTTAACTCAAATGCTTACAACAACTTACCACTTCAAGATGGGGAAACATTCTTAGTCGAAGGGTTCCCTGGCTACAACTTTGATGCGTTTTATGGTGGTGTTGATAATGGCGGTGAAGGCCTTTTAAAATATGAAGTGAATGTTGTAAACAAGCCTCGTTTTACAAATATTAACGGCTTTAATTATGATGAAACAGCCAGCAATCAACAACTAACATCTTTGACATTTAAAGGTGAAGAAATTGATGATGATGCGGAAATTTATGTGATTACCAATAATTACCGAGCATCGAACGTTGATATGCCAGGAATTGATAAGGCTGAGCTTATTAAAGAAGAAGCTGCATTTAATAACCGTAATTTAGTACAGTACTACTTGAATGATCGTCTAGAAGAGCAAGATGATGATTTGAAGCTAGAATTTAAGAATGCTGAAGTGTTTACTCTAGTTGCGCCAGGCACAGATAAGGTTACATTTGCATCGGCGAAGCTTGAAGAGGCCTATCGTTGTGCGGATGAGTTAACCGGCCTTTCTACGACGCGTGTTGAGACGACAAAAGAAGGCTCTGAAGGGTTCGTTGAGTACTACTTTGATTTTGATTACAGTGGTGAATTTAACTGTTCGTTCAAAGGTCATTAATTCATTAGCTTAGATGAGTTAATCATAGAAGAACGCCCAGACCCACGCTATTACGTTACGTGATGCTAGTCGGTTAGACTGATAAATTAAGGCTAGATATCTAAAGATATTTAGCCTTTTTTCGTTACCCTGATAAACATTCGGTTATGTCGCAAAATTATGCCGAAGTACAACCGTACTGATTTCCATCCCAGACACTGATGCATCTTACCTTCACTTTTCGGTGGCTTTGTTCGACTAGGTAGTTTAAATACTTAACTCGAAGCACTTCAATCAAGTAGAGCACCCTCCCCGTCAGCCAGAGTTAGACGTTGATATTATGCAGCGCTAACACATTGGCACCACTCATATCGAGCACCACCTTTTCAGGTAATCCGTTATGGCCTATTGCCTTAATGAAGAAGGCGCGAGCAGCTTTCTCATCACGGTGAGCGCACAGTAAAAAATCAATGACCTTGCCGTACTTATCAACGGCTCGGTAGTAATATTTCCACTGATCTTTGACATTGATGTATGTCTCTTCCATCCGCCACAAAGAAGCGACAGGCTTCTTTCTTCGACGAGCCTGATGTTCCAGGAAGGGAGCATATTTGATGACCCACCGATTGATGGTTGAGTTATCAGCATGGATACCCCGCTCAGCCATAATCTCTTCGATTTCACGGTAGCTAATTTTTTATAAGAAACGTAATAGCGAACAACCTGAAGGATGATGCTGGAAGGAAAGTGGCGACCGGAAAAGTTGATAGTCATAATGCTAAAGGTAATGAGTACTATCAGGGATCTTAACTAAGCACCACTGTTTGCGACACAACTCCAAAGTGGATGATAACCCCCTATATCGCCACAGGAGAGCTGATCCATGTACTAACAGACTACCAACAGCAAACTGTTCCGCTCTATGCCGTTTACAAAGAAAGCCACAGCCAGCCAGTCAGGGTAAGAGCTTTTATAGATTTTATTGCTGAAAGGTTGAGTCAGTCCCAATAATAAACACGGTTGTAAAATGCTATTGAACACCGTATTAATAATGTGTGGTATAAGAACTGTTTTGGTTTAAAAGTCATTTGGTTTAAGAGGTGTGAGATGTTCAGATTTAGCCAGTTCTTCAAGCGAAGAGCTATCCGCCGATACATTAAGGTACTCGGCCCAATGCTGCTCAAGTCTTATGGCCCAAGAGAGAGCTACACAAACGGCCAGATTTCAGCAGTGCTGGATAGCTCGGCCTTAAACCAACGCTATCAGAAATATGCGTATGCACTCTTTGGAGAGTTATATCCTGACCAACACCAGGAATTATCCCAGGGCTTGTTTAATGGCAATGCCTTTAACGCCCTTCAGGTTATCGCCATTGCCAAACCAACGGGCTGGAAAGGAGGCACGAACACCGACAACCTGTCTAACCACTATGGACAAAACAGCAGGTACTAAGTAAAAATGGAACCGATAGCAAAATACCGCCTTATTGATCGCCCCTAACCTGAAACACACCGTTACCCTGGCGGGTCGCAAAATGCATAAGTATCAGCCCTAAAATACTCGCCACCAACGCAGCCACCACGATACCCAATTTATAGTGATCATTCCCCAAACCGGACAGTTCACCGATAAACAAAGAGAGTGTTAATCCGATACTGCAAAAAATGGACAGGGCGAATAACATACGCAAATTCGTCGCTTCAGGTAATTCAAAGATCTTCATCCGCACCCCCAGCCAGACTGAGCCGAATACACCCAATGGTTTACCAATGAGCATCGCTATAGCGATGTAAGCAGCAACAGGGTCGATAACATTTTCTAAGGTAAAAGTACCAGCGAGCGACACGCCAGCGTTTGACAAAGCAAACATAGGCAGTACCAGCAAAGTCACCCCCCACTGCAACCCAGACTCTGTCCGGTGGCTAAGTGCACAGCCGCTTTGACTCAATGCGAACCCGATAACCACACCAGCTAAAACGGGATGAATACCCGCTTTGAGAAGTACAAACCACAAAATTGTACCCAAGGCCAAATACAGCGACAAGCTCTTAGCCTGCCGGCGAGTCAACCAAAATATCAATACGGTAATGCCCACAGACAAGCACAGGTACAGCACCTCAAACGTCGTTGTATAGAAAACAGCAATGGTGATAATGGCTAGCATGTCATCAAAAATGGCGACAGCAAGCAAAAACATTTTTAAGCTCACAGGGACGCGACTGCACAGCGACAGCAAACCAAGCGCAAGGGCGATATCTGTAGCAGTAACAATTGCCCATCCGCTACTCATTGGCGAGGCAAATCCGCCGATAAGAGCAAGGTAGATAACCGCTGGACAGATAAAGCCCGCACAGGCAGAAATCAAAGGCAGGACAATTGCCCGTTTGGTCCTAAACACGCCATGCTTGGCTTCATTACTTAGCTCTAGACCAACCATCAAGAAGAAAAGGACCATAAGCAAATCATTGACAAAAAGTTGCCATGATATGCCCTCGGCAAGTGGGTAGAGTTTGAATGCAGAATAAGAGGTTGGGTGAAGCGTTGCCCATACAAAAGCGAGTAAGCAGCAGGCAACCAGCAGCAGGCCACCTAGCCGATCTTTGGCCATTACAATTGCAGCTTTTGGCTTTAGAGAAGGCATCATCCTTGCTCCCAATATCAACTGGGTGAATAAACAATATTTATGTATTTAACGTAACCGACTTTGCCATTTTAAACAACGAGATAGATCGGTTTTCAAGTAATAACTAAAATGTAAATCTTCGGGATATAGGCGACTACCGCTCGGCAAGCCCCGACCACCATAACCTTTACCGTCACGTAGGCACAGAAATGCCAGTAAACGTGATTTCCAGCCCAGATATTCACATAATCAATGAATTGGCATCACCTCTCGCTTATTGCCTGCTAATACTCACACTATCGTCTAACAAAGGAGGCAACGATGCGACTTTTCAAAGTGAGCCGGTGGTTATGGATTACCGTTCCCATCGCCCTATCAGCACCAAGCTACGCAACGCTAGAAATTCCCTCTGATATTCAACCTCCACGGGGCACCGTCGGCGACAAATACCGCTGGATAATACCTATAGACTACGACGGCGAAGGCTCCCTAACATGGTCAAGTGAAAACTTACCGGACTTCATTTGGGTCAATGCTAATGGTGTGTTCTGGGCAAAACCTAACGTAGATCGTATGCCGCCACTAGGATCTGAAGGCTATTACCCAGACGTCACCTTCACCGTGACTGATGGTATAGAGACCAGCACATTTGGCCCCTTTACCTGGGTAGTCGAACCCAGCGGAAATGTTTCTGGAGATCTCATTTACCCGCGAATAGATGTACAAACCTCGGCCCCAGACATTCCCGAGGTTGTCCTCGCTACCGAGCAGGCTGCAGCATCTTTGTTATTCCAAGCGACATTTGGTCCCTCCCCCTCAGATCCTGGCCAACTGAAATCACAAGGGTTTGAATCTTGGTTTTACGAGCAGGTCAACGCTGCACCGAGCTACCACTTACCCCGTTATGATGATTACCTGGCCTACGGCGAAGAAGATTCAGCCACAACCCGTTATCGGGTCTGGTGGGACCGAAGCATCAATGCGCCAGATCAGCTCCGTCAGCGTATGGCCTTTGCCCTCAGTCAGATCCTAGTTGTATCGGAGAAAGATGCCACCCTTAGCCTTCATCCCAAGCTTCTTACTGACTACTACGATCTTCTCATCAAGTATGCGCTGGGGAACTACCGGGACTTACTCCTCGATGTATCACGCCATCCGGCAATGGGGTACTACCTAACATCAATCGGCAGTCAGCAAGAAAACCCCTTCGAGGGGATCCGCCCCAATGAAAACTACCCAAGGGAATTGATGCAGTTATTCACCATCGGGCTCGATGAACTTAAACCAGATGGTTCGCCATTCTTGAATGCATCAGGCGACCCAATCGCCACCTACACCGAAGCCGATATCGGTGAATTTTCGCGGGCGCTGACCGGCTGGCACCTGGCAAACAATACTGACTGGGACGATCTGAGCAACGGTGAACTTTTTGCGTCGATGCAGCCCAATGAAAGCCGCCATGATAGTGGCAGTAAGCAAGTGATGGGTATCACTTTTTTCAGTGGGAAATCAGCAGAGCAAGACTTAAACCTTGCTATCGATATCTTGTTCAATCATCCCAACACCCCGGCTTTTGTTAGCCGAATCCTTATTCAACGCTTGGTGACGTCGAACCCTTCACCTGACTACATCACGCGGGTCGCTAATGTCTTTCGCAACAACGGGCAAGGAGTACGGGGGGATCTCGCCATGGTCGCAAAAGCCATCTTGAGTGATGAAGAAGCCCGAAATGGTGAAGCATTCAAAGTCAAAGAGCCACTGATTGTCATGACCAATCTGGCCCGGGCGATGTCGATGCGAGGAAACATCGATGGTATTTACCAGGATCTCGATACCGCCGACGCCTACGGCCAAATTCCTCTCGGTTCCCCATCGGTCTTCAATTATTACCGCCCCGAAGACGTACCTGACGGTAGCTTGAAAGATGAAGGCTTAGTCGCACCAGAGCTAACCGTACTTAATGCTTCATCTTTCAAGGTCTTAAGTAACATCCTACATTCGGTGATTAGCCAGAATAAAAACTTCGAAACACCAGAAATAAATGAAAAAAATAAAGTCGATATTTCCGGTTGCTATAACATCAGCCACGTTTCCAACTTCGAAGAACAAATGGCCTACCTCGAGCAGACCTTCTACCACCAACCTATCAGTAATACCATGCTTGCCACCTACCGCCAGTTCACCGATTCAATAGGCGCTAGCAACGGCCGTATTCGCTGCAAGGGGATGATCTGGCAAACTGTCACCTCGCCTGAATACCTGATCCAGGAGTAACGATAATGAAAAGACGTGAATTTCTCAAAAAATCCCTCGCGACCGCAGGCATGCTTTCATTATCGACCGGTATTGGCATGCGCAATTTGGCCATGGCCGCTGGCGGTGACTACAAGGCGTTAGTGTGTGTATTTCTTGCCGGTGGCAACGATTCACACAATATGCTTATCCCAACATTCTCTACTCGTTATGATGAATACAGCGCTGCCAAAGGTGCACTGGCAATCGACAAAAGCCAGCTAGTGAACTTAGCGATGGACGGGGAGCTTGCCTTGGGTGCCCACCCAGCACTTAGCCCCCTGTCTGATTTATTTAACCAAGGGAAAATGACTGCCATCATCAATACAGGCAACTTGATCGCCGCCGGAGACAGGTCAGCGTTCGAGGCCAAGAGCGTACCGTCAATTTCCCGCCTTGGTTCTCATGCTGATATGCAGGCAGCCAAACGCAGTGGGTTTGTTGGCGGGGAGATAGACACGGGATGGGCAGGACGCCTACTCGATACTCTGGCAAGTCCTGTCTATGATTTCAGTCCGGGCTACAGTACCGGCGAGGAAACCAACTTCCTGCTGTCAAACAGCTACCAGCAAATATTGTTGTCGGAAAGTGCCAATATCAACGCCTTTGGATTGGCTGAAGGCCTTGAGCAAGCTTTCAAAGATGATATGGTCGTGGAGCGTACCAATCTGTTCAGGCAACAAATTAATCTCATAAAACAGCAGATGTTGTCATCGGGGGCTCAGCTAGACCCATTGCTGGAAGCAGAACTGTCGACGAGTTTTCCAAAATCATCACTGGCTAATAACTTGTCTTTGGTCGCAAAAGTACTCAAAGGCAATGCCGCTCTAAACCAACAAAGACAAGTTTTCTATGTCGTTCAAGGCGGCTATGACACCCATAACAACCAACTGGTAGCCCAAGATCGTTTGTACCAAGAGCTCGCTGAAGCATTAGCGGCATTCCAGGGCGAGCTTGATGCTTCTGGTCTAGGTAGCAACGTGACCACCTTCACCATGTCGGATTTCGGGCGCTCGCAGCTCACCAACGGAACAGGAACCGCCCACGGCTGGGCAGGCCATGAGCTGGTCATGGGTGATGCCGTTATTGGCGGTCGGTATTACGGCGACATGCCCGACTTGATCCATGATGGCAACTGGTCAATCAACAATAATGGTCGCATGATCCCGACAACCTCCGCCGATCAAGTCGCCGCAACGCTTGCCCATTGGTTTGGGACACCGACAGACTCACTTGATAACCTCTTCCCAAATCTAGCAAACTTCAACCAGAAAACACTGGGATTTTTGAGCTAAGCCACCGATATTGCCGCTCCAAACGGGGCGGTAATACACCGAACTTAACAACCTAGTTCGTTTGGAGATAAGCCGTATTGCAAAAGAAGCTGAGGGCGATGTAATACCAATCTGGATAAGTCGTTGTTCAAATATTTATGTAGGTTGGTATAAGAACGCGTAAAGCGCTGCATTCTTTCTGAACGAAAAAACGGCCCAAATCAAGGACCGTTCATATGAGTAAGACTCATTATCCAGCTCGCTCCAAACACCTTAAGTGATAGGAGTTAGCTCATTGAGCAGGCTTTTCGTGTAAAGCGTGATTAAAACAATCGGTTTACTGCGACCAATCGTTAATACCCAAAGGCTAACCGGTCACGTTTTCAATAAACGTCGCCAGCTCATTTACCGCTTGCTGGTTAGTTGATTGCACGGTTACTTGCGTCCCCTGAACAAGCGCTAACGTCTGTAACTTGAATAGGTTTTTAGCTGTTGCTGTTTTGCCGTTAGAAACGATTTCAATTTCTTCAGCATACTTTTTAGCCGCTTTCACGAACTTGGCTGCTGGTCGGGTATGGAGGCCACTTTCTGCTGAAATCAGGACGTTTTTCTTAAACATATAACACTCTCCGTAGTTATCTATTTGTTTTTGTACCGATTATTTCTGACAGATTCTGGGATATCCACTCAAGATAGGAATAAAAAAGCCATGGAGATCTCCAAAGTGGGATCTAACCATGGCTCTATCATGCAAAAGCGGTAAATACGTTAATTATCGCTTGATAGCGCGCACGCGGAACGAACGGCCTTTCATCTTACCGTTTTCCAACTTCTTCAGTGCCACGCGAGCAACATCGCTTTTCACTGCAACATAGGCAACCATATCGAAGACATTGATCTTACCAACTTGATCACCACGGATACCGTTATCGCCCGTTAGTGCACCAAGAATGTCACCAGGACGAACTTTCTGCTTCTTACCACCAAGAATTTGTAACGTCGTCATCGCTGGACGGAAGGTCGGTTGGTTTAACAACGACTCTGAAGGCAATGCCTCACCAACAATGTCTCTCTCCAAATAGTCTTCCAGCAGAGCAACCTTATAGTGCTCTTTATCACTGATGAAAGAGCATGCAACACCCTTGCTACCCGCACGACCGGTACGGCCAATACGGTGAACGTGCACCTCAGTATCACGCGCAAGGTGATAGTTGATCACACAATCCAGCGCTTCGATATCCAAACCACGTGCAGCAACATCTGTTGCAACCAGCACAGAGGTACTCTTGTTAGCAAAACGTACCAAGGTTTGGTCACGCTCACGTTGCTCCAAATCGCCGTGCAACGCCATTGAACTGAAACCGTAATACTCCAGCTCATCAGACACTTCTTGTGCTTCACGCTTAGTATTACAGAACACGACGCTCGATTCTGGTTTGTGCAGGGACAGCAACAAGCGAAGCGCCGTCATACGGTCTTCGTTGGAGTCTACATGGTAGAAGTGCTGATCGATGGTGTTTTCATCATGGGTAGACTCCACCTTCACCATCACTGGCTTATGCATGATATCGCGAGCGATAGATTCAATCTGCTTAGGGTACGTTGCACTGAATAGCAAAGTCTGGCGATCAGCCGGCGCTGCATCGACAACAGCATCCAAAGCATCTTGGAAGCCCATCTCTAGCATGCGGTCAGCTTCATCAAGTACCAACAGATTCAGATCGTCAAGAGATAGGTAACCTTTACGTAGGTGCTCTTCCACACGGCCCGGAGTACCGACAATAATATGGGCACCGTGCTCAAGAGAGCCAATTTGCGGACCAAATGGCATACCACCACACAAAGTCAGCACTTTGATGTTGTGGATTGAGCGTGCCAGTTTACGGATTTCCTTTGCAACCTGATC
This sequence comes from Photobacterium sp. DNB23_23_1, assembly GCF_052873815.1. Classification (NCBI taxonomy): domain Bacteria; kingdom Pseudomonadati; phylum Pseudomonadota; class Gammaproteobacteria; order Vibrionales; family Vibrionaceae; genus Photobacterium; species Photobacterium sp. DNB23_23_1. The sequence continues at coordinate 312,094 of NZ_JBNNXT010000001.1, read as the reverse complement.
TGCTAGCTCACGCGTTGGGCACAATACCAATGACTGGATACGGAAGCGCTTAACATTAAGATGGTCAAGCAAGCCCAGACCAAAAGCGGCCGTTTTACCCGAACCTGTTTTACCCTGAGCGATTACATCCTTGCCCGCCAAAATATGTGGCAGACTTTGGCTCTGGATAGGAGTCATCGATTCATAACCCATCGTTTCTAGGTTAGAGATCAGATCAGGTTTTAGATTCAAAGTTGAAAACGCGTTTTTGCTCACGGGTAATATCCTGTCATCGCCTGTACGTTGAAAGACTATTTCACAGGCTTAAGAAACACTGACAACACCAGCAAGACATTCATCTACCCCACCCTGTTGTCGCAAGGGATGCGACACTATCAGTCTTGGGTAAAAAAAGATAGAGTTCGACGGTTAAACTCGTCTCTTTTTCGCCAATCGACGCCTCCCTCCGATAGTTCCCACCAGTCATGTTGCACGGGTTACACCGGCGATAAATTCAACAATGAATAAAGCCGGTCCATCACTATTGAGTAAATGCCAGCACCATTTCGATGTAAGTACTTCGTAACTTTTTCGCTATCTCTCCTGGTTGACCGTCACCAATGGTCTTGCCATCTATTGCGACAACAGGCCAAACAAAGGTGGTAGCTGAGCTTACAAATGCCTCTTTTGCCTCGTACGCTTCTTCAATGGTGAAGGCACGCTGTTCAAGCTCTATTTGGCAATCCTCAGCCACTTTTAATAACGATGCTCGAGTTATTCCATGCAAAATGTCATTGCTTAAAGGCCGAGTAATGATCTTATTATCATGAGTAACGATGTAGGCATTGCTAGAGCCACCTTCGGTAACAAGCCCATTTTCAATTAACCAAGCGTCATCAGCACCCGCCTGATGCGCGAGATGTTTCGCCAAGCAAGCTGGCAGTAAGCTGGTCGTTTTGATATCTCGCCTGCGCCACCGGATATCCTCCATTGAGATCACTTTAATCCCTTCTTTAGCCGCCTGACTATCGAGCAAGGCACGCTGCTGGGTAAATAGCACCAAAGTAGGCTTTATATCATCACTATAACTAAAGTCACGATCCCCTTCGTTACCTCGGGTAAGCTGCAGGTATATCCCTCCTTCAGTAAGTTGATTCTTCTCGATGAGGGTCCTTTGAATCTGGGTAAGCTCATCAGCACTAACAGGCAGTTTCATACCTAATTCTTTACACGAGCGCTCAAGACGAGCAAGGTGGCCCTTGTTATCGACAAGCTTACCAGCCAGTACTGCAGTCACCTCATATACAGCGTCGGCAAATAAAAAACCACGGTCAAAGATAGAAACGGTGGCGTCACTCTCGGCGACATAGCTTCCGTTCATATACACAATTCGTTGCATCATGTTATCCCCATAACTCAGTGCCGAAAGGCAGCATTTGGTTGTCCTTAAATTCAAATCCATGTTCAATGTCTTGGCTTAATAGCAAAGGGCCATCTAGGTCGACAATATCGGCACCTTGCGCCGCAACAAATGCCGGCGCCATACTCAGCGATGAAGAGAGCATACATCCCACCATCACAGCCAAGCCCATTCTTTCGGCTTCTTGCTTGAGTGCCAACGCTTCGGTTAAGCCACCCGTTTTATCAATCTTGATATTAATCATATCGAAGCGGTCTACCAACATTGCTAGGCATGTTCTATCGTGGCACGACTCATCGGCGCAAATTGGAATAGGCCTTGCCACCTCATCAAGCCAATGATCTTTATCTGCAGGAAAAGGCTGCTCTATCATGGCCACTCCTAACTTAAACAACTCCGGCACTACGCGCTCATAACTCTCTATATCCCAAGCCTCATTCGCATCAATGATGAGCTTGCTTGAAGGCGCCCCTCGACGAACAGCCTTAACCCGCTGTAGATCGTCTTCTCCCCCCAGCTTCAGCTTCAATAAGGGACGAAACGCATTGTCTGCCGCCATCTGCTGCATTTTTTCTGGCGTGTCTAACGAAAGGGTGAATGCCGTTTCAAGTGCATCAGGGACACAACCTAAATTCTGCCAAATAGAACAATGTTGTTGCTTACACTCAAGGTCCCAAAACGCGCAGTCTATAGCGTTACGCGCCGCACCGGGCGGCAACAGTTTTTGCATATCGAGCCGACTTGCTCCCTCTTCGACCTGAGAAGCTATAGAGCGCAGTTGGGCCTCAACACTGTCAAGCGATTCACCATAACGAGCATAGGGAACGCATTCCCCCCGGCCTGTTGAGCCTTGGTGCTCTAATTCAACAATCAATGTATTGACTTCTGTTTTACTGCCACGAGATATGGTAAATGCTCCACGAATAGGCCAACGCTGCTTGACTATGTTCAACTTCATAACGATGTCACCATGTAATCAACAATACGGGCAACACCTTGGCGGAAAGGATCGACAACAGGAAGACCAATTTGAGCCTCAAGCTTCTCCATGTAGCCATAAGCGTCTTGCTCTTCCAGCCCAGAGGTATTAACCGATACACCAACAAATTCCGCGCTTGGGTTAGTGAGTTTGGCGGCCTCCAAGTTCACCTTCATACATTTTACAATATCCGGTAATGGGTAATCAGGTAAGCCACGCATATGGGTACGTGTTGGCTCGTGACACAATACTAACGCATCAGGTTGAGAGCCATGGATTAAGCCCATTGTTACCCCAGCGAAAGAAGCGTGGAACAATGAACCTTGCCCTTCAATCACATCCCAATGATCAGGGGTACTATCCGGTGTGATGGTTTCTATAGCGCCAGCAATAAAATCTGCAACCACACAATCCACGCTTACACCAGAGCCAGTAATCAAAATCCCGGTCTGCCCCGTGGCACGGAAATCGGCATCGATATTATGCCGTTTCATTTCTTGTTCTATAGCCAAAGATGTGTACATTTTTCCCACAGAACAGTCAGTCCCGACGGTTAACAGGCGTTTACCTGTACGCTTCTTGCCCGTCGCCACAGGGTAACTCTGGGTGGGATAACGTACATCAAACAGTGTACGATTATATCTCGCGGCACAATCAACCAGCTCAGGAATGTCGGTAAGCTTGTTGTGTAAACCAGAGGCTATATCCATCCCCGCTTGCAATGCATCTAGTAATACACTGAGCCACCGCTCGGAAATCACGCCACCACGATTTGCAACACCAATAACCAAGGTCTTAGCACCAGCATCCACTGCTTGTTCTATCGAAATATCATCGAGGCCCACATCAGCATAACAATTTTCTAGACGCAGTTGCCCAACACAGTATTCTGGACGCCATGTTTTAATCCCCTGTGCAACCTTAGCGGCAAGAGGGTCCGCGGCATCACCAAGAAACAATAAATACGGTTTATTAAGATCCATCTCTAACTCTTCCTTAAATTAAATTAATTTATCATTAACTATAAACATCGAGATTAAAGTCACACAGGAACAGTGCAAAAATCGTGACAGGTTTTCAAATGCAGTGATTTATAAACAGATTTTCCCACCAAAACCTCACCAAAAAGCCATAAGCGCATGATTTAAATCAAAATTAAATCATTAACTCAATTTTATATAACACTGAAATAATCAAGATAAACCAAATGTTATACTTCTACAAAGTTAAAGAAAGTAACATTCGTAACCATTTATTCTTTTTTAACGTCATTTACCTTTTATCCAATAAAATTGGGACCTTTTTAATTAAAACCCACCTCCAGCGGTTAACAATTTGTTAACGTTTTTTCTTGTGTTTCTCGTGAGTCATTTTTATTGTATCTTTTTGGTGCATATAAACCTTTTCAGTGCACATTAACTGTGCTCAATAATTAATCAACCAATATTTCAGCCTTAGTTAATTTTACCTACTTCCTTTGAAAGCCTTATTATTGCTAGCTAAGCCATTGTCAAAAATAATTATTCACCTTATTTTACAAATGGCACTTAAATTGCATTTAGTTCACCATTGTATCTATTAACCTGGACGCGTTGGAACGATATAAATCGTCGTGCAAACCATACTATGATCACAGCGGAAGCCCTTATCGATTTAAATGCAATTAAGTTAAACTACCAACAGTTAAGTCAACAAAATAATCATCAACCATTAATCGCAGTAATTAAGGGTGATGCCTATGGGCATGGCGCGATAAAAATAGCCAAGGCGTTACCTAACGCAAACAAGTTTGCCGTAGCGCGGCTAGAGGAGGCGCTACAATTACGCCATTCAGGAATAAACCAGCCTATATTGTTACTTGAAGGGTGCTTTAACGGGCAGGACTTACAGCTTGCCTCGCAGTTTCAACTCGATACCACTATCCACCACCACCAACAACTGATCGACTTAGAAAACTATCCCCTGGTTAATCCTGTTACAGTCTGGGTTAAGGTCGATACAGGGATGCACCGTCTCGGTTTCTCCCCCTACGAAATCAGTGATGTCGTTGCTCGCATTCGCAGAACAAATAAAATTAAAGGTGAAGTCTGTTTTATCAGTCACTTTAGCAATGCGGATGAGCCTGACAACCCAAAAACCGAGCAGCAGATAGCTAGCTTTACTAGAGCAACCCAAAGTTATGCCGGTAACAAGAGCATCGCTAATTCTGCAGGGTTACTGTTCTGGCCTCACGCCCATATGGATATAGCGAGAACGGGAATTGCCCTTTATGGTATTTCACCGAGTGCTGAGCATATAGGTACAGATCATAACCTCACCCCAGTCATGACATTAACAAGTCGGCTTATTGCCATTCGTAAACACGCAGCCAATGAGCCAGTAGGCTATGGTGAGGCATGGCGTTCACCGACCGATACCCACATAGGTGTTATCGCCTTTGGCTATGGTGATGGATACCCGAGGCTGGTCCCCACCAACACCCCGGTATATATAAACGGCCGCACTGTTCCCATCGTAGGGCGAGTTTCTATGGACATGATGACCGTAGATTTAGGTTCCGCACACCAAGATAAAGTGGGGGATACTGTGGAGTTATGGGGTCAACACCTCCCCATTGAGCATGTAGCGAAAAACTTGGGCACCATTCCTTATGAACTCACTATAAAACTAACAAGTCGAGTCCATCAACGATTTATCCCAGAGGAATAGACAACCATCAGCATTGGTGTTTTATTTACAATAAAAGAAGTTTTAACTCTCACTTTAACTTAACAAAGGAAAAACTTGCTATCTTTATATTGTTGGGATCATAACCTCATCAATGTTTCAGTTCACTAAAATAGTCGTATGGAATTGCTAACCGGTTTCAAGTTTATTTCACACCGAAATAGATGTCTTGATGAGAGCCCAAAGGTGAACTTACTTAAGGATAAGCATTAGATATCACGTACGACCAATGTATTCAACGTTTTAATACGTATTAAAGCAGTAATAGATAGTATATAAATTTGTTTAACCCGTAAAATAACACCCTATAAACCAGGTAACCCTAAATAATAATTCATTGCAGATTAATTACAGCAAATCACACTAAATTAAATAGCAGCCAGAATATCGGGTAATAACACTTGGAATCACTATCTCAATCAGAAATATTTCAGTAAGATAATATTTAGGACACGCACAAGGAATGTAGTCATGAAAATAGGAATTATTGGTGCTGGGGCTGTTGGCGTCGGAGTATGTAACTACCTCCTCACACTAGGTAGTGTTAGTGAGCTTGTTCTATTAGATAAAAACCGAGAAAGAGCCGAAGGTGAAATCCTCGACTTCAGTCATACTGAGGCCCTCACTTTCTCGAAGAATACCGCTCTCACGGCTAGCGATGATTATCATGATCTCATTGATGCTGAAATCGTTGTGATCACCGCAGGCGCACAGATCAAAGATGGACAATCTCGACTTGATCTTGCCGAAATAAATAGCAAGATTGGCGTTGATATCGCTCGGCAAATCGAAAAAGTCGCGCCAAATGCTATCCTCATTGTCGTAACCAACCCTTGCGATATCGTCGCTTACTTCATCGTTGCGAATACTGGTTTTAACGCCAGCAAGGTTCTAAGTGCTGGTTGCCTTGTCGATACAGCACGGCTTATGACCATTATCGGTAAACGGGTTAAACTCGACCCAAAGAATGTCTTTGGATATGTGCTTGGCGAGCACGGAAGTCACTGTTTCACGCCAAAAAGTTTGATCAGTATCGCTGGACAACCTGCCGATTATTACTGTGAAACCAACCACCTTCCCTCTATCGACCCTACGGAGTTATTAGAAGCGGTAAAACAAGCCGGATTTGAGATTTTCAAGCGTAAGCAAAATACTGCCCACGGCATTGCCGCCAGTGTATTTAGGATTATTCAAGCTATCTCAATAAATGAACACTCGGTTCTACCAATAGGCACGATGGTCCGTGGTGAGTATGGTTTACACGATGTTGTTTTAAGCTTACCAACGGTTGTTAATGCGCAGGGGGCCGAATCAATACTTACTCACCCATTTACCGATTTGGAGCTTAATGAACTTGTTCAAATCGCTGACAGCTTAAAGATTTGCATCAACGATGTTCGTAAAAAAACAGGGTTAATTGGTTAGCGCTCACAGCCTTAAATCTAAAAATCCATCACTTTATATTACTGTCACAGAGAAAACAGGGCTCATTAAAATAATTTAGACCGCTCTCTATTCATATGAGCTTGAGTATTGAAGAGAGCCTGACTCTCTCGCTTCGAACGGAGAGCCTAATACCAATCTGGATAAGTAGTTGATCAAGTATTTATACCAATCTGGATAAGTCATTGATCAAGTATTTGCACTGGAAAAATCGTTGTTATCAAGGCAGATATTGCAGTAACTAGTGGCTCTAATTACAAAATATCTAACGCAGAGAACAGCGATTTTAACCTGCAAGACTGATCAAATACTTATGTAGGTTGGTATTATGTAGGTTGGTATAATACCACCCTAAATAAAAAAGGGATCTGATTGCTCAGATCCCTGTCACTTATAATCGAATTACCTTCCGCTTACTCACCTTTCGGCGTCAGCATCCCTTCGGTAATGATAAAGTCGATGATTGTTTCAAGCCCTTGGGACTCTTTAAGGTTGGTAAAGACATAAGGGCGATTAGGCCGCATCCGCTTAGTGTCTTCTTCCATTACCTCCAGTGACGCTCCTACATAGGGCGCAAGGTCAATTTTGTTGATCACCAGCAGATCAGAACGGGTAATACCCGGGCCACCCTTGCGGGGGATCTTCTCACCTTCAGCGACATCAATCACATAGATGGTGAGATCAGCAAGCTCAGGACTAAAAGTTGCACTGAGGTTATCGCCGCCACTTTCAACAAACACCACATCAAGGTTACGGTGCAGCTTGGCTAACTCTTCTACCGCAGCCAGATTCATCGAGGCATCTTCACGAATTGCGGTATGAGGGCACCCACCGGTTTCCACGCCAATGATCCGATCAGGATCAAGGGCCTCGGCCCTTGTCAGGATCTTGGCATCTTCCTGGGTATAGATATCATTCGTCACCACCGCGATATTCAGCTTATCGCGTATCGCTTTACACAAAACCTCAAGTAATGCGGTTTTACCGGAACCAACCGGACCACCAATCCCAATACGAAGTGGCTGCTTATATGTTTCCATAACATTCCTTATTATCTTATTGCCCACAAAGCACATCAGGCTTATGAACGGAACAAACGGGTATATTGTGTTTCATGCAGGCTGCTGGCTAGCGACACAATCGGTGTAAAACTGCCGATCATCACCTCATCGATCTGTGTCGAGATAGAAACCATCTCAGGAAACTGCAGGGTCAATTCCATCAAAGCCCGCTGACCATCGGTTTGCCCCAGCGGCACCAACTTTACACCTGCCATCACTAAATTTTCAGCCCAGCTCCAGAGGTACCCCTGCTTCATGGCTTCAGGGCTTATCCCCCATAAATAGCCTGCGACACACAGACCGACCAACTGATTAGGATCAGTATTGCTACCAAGGTAATCGTCAACAGGAATATCCAACTGCTTCAGCAGCACATTCAGCGCTTTCCCCCGCTGAATTTCTTCGGCCCGCAACTCCTTGGTTTCCCGACTTGAACAAAGCAAGTTACTCAATGCTTCGATGCTCGGTATATCGCGAGTTTCAATCGCTTGGTAGAACCTATCAATAAGGGGAAGCTCAAGAGTTGCCACGCTATAGCGCAATATGTTCTCCAACCACAGGACCATGGATACCCTGTTTTTTACCCACCCCGCCTCGACAGCCCACTCCAACCCTTGCGAATAGGTGAACCCACCAATTGGCAGCGAGGGGCTTATTAACTGAAACAAACGGTAGGTGGCAATGGGATCATCACCTCGTTCGACTTCCTTTATTCTCAGCTCCTCGGCCGCCATATTAAGCCACCAGCAAATAAACAAGGCTGGCAGAAGCAACACCAGCAGAAACCCAGCGGCTTGATGCAAATGCCGCTAACCGGTGTCCCAACAACATCAATGCCGATGCCGATATTGCCATCGCAACAGCAAACTGCGAAACACTACCGGTGGCCTCGACACCATGGGCATAACCATGACAAAAGATGAGGGCAACACACAGCGCCACTGCCATTCGAGTTACCACTTGGCTACCAGAAAACACTTGCCAAAGTGCAGCACTAACAACAAGTAACGACGCTGCAATCGCGCCCTCAATACCGCTTACCTCCCCCAAATTGAGTCCAACCACCATTCCGGTCACTAATGCGACTAACGCGACGGCCAATAAACTCAATTGGGTCGTGGTTTTCTTAACGGCAAAGAAAGCCAATGCGCCAAATGCGAGTAGCATAATGAGGTGATCGACACCGGTAATAGGATGCACAAGCCCGCTAAAGAATGAAGAATGCTCATGTCCGGGATGCGCCTGTACCGAAACCGGAATCACAAGGCTAAGCGCTGCCAACGATGAGGTAATACGGGTTGTTTTCATTGTCATATCCTTTTGCAAAAAAACGTTAGCTCTTTATTAGTGGTGGTGATGATGTCCGCCAGAGCGACCACCATAAGCACCGCCTTCTGGCTCTATCGGTGCCTTTTCAACCGTGACTTTAGCGCCTAGACCTACGACCATGTCGTCCAGTACGTGATCATGTTGGTAACGCACCCAACCAGCTTCAACCTGAAGCGGGACATGGCGATTTCCTAAGTGGTAGGCAACACGCGTCAAAAGGTAAGGATCATCACAATATATTGTTGATACCTGCTCATCGGCCGCTTTAACTTCCACTAAAGTGCCACAGCGACTCTTCAGCTGTTCGCCACCGCGCAGGATATGACCTCTAGGCAGAAATAGGCCTGCATCACGGCCATCATCTAGCACTACCTTCAACCGGCTTTTGATCCGACTATCAATCGGCAGACTCAAATACGCATCGGGCTGCACTGCCGCCTCTGTACTTACTTCAACCAACTCAATCATTTACAATTCCTTTGTTATTATTTGAACCGCATTAAAACAAAAAGTAGCGCTGGGCCATCGGAAGAACTTCTGCTGGTTCACACACTAAAAGCTCACCATCAGCACGCACCTGATAGGTCTGAGAATCTACCTCTATACGAGGCTGCCAATCGTTAAGCTTCATATCTGACTTGCTAATATTCCGGCAATTTTTGACGATACCAATCTGGCTGCCAAGCTGGAGTTGCTCGGCCACGCCAGCGTCACTCGCCGCCGACGAGATAAACAGCATCGAAGTATTCATAGCCGCTTTGCCATAACTGCCAAACATCGCGCGATAATGAACAGGCTGTGGGGTTGGAATAGACGCATTAGGATCCCCCATCGGGGCCATGGCTATCATGCCGCCCTTGACGACAGTACTTGGTTTAACCCCAAAGAAGGCCGGCTTCCATAACACCAAATCCGCCAGTTTTCCCACTTCAATCGATCCAATTTCATGCGCCATGCCATGGGTAATAGCCGGATTGATTGTGTATTTGGCGATATAGCGCTTCAGACGGAAGTTATCGCTGAAGCTGGAATCTTGCGCCAAGCTGCCACGTTGAACCTTCATTTTATGGGCTGTCTGCCAGGTTCGGGTGATCACCTCACCCACCCGCCCCATAGCTTGAGAGTCCGAGGCAATCATCGAAAAGGCCCCAAGGTCATGCAAGATATCCTCAGCAGCGATGGTCTCCCTGCGGATACGAGATTCAGCAAACGCCACATCTTCTGCAATAGCGGGAGACAAGTGATGGCATACCATCAACATATCCAAATGCTCATCAACGGTATTGACCGTATAAGGTCGAGTCGGATTGGTCGATGACGGCAAGACATTCGATTCACCAGCAGCACGGATAATATCGGGCGCATGCCCGCCGCCAGCGCCTTCGGTATGATAGGTATGTATCACCCGATCACCGATAGCCGCCAAGGTCGATTCAACAAAGCCTGATTCATTCAGGGTGTCGGTATGAATGGCAACCTGAACATCCATCTCGTCGGCAACCGACAAGCAAGTATCAATAGATGCAGGCGTAGTACCCCAGTCTTCATGAAGCTTTAGCCCCACCGCCCCAGCCGCTACCTGCTCACGCAGCGCTTCTGGTTGGCTGGCATTCCCTTTACCCAGCAAGCCGAAGTTCATTGGAAAGCCATCGAGCGCTTGAAGCATTTGTGCCATGTTCCATGGCCCAGGTGTACAGGTGGTCGCATTGGTACCCGTCGCAGGGCCGGTACCACCACCAATCATGGTCGTCACCCCAGACGCCAACGCTTCTTCAATTTGCTGCGGACAAATAAAATGGATATGGGAATCAATACCACCAGCGGTTAAGATCGCACCTTCACCCGCCAAGATTTCGGTTCCCGGGCCAATGATGATATCGACACCCGGTTGAATATCGGGATTCCCAGCTTTCCCGATGCCGCTAATCCGCCCATTTTTTACCGCCACATCTGCCTTAACGATGCCCCAGTAATCGAGCACGATGGCATTGGTGATCACCAAATCAGGTGTTTCAGCACTTGGTCGTTGGCTCTGACCCATACCGTCGCGGATCACCTTACCGCCGCCAAATTTCACCTCATCCCCATAGATAGTGAAATCTTTTTCAACCTCAAGCCACAACTCGGTATCGGCAAGACGCACACGATCACCCACTGTTGGGCCAAACATTTCGGCATAAGCCTGACGTGAAATGTTTGCCATAACTATTCCTTGTATTAATGATTAGAGAAGGAAAGAACTAGAGCTTGCCCATCACTTTGCCTTGGAATCCGTAAACTTCCCGTTTACCAGATAAATCAACCAGCTCTACTGTCCGGGACTGACCCGGCTCGAAACGGGTAGCCGTCCCTGCTGGTATATTGAGGCGAAAGCCCTTGCAGGCTTGCCGATCAAATTTGAGGGCATCATTGACTTCAAAAAAGTGATAATGCGAGCCTATCTGAATTGGCCGATCCCCTACGTTTTCAACTTTAACGGTAAGGGTTGTCCTGCCAGCATTGAGTTCGATCTCCCCGCTTGCGGTCTCGATTTGACCGGGCACAAACGCGGAGGTATTGAATGCACCACTCCCTGCCATTTTTTCTCCTTATTTATCTGCGAGATACTATGCCGCTATACCATCAAACAACTACACAATCGGCTCATGCACAGTCACTAATTTGGTGCCATCGGGAAAGGTAGCTTCTACCTGGACATCCGGGATCATGGACGCAATCCCTTCCATCACATCCGTCACAGAGAGCAGAGTACGGCCATAGTCCATGAGCTCTGCGACACTCTTTCCTTCTCTCGCCCCTTCAAGAATGGCGCTGCTGATGTAAGCAATGGATTCAGGGTAATTGAGCTTGAGGCCCCTTTCCTTGCGTTGTTTGGCCAACATCCCGGCACAAAAAATCAGTAGCTTGTCCTTCTCTCTTGGTGTCAACTCCATGTCACTCTCCAATGTCACTAAATCGCCAAAACTCTAAGTCGCCAAAACTCTAACTCGCTGAGTAACCGACTAACTACGTGGCCCAGATGCGCGGGGGGTGAGGGGCAATGCCCGTCATCTGACTTCGCGCTTGCTGCCATATTTGGGTAAAGCAGTGCAGGATATCTTCACTCCAATACCCCAACGCCCTAACAACAATGAGCCCCTCGACCTGTGTTGCAGCCACGATTAGCTTCTTGCTACCTAGCTCACTCTGTATATTTATTTCGCTCTGAATATCTAATAGCAAAGCCTGTACCAACTGATAGAAATCTTGCCCCATTTCGGACAAGTACAGGGTCCCCATCATGGGGAATCTCTGCATTCCTATATTAATCAGTACCTTATCACCACCAGACATGTTCAAACCTTCAGTCAGCACCCGGCGCCCATCGACATAAACCTCTGTTTTTCCAATCAATTTACCGCTATCAAAGCACTCTTTTAGTGCAGGGCGACCAAAACAGTGCAACTCCCAGCCCACAAACTGTGCACCTTTCTCGAGGTGGACAACGGTATTGAGCTGAGCATGGGCATCAGGAAAAAAGATATTCTCCTGAGGCAGCCATTCCAGCCGGCCTCCTTCGGCGACTGACAAATGCTGGGCTTGCTTGGCAAAACGGCGCTCAGAGCGATAAAATTTTGTGGCTCCAGGGGTTGTCACCAACACCTTGGCACCCGCGCCAACATCGACGCGAATATCAAGTGTATCGCCACCCGCGACACCGCCAGGCGGATGAAGCAGATAACTATGGCAAACCTCCCCTTCGGGGTAGAGCGCTTGCTGTACCGTTAACGGGCCTTTTTGCTCTCGGTGCTTAAGTACGGTTTTATCGCCCCTATCTCGGTAGGACAGGCTCAATTCAGCCTGCCAGCCATGGTGGGTATGCTGGGCGATTTGACTTGCGGTCGGGTTGGTCGCAACAGGCGATAAATACTCTGTCATACGGTGAGGTACTCCTTAACCAAGGCATCATCGAGCTCGGCCATCTCACCACTGGCAACATGGCGTCCTCGGTCAAGAATGCAAAATTGATCGCCCACCCGACGAGCAAAAGGTAACTTCTGCTCAACCAGCAACACAGTAAGTCCCATTTTTTCGTTAAGCATCCTGATAATATCGCCAATTTCTTGCACGATATTGGGTTGGATCCCTTCCGTCGGCTCATCCAAAATCAATAGCTTAGGGTTCACCACCAACGCCCGGCCTATCGCCAATTGCTGTTGTTGACCACCCGATAAATCGCCACCACGGCGGTGACGCATTTCCTTTAGAACCGGAAACAGATCAAAAATGAAGTCAGGCACTTTACGATCGCCCCGAGCACGGATAGGCAAACCTATCTCTAGGTTCTCCTGGACCGTCAACATCGGAAAAATCTGACGCCCTTGCGGCACATACCCTATTCCCCACCGTGGCCGGGATTCTGCCGATTCCGCGAGAATTGAGCGCCCATTAAATGTAATATCGCCACTTTTTGGCCCCACCAACCCCATGATGCACTGCAATAACGTCGTTTTACCCACACCATTACGGCCCATCAACACCGTGCATTTACCTTCGGGGATCTGCATATCCAAATCCCACAATGTATGGCTTTCACCGTAATATTGGTTGAGTGACTTGATCTCTAACATGCTATTCCCCTAGATAAACCCGCTTCACTTCAGGATGGTTTTGTACTTGGTCCATGGTGCCTTCAGCCAATACATGGCCTTGGTGAAGAACTGTCACATCACTGGCAATCGAACGGACAAAGTCCATATCATGCTCAACGACAACCACGGAATGCTTACCTGCCAACGAATTCAATAACTCCGAGGTTTTATCCATCTCTTGGTGGGTCATCCCCGCGACAGGCTCATCGACCAGCAACAGCTTGGGGTTCTGCATTAGCAGCATGCCAATTTCCAACCATTGCTTTTGGCCATGGGACAAATTTCCGGCCAATAAGGCGGCGTGATCTGCCAAGTTAATTAACACCAGAACAGACTCGATCTTATCCTTCTGCTCTGCGGTCAGCTTGGCTCTGAATGTCGCCCAAACCGTCCGAACTCCCGACATCGCCAGCTCTAGGTTCTGCCAAACCGTCAGGCACTCAATCACTGTTGGTTTTTGGAACTTCCGGCCCACGCCGGCATTGGCAATCTGCGATTCATTCATAGCCAACAAATTGATGTTTGACCCAAGCCACACTTGGCCGGAATCCGGTGTCGTCTTACCGGTAATAATATCCATCATGGTGGTCTTTCCGGCGCCATTTGGCCCAATAATGCAGCGAAGCTCGCCCTCGCGGATATACAGGTTGAGATCGTTAATGGCTTTAAAACCATCAAAGCTCTTATTGACGCCCTCGACATAGAGCAAAATGTTATGTCTGGTATCAATCAAGGGGTGCTCATCGGGGACAAGAAATGAAAACGTTTCTTCCCGTTTGGTCATCTCTTGGGCAAATGTACCTAGCTTCTTTGCCGTCTCTAATACTGTCATGACACCACCTCATTAACGCCGCACTCTTGTTGAGGTTTTCCTGATTGCGAGGAGCCCCCTGACTGCTGAGAAGACTTTCCCTTTTTCCCCTTACCCAGTCGAGCCGTTATGTCGGATATAAACCCAATCACCCCTTTCGGGAAATACATGGTGGAAAGCACAAATAAGCCCCCCAGAGCAAACAGCCACACTTCTGGGAATTCAACCGTAAACCAGCTTTTGGCATAGTTGATAATCAGAGCCCCGATGATGGCGCCGAACAACGTTGCCCGACCGCCAAGAGCAACCCACACCACAACCTCAATCGAATTGAGCGGTGCAAACTCCCCCGGATTAATAATGCCAACTTGCGGCACATACAAGGCACCGGCAATGCCCGCGATGACGGCAGACAACACAAAGAGCCACAGTTTAATGCCATCGACGTCGTAGCCCATGAAACGTGTCCGCGACTCGGTATCACGGATAGCCAAAGCGGCACGTCCCAACCGACTACTGACAATGGTTCGGCACACCACGTAACTCAAAGCCAACGCCAACCCAGTGCAGACAAACAGCGCCACTTTGGTTGTATCTTGTTGCAAGCTGTAGCCGAGAATATCTTTAAAATCGGTTAACCCGTTGTTCCCGCCAAAGCCCATTTCGTTGCGGAAGAACGCCAGTAACAGGGCATAAGTCAGTGCCTGGGTCATGATCGACAGGTATACTCCTGACACCCGTGAACGGAAGGCTAGATAACCAAAAACATAAGCCAAAGCACCGGGGACCAACACTACCATCAGGCAAGCCAGCCAGAATTGATCAAAGCCCTGCCAGAACCATGGCAACTCCTGCCAATTTAGAAACACCATAAAATCGGGCAACACGGGATTGGCGTATACCCCCCGGTCACCAATTTGGCGCATCAAATACATCCCCATGGCATAGCCGCCCAGGGCAAAGAACGCCCCATGGCCCAAACTCAGGATCCCGAGATAGCCCCATACCAAATCGACCGCAAGCGCGAGCATGGCATAGCTGAGGTATTTACCCATCAGAGAAATAGTGAAGGTTTCGATATGTAGCGGGTGACCGATCGGCAATAACAGGTTTGCCATCGGGACCAAAATGACGGCAGAGATCAGCAACGCGAGGACGATTTTGCCGCCCCGATCTTGCCCCAAGGCCGAAAGAATAATTGATTTAGACTGCATCAAGCGCTCCTTAGCTTTCAGCCGCACGGCCACGCTGCGGGAATAACCCACGAGGACGTTTCTGGATAAACAGGATAATAAAGACCAGCATCAAGATCTTGGCCAGTACCGCACCCGCCCAAGGTTCCAGTAACTTGTTGAACAGCCCAAGTCCTAAACCAGCAACCAAGGTACCCCACAGGTTTCCGACCCCACCAAACACCACCACCATAAATGAATCAATGATGTAGGCTTGACCCATATTTGGCCCTACATTCGTCAGCTGTGACAACGCGACACCCGCGACACCAGCCACGCCAGAGCCCAGCCCAAACGTCAGGGCATCAACCCGCTCTGAGCGGATCCCCATCGCCCTTGCCATTGCCCTATTTTGAGAAACCGCCCGCACCTGCAGGCCCAGAGGCGTACGCTTCAAGATCATAACCATAGAAATGAACACCAAGGCACAAAACAAAATGATATATAAGCGGTTGTATGTCAGAGACAGCATTGGGTTCAGCTCCCAAGCCCCCGCCATCCAGTCGGGCGTACTGACAGAACGGTTAAGCGGAGAGAAAATCGATCGTACCGCTTGCTGGAGGATCAAACTGATCCCGAATGTCGCCAATAATGTTTCAAGTGGCCGACCGTAGAGGTGCCTGATCACACTGCGTTCAATCGCTATCCCTACCAGCCCAGAAATAATGAAAGCCATCGGAATAGACAGCAGCAATGCGGTACCGCTTTGCTGAGGAAGAAGTTGCTGCATCACATAGGTAGTGTATGCACCAATCATGATGAGCTCACCATGGGCCATATTAATGACCCCCATCACCCCAAATGTAATGGCCAAGCCTATTCCGGCCAGTACCAATACAGAGCCTAAACTGAGGCCGAAAAAGATTGTCTCGACACCGGAATAAAGCCGTTGGCTCTGATGATATTTGTCCAAGCCTCTTTCGACAGCTGCCGAAAGTTCAGGATCCAATGATTGTGGCTGTAATTTATTGAAGGTTTGCAACACGATTGCTTGTTTGTATTCAGACAAGGTGTTGACGGCTGCAGTTCGCACTGACGTTGATGCACTGTTATCTAACGCCGTACTGACCGACAACGCCAACTGCAGCCTATCCTGTACCTTGCCGTCCTGTTCAACGTTCAACTGCGCGGCAAGCCTTTCAATGATTTCATCATCGGTTTGCCCTAGCAGACCATCGACAGCCTGTAAGCGGGTTGCCGCATCAGGCGAGTTCAGCCCTATAGAGGCCAACTGTACCCGAATAAGACTGCGCAATTTGTTATTCACCCGAATCTTGCCAAAGTCGCGAGAGCGCGAAACAACTAACTGTGTTGAATCCCAAATGCCATCAGCTTGCTTACCGTTTCTACCGGCGATAATAAAGAGCTGCTGGAAATCCTCACTATTTTTGTTCTTGTAATAAAACAGGTTGCCTTCCAACCAAGCCCGAAGAATAGGCTTTGCCTTTTCGGCAGGCTGATTATCGACTAGCCACTCAATGGCGATTTCCTTATCGTTGTTATTTTTCCCAATCAATACCTGATCAAATTCATCTGTCGAACTGACCGAAGCAAACGCCATGGGAGTACACAACAAGAGAACAATGAGCGCTTTAACAAACTTCATTAAAGGTGTCATTTCTTGTGTCCTTACTGACAATTAACCACTTCCAACGCGGGTAAATGTAATACCCACCGAAAATAGCGCTTCAGCCTAAACCTGAAGCGCCATCAATAAGAGGCAAAGGCCCCTAAAACAAGGCGTTAATTAGCACCTGAACACTTCTTGGTTTCTGTATTGAAGGCCCCGCAAGAGAAAGGCTTTGACCAGCTGGAATATAGCTTGGCTGATTCAGGTAGGTACTTAGACCACGCATCTCCCGCCACTAGCCCCGTGGTTTCCCATACCACATCGAACTGACCATCATCTTGAATTTCGCCGATTAAGACCGGCTTAGTGATATGGTGGTTTGGCAGCATAGTCGAGTAGCCACCAGAAAGGTTCGGTACTGCAATACCAATAAGGGCATCCTGTACCGCTTCAGGCTCGGTGGTACCGGCATTATTTACCGCCTGTACCCACATGTTAAACCCAATGTAGTGAGCTTCCATTGGGTCGTTAGTCACACGCTTGTCACTTTTGATGAACGACTGCCAACCATCAATGAACTCTTCATTCTGATCGGTATCGACACTCATGAAGTAGTTCCAAGCCGCCAAGTGGCCAACAAGCGGAGAGGTATCCATACCTGATAGTTCTTCTTCACCCACCGAGAACGCGACAACAGGGATATCTTCAGAGGAGACACCTTGGGCACCTAGCTCTTTATAAAAGGGAACGTTCGCATCACCGTTAATGGTAGAAACCACGGCAGTTTTCTTGCCCGCAGAACCAAACTTCTTAATATCAGACACAATCGACTGCCAATCAGAATGGCCAAACGGGGTGTAACTGATCATGATGTCTTCATCGGCAACACCCTGCGCTTTCAAATAAGACTCGAGGATCTTGTTGGTGGTACGTGGGTAAACATAATCAGTTCCCGCCAGTACCCAGCGTTCAACCTCCAGTTCATCCATCAAGTATTCAACGGCAGGAATCGCTTGCTGATTAGGCGCAGCGCCAGTGTAGAAGACATTTTTCGATGACTCTTCACCTTCGTACTGCACCGGGTAGAACAAAATACTGTTGAGCTCTTCAAATACTGGCAGCATTGATTTTCGTGAAACCGACGTCCAACCACCAAAAACCACATCCACTTTTTCTTTTTCGATAAGCTCACGGGCTTTTTCAGCAAATAGCGGCCAATTAGAGGCAGGGTCGACAACAACAGCTTCCAGTTTCTTGCCAAGCAATCCCCCTTTTTTATTTTGCTCATCAACCAGCATCAATACTGTATCTTTCAGCGTGGTTTCACTGATCGCCATGGTGCCAGACAGTGAGTGGAGAACCCCTACTTTTATCGTCTCTTCTGCTGATGCAACAGCAGAAACTAACGATAGACTCAGGCCAAGTGCGGCTAGATTCAGTTTGGACTTCATGGTCATACTTAACATCTCCGTTGTAATAAACATTCATAAACAACCAATCAAAATTGGTGCCAAAACGAATAACCGAACAAAAATAAATATAAACAACTGATTTTAAACAAGATAAATCATCGTAAAGCTTAAGGTGATTAAGTCTGGAATAATACCCTGAGCACATAATGGTGCAAAAAAAACGACACTTGCCCTGTAACAGTGATGAGCGATTATGTTTTGAATCAAATCGGGGCAACAAAGTGAATTAAATGGTTTTTTCGAGGAATACAAACACAAATAACCACCCTTGAGCCATTAAGCCCTAGCTTGTAAGTTTGTTTGCATTTAAGTGGGTGTTTAATTTCGAAAAATAATAACCCTAATCGCTTTAACACTGATAGAACAATCACGACAGGGAGTTGTATTGTAAGTACTGGCGTTTAACCCAAATCACCAGAGACACTATGACGGGTATCCATTTCTGCTTTGCTTAGGTCTCCTTTCATTTTCAGGCCAAACTTCATGTGGTTGCAACTCCGGAAACTGAACTGACGCACCCGATTAGCAGACAATATTCCCTCCGAGACTTATTGATTAACAACTAAACTAATGAAAAGTAATCACTCTTCACTAAACGCTCTCTTCATCTTGAATAAGAATTGTTATACCAATAACAAAAGATAGTTATACCCACTGGTTTTTCTTGTTGGTGCAGATTAAAATCCATGCAGCCAGTAAGGAATAGAAACGCCTGAGGTATAAAGTCAATAAAACAGACACACCTCAAGATATACCCAAGTAGCTTGAAGGTCATACCTTGAAAGCAGTACCTTGAAGACACTTGGATCGACTCAACAACGTAGTTATTTCTATTATTAGCAGCTTTACCAAGGGCGCAGAAGCAATGAATACATACAATTCTATTAATGATGTTCTCAAAGTGAAGGGAGCACAATGGAAAAACGATGCAACAAACTCAATCGCCAACGATATCGAAAAACTGATCCTAGCTATTGAGCCTTATGTGAATGGTAACAAGAACGCATCTCACATGAGCTTTTTATTGAAGGACTTACTCGAAGTGCTATCGATTGACTTTAAATGCCAAGAGGATCAGAAATCTGCCTCTTTGCTGCTGATTGAAGAAATCATGCAAGCATCTCTTATGGAAGAGACTCCCGAGCCAAGTTACTGCCTTTGATGCATCAACTAACTCTCGACTGTGCCAAAGTGGCTCCTAACCACCAGGCACAGTCGACAACTTTCAGCAAACAATCAACATTGACAGACAAAGTGATGGCTGGAAATAACAAAGTCTTCTTTTAAATAGAATTTATGCGCGCCATAGCGGTGTACACCAGAGTCAAGGTGGATCTGCTCTATCTGGTTGATGTGGGCGTAGTCTTTAAACCACTCAATTAAATACTGGCCTGCACCAGTTGAGCGCTGGGCTTCATCGGTCACTAAGTCATCAATGTACAAATAAGCTCCCCACCCTAACTTGTGCCCCGTGACAAAACCAGCGACACACAAGATGTTGTTATCTTCCTTAACATAAACAAGCTTATAACCGGCTTTGCACTGCTGGTTCAGTAAATCACTTATCTTCTCCAATGTGTATTTTGGCCGAAGTTGCTGCATGATAGGTGCAATTTCAATGATCTCTTCGTTCGTCGTAGCCAGAATGACTTCCATGTTTCCCCCACATCAATTCCACTAAATCTAAAACAGGGGCCTATATTACCCACCAATTATGACAACATACCGACATAGCCAAGGTAATCGCAATCGGGCCTGACTACATATAATAAAAAAGCTGAGGCGTTTAACCCTCAGCTTTTTTATTCATTACCACATTCCGTTTTTA
The DNA here is from genome assembly GCF_052873815.1 of Photobacterium sp. DNB23_23_1. Classification (NCBI taxonomy): domain Bacteria; kingdom Pseudomonadati; phylum Pseudomonadota; class Gammaproteobacteria; order Vibrionales; family Vibrionaceae; genus Photobacterium; species Photobacterium sp. DNB23_23_1. The sequence continues at coordinate 291,612 of NZ_JBNNXT010000001.1, read as the reverse complement.
GTCTCGCTGATAAACCGCACTGGCAATCAATACCGTTAGCGGCACAGTCATGATCAACCCAATACTGCCCGCCAAACCATGGATCATGGCCAGAGACAGCGCCGGAATGTTCATAAACTGCATCAGCGGCATTTGGAACCCCCATACCATCATGATGGTAGTAAGGGCGCTACCTGCAAACGCCAATACCAAGGTATTAGTCATGGTACCGAGAATATCGCGGCCGATTCGGATCGTCGCCAACAAGCGATCTTTTTCAGGTTGCTGCGGCGACATTTCACGAAGCTCGTGGTAAGAAGATGCCATAGAGATCGCCACATCCATCACTGCGCCAAGAGCCGAAATCATAATGGCAACAAACAACAGCCAGCGTACCTGCACCTGAGCCTCACCGCCGAGATAAAGAATATCTTCGCCTTTCTCAAGATAAAGGCCATTAAGTTGAGCCATCTCGCCAAAAAACTGGGCCATCAGGCCCGCCATAACCACACCCGCCAGTGTGCCTAACATGGACACCAATGACTTTTTGTTCCAACCTGCGACCAGCAGGAAATTGACCACAATCTTCACGGCCATCAACCCGATAGTGACAAGAATTGGATTCCAGCCAGCAAACAGAGCCGGAACCAGCACGCCAATTAACAGCGCACCAGTAAAATACAAGGAGACCACCGAATTCACCCCTTGCAAGCCTGCGAAGAGAACAGTCAGCAGCACAATGATCCCAACCATCCAATACACGGCCGAGGAACGATCATGATTATACGGCCAATAAATAGTACGCTCGCCTTGTTCACGGATCAGCAGAATGAAGTTATCACCCTCGGTGACATACACATTATGTAAGCGGCTAAGTTGGTTCTCGACTTCGACCTGCTTACCTTTATCTTCCCCTTCGCGTAATTCCACCAATAAGCGTTGACGTCCTGTCTTAACTGAAGGCACTAAAGGATCTGACTGAGTACTCTCAGCTAAAACGTCGATCACACTCGCGCGGACAAATTCCTGATTGCTATAGGCCTTGGGGCGGAATGATTCACTCACCGATGGCGAATACCACAAAATGGCCGTCGATATAAGAAAGACCACAAAAGGAAATAATAATCGTTTTAACATTTTCATTATCCAAAACAAGAAGGCGCCGTAGCGCCTTCTTTATCTTATTTCAATAAATTCAATTACTCAGACTTTGGCTGATTTGCGTAAGTACAGCCTTCGTACGGGTTACTCGCGTTCATGTTATCGAACCAAGTATCGTTGTCGTCTACGTTCACAGAAACATTGATAGCATCACGAGCACCAGGGCCAGAGCGCATTACACAGATTTCTTTTTCCTGCAGGCGGTTCCAAAGAGCTTCACCTTTATCGCCATCCTCACGCAAACGAAGGATGTCACCCTTGTCTTCGTCAGCAACATTACCTTGAGCATCTGATGGGCCGTACTGCGTGATATACCAGTTCACGTTCTCGAACTCAGAGCGATCAAGCACTTTGTGATCAGCAACATATTCCGTCAGCATGTCACGAATAGCATAAACCTGCTCAGCAGAAGATTCCCAAATGACATCCTCATCGGTCACCCAACCTTTTTCTTTCATTGGCGAACCAAAGCGATAATCATTGATTGCTAATACATAATCACCGTCATCTTCTAACTCTACACCACGGATAGTGATGTTTTGGATACGGTCCCCAATGAAGATCACAGTACCATCTTCTTCTTCTTCACGGCCACGTTTGCTCAAGTCAACCACGTACTCAATGTCACCATCAAAGATATCGTAGTTAAACGAAGCAACTGTTGGGTCAAATGACACCGTAATATCACCAGGTTTGTAAGTATTAAAGTAGCTGTAAGCCCACTCCATATACTCTTTCAGCTTCTCACCTTTGATGCTTACCGCAACCAGTTGGTTGTCGTACATGTACAGGTTGGCACTGTCTTTCTTACGGTATTCCCGACCATCAAACAAGTTTGATGCATCAGAGAAAAGAGCGGCCGCTGAAACGTCAACCTTGATTTGCTCCCCAATCACCTCACTACCTTTCGATTCTACGTTCATGATCTGGATCTGATTAATCAGATCAGTCAAAGGCATGTCTGACAGTTTTGCACTGTGGATTGTAGAGTACAGGCGCTGGCCTTCGCTATTTAATACTTGCTCTTCAAGTACCGCTTCATCAGCAAAACCACCTTCTGTGTTAGTAAAGTTACCGCGAATGACACCAATTTCGATGTTGGCATCTTCTACAGATTCATCATGGATGTGACGCATTTCGTTCTGCAGAGCTGCATCTTCTTCAACATCAGCAACCGTGCGGTTAGACAATGTTGTATCAAAGATCTTCCAGTTGCCATCTTGGTCTTTTACAAGATCAACTTCAGCTTTCGCCAACGCCCAACCCCAGTTGCCCGGCTCGATAACTTTCACTTTTGAGTCACGGTTACGCCAGTTGTAAGTGCCAGATTTCGCCTTGTCTTCTACTTGGTTAGCTTTATCACCTGAAACAGAAATGTCGTCCATACCGTTTTCGAAAGGTGCACCAAGATCGATTTGTTCGATGAAACGAGCATGTTCGTGACCCATGAAGATCACATCGAACTTGTCAGCCATCTTAGAGGCAATTTCGTTCACACCGCGGGCGTGCGACTCGCTACGACCATGGTGAAGAGCACCGATAACCACATCTGGCTGGTACTGAGCGATCACTTGGTCAACCGTATTTTCTAGAGATTCAAATTCTTCTTTGAAATCTAAGTTACGGAAGTTCTGTGGGTTTGAAGCGTTCCAAACTTTCACGTAAGAAGGTGTTAGACCGATAACGGCAACTTTTGCACCGTTGTAATCAAAGATCTGGTAACCACGTAAGAATGGTGTTTCCTGACCAGTATTCTTACAACCATCAGCATTTTTGTCCCAAATGATGTTCGATGAAATTACCGCACCATTGAAACCTTCAAGACTGCGCTCTAGGAAAGCACGCTCAAAATCAAACTCGTGGTTACCCGGAACCCATACGTCGTAATTCATGAAGTTCATGGTTTCAACAACAGGGTGAACCGGTAGATCGTTGAACAACTCTGCAGAGTTACCCTGAACGGTATCACCCAGGTCAATCATCAAGAAATTGTCGTTAGCCGCACGCTCTTCGTTCAGCAACGTGGCAATCTTTGTAAAGCCCGCATTTACATCCACACCATCCAATGCGTAGTCATACGCAAAGATACGGCCGTGCATATCACCTGTTGCACCGATAGTAATCGTTTGGAAGTTAAGGTTCTCATTATCACCTTTAACGATCACTGGCTGTGTTGGTTCGTAGGTTTTACATTCAGCAATTGATGGACGTGATGGTTGTGTCTTTTCATCACTGCTACTGCTGTTACACCCGGCTAGGGCGGTAACAATCGCTGCACTCAGCGTTGCAACCTTAATAGTATTCTTAGTCATATATAGGCAATCAAAATAATTAAAAATAAAAATAGAAAATGTAATCGTGAGCAAATATACGCCTTAGCAATAGAATAAAAACTCGAAAACCACCGAGAGAGTTTCAAAATGTAAATTCAGTAAATTTGATAAATGAGTCGTTAATTGTAAACCTTTGCATGCTGCGCAAACGTTAATTCCCAACAATCACACAACACAAAAACGTTCAAAAAAAGCACAGGCAAACGTTTGCTAACGTGATATTAATCTCAAAAAAAACCTACAACACAAATAGCAAAAACAAATGAAACGTGATGGGAATCACAAATATAGAAGCATTAGCCAAGACCCAATGACGGCACAAGTTAATAGCGTGATGATTTACAAATTGAAAAACCTCTGCTCGTTTGTTGGCCATGAAGGGTGGCATTCAACCTCCCCTGTTGCTTCCCTAGGTAAAAATCAACGACAAAACCAACGATTGTAACTCCTCGTAAAATAATAAGTTATTCACAAAATAAGTCTGATGCCATTCCGTTTACCTCTACTGTAAACACCAGAGGATACTCGAGACTCTTCTGAGCTCATGGCGACGAGTCGTCACTCAATGAATGCTTCCCCTCCAAGAGGAAAAATAATATACGAAATAATGAGACACGCAGAGCACCTCATCGGCATATTGGTTGGTTTAGGCTGATAACTAAGACTAATAACAAAAAGGCCGTACAGAGATGATGGATAGCGAAATGGCGAAGAAGAAATAATAGAAATTGATTTATAAAAACAAAAAACACGGCAGATATAAATATCTGCCGTGTTTTATATTTGAGTTATAAAACTAAGAATTAGCTTTATAAGGCAAAGGGATTAGATACCCAGAGCCTGACCACCACCGATCTGTAGCGTTTCAGCTGTGATGAATGATGCGTCTTTGCTTACTAGGAAAGAGATTGCAGAAGCAACTTCTTCTGGCTGACCAAGACGACCAAGCATGATGCTGTTAGCCCAAGAAGCAAATACTTCTGGCTTAGTTTCTTTGATTTGTGCGTGGAACGGCGTATCGATAGTACCAGGAGATACCGCGTTAACACGGATGTTCGCTGGAGCCAGTTCTTTAGCAAGTGCACGCGTTAGCGTGTGAACAGCGGCTTTAGATGTACCGTAGATACCCGCGCCTGGGCCACCTGCGTTCCAAGCTGCGTTAGAAGTAAAGTTGATGATTGACGCATTGTCAGACTTCTTCAGGAACGGAATTGCAGCACGAGAAACAAAGAATGCACTATCAAGGTTAAGCGCCATAACTTTGCGGAAGAAATCAGTTTCCATGCCTTCGATTGGGCTACGGCCACCTAGACCACCAGCGTTGTTAACAACAACATCGATTTGACCGTATTTTTCACCGATAGCATTGATGTTTTCAGTTACTGCATGCTCATCAGTAACGTCAAAGCCACGGTATTCCGCTTCGATGCCTTCACCTGTAAGTTCAGCAACACAGCTTGCACCTTTAGCGTCTTCGATACCGTTCAGAATCACAGTGTAACCATCTTTACCAAGACGTTTAGCAACTTGGAAACCGATACCACCTGTAGCACCAGAGATAAAAGCAACTTTATTAGACATATCAATGTTCTCTTTGAGTTAGTTAATGGCTATGCCAAAGGGATCTATGAAGAGAGGCTCTTCGACATCTAGCAATCAATAATATTGTATTACAATAACACCTTTCATGAGAATTTCAAACAAAGTGAAAGGTTCAATAGTGATCTTCGTCTTGTTTAGGCACAAAAAAAGCCTTGGTACTATCACCAAGGCTCTTCGTTGTTGCTAATTCAATACTTACTTTCTAGGCCGCTGAGGCAGTTCATTGCGAGTTAAATAGCCGTCGCGATTGGTATCTAACTTATCGAAGTCACGCTTTAATGGCCCACGAACTTCATCACGAGAGAGTTTGCCGTCGTTATTTGTATCCATTTGGGTAAATGGGTCATGACCTTGGCGTTGCCCTTCTTGTCTATCCTTTGTTTTACTGTCTTGCTGATTGCGAGGCTTATGTGAATCTATTGACGCCTCAGAGCCATTAAGAATGTACTGTTTAGTGGAACGCTCAATCGCTTCAGGCTGAGCCACAAACACTGTAGCGTTGTCAGTCACACAGCGTACGTTATTGCTATAACGGATAGCATCCCCTTGTGGGCCATGGCCCTGAGGATAATCAATCCCCTCATAGACTTTTGGGTCACTTCGCTGGGCACCTGCACCATGAACATCAACCCACTCACCATTCATATTACCGAGTGAACGACCAAACGCCATATATGCCGCATTTTTGCCATTTTTCAGGTTTTGGTGAGTCGTGCTGCTCCAGTAACTCGGATAGTCCAGCGTTTCTCCCTCATTAAAAATAGGAGTCACCTCGAACACATTGTCGATAGCGGCGCTGTTAGTGGTACCTGGCGACTTGGTATAATCGACAATGGACTGTAATTCCTTAATGTTCGGCAGTCTCCAGTTACTGTTACCCGCCAATTCAAGATTTTCACAGTATTCCAGTGCTGCTGGCCAATCCATCCCAGCACCGCTATCAGCCTGCTGCCAAGTCAATCCCGTTGCATTATCAGTCACAGTCCCATTGTTGTTATTTGAAAAATCGTTAATGCCGTAATCGGTGTTGCCACGAACAACCATGACATAAAAGGTTTTCTCCCCTCCATGCGGAGACTTCATACCATAACCTTTTATACGACCATCGATAAAATTCACGCCAAATACGGTCTCATCACCATTCATCGTGGTTGACACATATTTAGTGCTACTGACATATTGAGAATCAATCAATCGCTCGCCAGCACTAAGATCACCGGACTCGAAGCCGAAGTACTCGTGATCAAGGAATGGACGAATAGAATACGTACCAGCGCCGTTTAAACCACTCGGATCCTCACCATCGAACATCATCAATGAATACAGTTCTTTGATGGTCGGTACACGCCAATCACTGTGGCCTGCCAACTGCAAGTTTGAAGCATAGGCAACCGCTTCATCATAAGTCATCTTATCGGCTGCTGTTATTTTCCCATCACCATTGGTATCCGTGGTTTGTGCCCAAATAAGACCGGTATGGTTATCTGTTACTGTGCCATCATTATTACGGGTATAGCTTGGGGCACTGCCTTGGTACTGGGCATCCTGACCAAAGCCCGTTTTACCTTTCTCGGTTGGGCATTCATCTAAAACGTTCTGCGCATCAGTACAAACTGACTGGTTGGTATCGACGATGCTATAGCTGTATTGCGGTGACTGGTTGGTCGCTGCGACTGTTGAGAAAGCGGTCATGCCAGTGATTGCTAACGCAACGGTTAATTTCGAAATGCGGAGAAAAGCGCGTTTAAACTCAGTCTTTTTCATGGTTACCCCAATCAAGCTTTAATGTGTTGATGGGGTAACTATGCGCTGTAATTGTGTATGAAATATGGAGTAATTTAGGAGATTGCTTCAAGTTCAAACCGGTAACCTACCCCATAGACCGACTTTATCCAGTCACTCTCACTATCGATGGCTAGGATCTTCTTACGGAGATTTTTTATATGGCTGTCAATGGTACGATCAGTCACCACCCGGTCGTCAAAATAAATTTTATCCATCAACTGATTACGGCTAAACACCTGGCCGCTATGCTGAGAGAAATACGCCAACAAACGAAACTCCGCCGGCGTGAGATTGAGTGCTTTGCTATGCACCCAAGCTTGCATTTTAACCTCATCAATCCTTAACGTAGATTCGGTTTTTTCCGTCGACGTTGACTGAGTTCGCCGCAGTATATTCTTAACCCTAACCACCAACTCCCTTGGGCTGTAGGGCTTGCAAACATAGTCATCAGCGCCCAACTCCAGTCCCAACAAGCGGTCAATCTCATCCACTTTTGCCGTCGCCATAATGACAGGCACATCGCTAAACGTGCGCAATTCACGGTAGATATCTAAACCATCGCGGTTTGGCAGCATAAGATCCAAGATCACCAACTCGGGGGAGTGCATTTTTATCCATTCTATCACTTGGTTACCATCTTCAATGATATGACTCTCATAGCCACTATGCGACAGGTACTCTCCCAGTACATTGGCCAATGCAGGTTCATCTTCGACAATCAAAATCACGTTGCACTCTCCTCTACCTTCATCCTTGCCTTGGTAAGGTCACCACCATCTTAATCCCCCCCCGTTCTGAGGGAGCTGCATGTATATGTCCTTTATGGGCTTCAAGAATACTCTTGCAGATAGCTAAGCCCAGCCCGGAGCCGCCATGTTCCCTGCTGCGTGATTGGTCAACCCGGTATAGTCGGTCAAACAACTTAGGTAACGCCTCATTATTGACTCCCGGCGCACTATCTTCAATCGTGAGCACCACTTCCGCCCCCTTTTGAGCCAGTGAAACCCAAACATTACCACCAACATCGGTATAGCGGTAACTGTTCTCAAGCAGGTTTGATACAACCTGCTCGATTTTCTTTTGCTCCCCTGTCACCATCATTGGTTGACAATCCGCTTTAGGCCGATGCAAAACTATCTGCTTCTCCTTAAGCCTCCTTTCATAACGATCCAAGCAAGGCTTCAGCAAATGATTGAGCTCAAGGGGTTCAGCGACTATGGCACTATTTCCTGCCATATCTGCCAGCGATAGTACGCGTAACTCTTCCACCAATTTCGACAAATTAAGCACTTGGTGGTGCAAGGATTCCATATAACGGGGTTCTGGCTGGCGAATACCATCAACCAAAGCCTCCAACTCACTACGCAGAACAGCCAAAGGGGTACGTAGCTCATGAGAAATATCAGACAACCATTGCTCGCGCATTTTCTCTTGCTGTTTCAGACTCGCGACAAGATGATTAAACGCCTGTATCACATCGGTCACCTCATCATTACCCCGGATATGAATGTGGAAATCGAGATCGCCCCGCTGGACCGATTCCGCTCCCCGATGCAGTGCCCTGAGAGGTTTAAGCAGGTAACCGACTAAGCCACTAGCAAAGACTAAGCTGACAACCAAGGTCACCAATGAAATAAAAACAATATTGCGGGTTTGGGAGCGCAAGAAGCTTTCAGCCAACTCATTAGACAGCGACTGGCTTTGGAGCACCGTTATCCACCCAACTGGCCGCCCTTCATAATTCACAGCCACTTTTTCCAACCGTAAATCATTGGGAAGCGACTGTAAGTTCTGCGGAGCCCCCAACAAAGGCTCGTTCTCGAGCGAAACGAGGTTAACCCGCACCCCTAACGGTACAAAAACAGACGAGGGTTTATCTAAGGGCAATGCCTGCCCAACGTCGTCTGGGGGGAGGCCTATCCCTGGGTTAGAAGCTGGGTTAGAGACTGGGGCTGGGTGATGCCCTCGAGGGGGCGGAATTTCACCAATCTGCCGCAGCATCGATGCAAAAATATGAGGCGACTCGACCAGCCGTTTCCAACCGTATTGTTTAGAGTAATAGGCGGTCAGTTTTTCTGCCAGTGCCTCTACTTTCAGTATTTCTTCCTGATTAATAAATCGCTGAAAGCCCTCTTTGAAGCTGGAGTTGATCAGCAGGCCCATGCCAATAGCCACCAGCACACTACTGAAAAAAAGACAAAAAAAGAGTTTTCGAAATAAAGAAACCCGCATCGGCAATCCTACGTTGAAGTCACTCAATAAGCCTACAGGAAAAAATGGGAGAAAATATGAAGAACGCCCAAAGATAAGACACTCATGGCTCTAATTACAAAATATCTAACGCAGAAAACAGCGATTTTAACCTGCAAGACTGAGCAAATATTTATGTAGGTTGGTATTATGCTAGCGAAACCAAACACCTTGACGTTTGGGGTATACGAAAAGCAAAAAAGGCGCCGAAGCGCCTTTTATCATTCAACCGAGAAGTCGATTACTTTGGCTGGTTGCTGTACGCACAACCTTCATACAGGGCTTCCTGAGTCGCCTCTGCAGAGTAGTTAGGGTTAGCAAACCATGTACTTTCATCGGCAAGGTTCACTGACACATTGATAGAGTCACGTGCACCTGGGCCTGAACGCATCACACAGATTTCTTTGTTCTGCAGCTTGTTCCACAACTCGGCACCCGCGCCTTCACGCAGCAACAGAATATCACCTTGCTCAGATACAGCACCGGCAGCATTCGCTGGACCGTATTGCTTAATGTACCAGTTCACATTTTCGAACTTGCTACGATCCAATACACCTTCGTTCTCAACGTATTCGGTGATCATGTCACGTACCGCATAAACAGGCTCGTTCGATGAGTCCCAAATCACTTGCTCACCGGTGATCCACTCTTCGCCAAGCAAAGTACCTAAACGATAATCATTGATCGCCAATACATAATCAGCGTCAGGATTAAATTCACCGCCACGGATCTCGGTGATATCAATACGCTCACCCACCGCATTACTCAGATCCACGGTATATTGGATAGAACCATCAAAGATGTCGTAGTTATAGGCAGGGATAGCTGAGTTGAAAGAAACCGTAATATCGTTGGCTTGGTAAGTATTGAAGTAACCGTAAGACCACTCCATGTACGCTTTCAGTTGCTCACCCTTGATGCTAACCGCAACCAATTGGTTGTCATACATGTATAGGTTGGCACTGTCTTTCTTACGGTATTCCTGACCATCAAACAGGTTCGAGCCGTCGGAGAACAGCGCTGCGGCTGATACGTCGACTTTGATCTCATTGCCTTCAGAGTCAGAGCCTTTTTGCTCAATGTTCATGATTTGGATCTGGTTGATCAAATCCGTGATCGGCATATCCGACAACTTGCCAGTATGGATTGAGCTGTAAAGGCGTAAACCTTCGCTGTTTAGCACTTGCTCTTCAAGTACCGCTTCGTCAGCAAAACCACCTTGAGAGTTGGTGAAGTTACCTTTTACTTCACCAATTTTGATGTTGGCATCGGTAACAGAGGCATCATGGATATGCTGCATTTGCTCTTGCAGTGTATTGTCTTCTTGTACATTCTCAACCTTGCGGTTAGACAATGTAGTATCAACAATCTGCCACTTGCCTTGCGGATCTTTTTCCAGTTCGATCTCTGCTTTAGCCAGTGCCCAACCCCAGTTACCCGGCTCGATGATCTTCACTTTTTCATGGCGGTTTTCAGCATTGTAAACGCCCGATTTAGCCTTGTCTTCCTGCTCGCTGTTACCACCGACAGAAATTTCTGGCATTTCCGCACTAATATCTGCGCCTTTCTCAACTTGCTCAATGAAGCGAGCGTGCTCGTGACCCATGAAGATCACATCAAACTTATCAGCAAGCTTAGAGGCAATCTCATGAACACCGCGACCGTGCTCTTTACGGCCATGGTGAAGGGCACCAATCACCACATCAGGCTGGTACTGTTCGATAACGTTATTTACGGTATCAGTAACCGCTTCTAACTCATCTTTGAAATCCAAGTTACGGAAATTCTCTGGGTTAGAGGCATTCCACACTTTAACGTAAGACGGTGTTAAACCAACAACAGCTACTTTGGCACCATTGTAATTGAAGATCTGGTAGCCACGTAGGAACGGGACTTCTTCTTCGTTGGCTTTACAGTCAACCGAGTTTTTATCCCAAATAACATTGGAAGAAACCACTGAACCGTTGAAGTTTTCAAGGCTACGCTCAAGAAAAGCGCGCTCGAAGTCAAACTCGTGGTTACCCGGCACCCACAAGTCGTAGTTTAGGGTGTTCATGGTTTCAACAACTGGGTGGACAGGATCGTTGTTGAATAGCTCTGCCGAGTTGCCCTGAACGGTATCGCCTAAGTCGATCAGCAAGAAGTTGTCATTGCTGGAGCGCTCGTCACGTAGCAGGGTGGCAATTTTTGAGAAACCCGCATTTCTGTCTACGCCATCAAGCGCGTAATCATAAGCGAAAATACGACCATGCATGTCACCGGTCGCACCAATAGTGATCGTCTGGCTTGTTAATTCGTTATTGGTGCCTTTCACGATTACCGATGGGGTCGGTTCAAAGGTTTTACATTCAGCGATGGATGCTGGCGCTTGATCATTGGCATAACTGGCAGTAGAAACCAGTAGGATAGCGGCACTTAACGTCGCAAGTTTAAAGGTTTTATTTTTCATCTCACAGAGCCTAATGTCTTGGAATAAACGTAGGCAATATAAGGAGAAATAATAGAATAAGTACTTAAAATTCAACCTATCTGTTTCAATTTGTAAATTCGGTAAGTTGGATAAATACCGCGTTAAATGTAAACCGTTGCATGCTACTCAATTGTAAACATGCAACATGTTAAGCACAGTTTTATGGATACATCTCGAACAAGCAATACTTCGCTCATCATTCTTTTCATCTGCAATTGACTAATACCAATCTGGATAAGTCGTTGATCAAGTATTTGCACTGGAAAAATCGTTGTTATCAAGGCAGATATTGCAGTAACTAGTGGCTCTAATTACAAAATATCTAACGCAGAGAACAGCGGTTTAAACCAGCAAGACTGATCAAATATTTATATGTAGGTTGGTATAATAACCTGCATTGTTGAACTCATGGTCGTGGGATCGTAAATCCCCAGCCAATCACTCGGCTAGGGATTTTTTAGTTACACCAATCAAAGAAAGCTAGATAGCACTTTCGATCTTATGCCCTTTCGGCAATTGGTGGGCGATCCCCTTATGGCAGTCAATACAGGTATTGCCGTCTTCGATTGCCCGGCTATGAATACCGGCAGCGACCGACTTCTGGGTGCTAAAATCCATATACTCAAAGTTATGGCAGTTGCGACACTCTTGCGAATCATTGGCTTTCATGCGATCCCATTCACGGGAGGCCATTTCAAACCGGTGATCCTCGAACTTCTGCGGTGTATCGACAATGCCTAGCGCTTTGGCATAAAGCTCTTTCGAAGCTTGGATCTTACGCACCATTTTCGGCGCCCACTCTTTTGGTACATGGCAATCCGGACAGGTCGCCCTAACACCACTGCTATTGTTGTAATGAACCGTCCCAACGTATTCTTGATAGACGTTGTTCTCCATCTCATGACAACCGATACAGAAGCTTTCCGTGTTGCTGTACTCCATTGCAGTGTTAAACCCGCCCCACAGGATAACACCTGCAACCACACCCACGGTCAGGACTGTGCCAATTGCAAAATGGCTGGGCTTTCTGAACCACTGCCAAAAACGCCGGATGATACCAGGTCGTTGACTCTCCATAGCCCCTCCTATTGGCCGAACTTACCAGCCGGTTTAAAGGTATTCTCCACTAGCGGTGCGGCATCAGATTGCGATACATGACACTGCAGACAGAAGTAACGGCGTGGTGCAACATCACTCAGGACCTTGTTATTGCTATCCATGTAGTGAGTTGGGCTAACCCTCGGGGCACCCGTCCTGCGGTATTTATCGACATCATGGCATTGCAAACAGCCATTGTTACTCGGGTTGATCTGCACCATATCCGTTGAGTGCGGGATCAAAGGGGGTTGATGAACATATTCCAAGGCCAGCTTATCTTGCATTTTTGGCACCGGCTTAATTGGCGCAACGGTATTAGTATCCGCTATTTCCTGCGCGCCACGTAACGAGGTAACTTCTGCAAATGCGGCAAGGCTCACGACAGCCGCCAGCAGCGCAGACACAACATACTTACCCTTCATCTTTATTGGCTCCAATTCTTATTTTAAATTCCAACACTTCCTCGGAACAGACATCGATACAGCGTCCACAACTGATACAGTCTTGGCTCATCACCTTGCGATCCCCACCTTTAAGCGGCTGTCTCAGCACTTCTGGCTCGGGGCACACGTTGAAGCAATCCATGCATTTGTTGCAGGCTTCGCTGTTGGTCGCGGTGATACGAACCAGGCTTTTGCGACCGATAACCCCATATGTCGCGCCAAGCGGACATAAATGGCCACACCAACCATGTTCAACCAATACCACGTCCAGCAAGAACACCAGCAAGATCAGCACCCAACCCGCCCCCATTCCGAACACCAAACCACGGTGCAGCGCTGCCACAGGGTCAATCCAGCTCCACAGCACCGTGCCAGAGATAGCACTGCCAAGCAGCAACACAGGCAACAACCAGTAGCGCAAGCTTGATGGCCAGCGATAACTGAGCTTGATACCCAATTTACGGCGCAACCATGCTGCCAGGTCCGTCACCATATTGAGCGGGCAAACCCATGCGCAGAACACCCGTGGTGCCAACAAGGCATAGAATCCCACCACAATGGCGCCGCCCAGCAGGGCTGCCAGTTCTGGCCAGTGACCTGCTGCGATGGTCTGCAGCAAGATCAGCGGGTCGGTCAATGGAATCGTATCGAACAAGGTGCTTGCCGACAGGTTACCCCGTAGCACGCCCAGTGCCGGGCCGATCATGAACAACGCGACGATCAGCAACTGACAACTGCGACGTAGCAGCAAAAAGCGATGTGCTTTCCACCAGCCCAGTGAAGCGGTAGCCGCTTTACCAGCATCTTTTGCCAAATGCTTAGCCATTACTGACCTCCTCCGCTGTTACCCGGCTTATAAGCAGGCAAAGTCAGATCGTCAGGGACCAAACTTTCCCCTTTCTTGGCCTTCTCTTCCCAGCCCAAACGGTAATGATGACCCAATTCACCTTTTGCTAATACCGTGGGAACTACCTTGATGGCGGCTTCATCCAGCACACAAGCTTGCTCGCATTTACCGCAACCGGTGCAGACATCCGAATGCACCGTCGGGATAAACTTGGCGTGGTAGCCGGTACGTTGGTTACGGATTGGCACTAGGGTGATGGCTTCATCAATCAGCGGGCAGACTCGGTGACATACATCGCAGCGTAAGCCCAGCCAGTTGAGACAGGTTTCATGGTCAATCAATACCGCAGTCCCCATTCGGGCATCATCGATATCGGTCAGGCCATGATCCAGCGCGCCACTCGGACAGGCTTCCACACAGGGAATGTCTTCACACATCTCACACGGTATCGTTCGGGCGGTAAAATACGGGGTACCCGATGCCACTGGCGACAATAAGCTTGCCAGTTTCAAGGTGTCATAAGGGCAGGCTTGAACGCACAAACCACAACGCAAACAGGCCTGTAAAAACTCTGGCTCAGGCAATGCGCCGGGCGGCCTTATCGGCACCCCGCTGCTGTCAGCCTGGCTCTGTTTGCTTTGTAATCCAAGTACGGTCGCAGCCGCTCCCACACCCACAGCCGTTCGCGCAGCATCCCGAAGGAAGCGACGACGGCTTTCCGATGATTTGAGAGGTGAACGCTTCATCAGTCTGTTTCCAATAGTTAGGCTTTAACCACCTTCACCGCACATTTCTTGAAGTCCGTTTCTTTCGAAATAGGATCGGTCGCATCAAGCGTGAGTTTGTTGGTCAGCTGCCCAGCATCAAAGAAAGGCATGTACACCAAGCCTTGCGGTACTCGGTTTCGCCCTCGGGTTTCTACATGAGTGAGCACTTCGCCCCGACGCGAAACAATCTTCACTGCATCGCCACGACGTAACCCACGCTCTTTGGCATCCAGAGGGTGCATATATAACACCGCATCAGGGAAAGAGCGGTATAGCTCAGGTACCCGTCGAGTCATCGAACCAGTATGCCAATGTTCCAATACCCGCCCGGTCGACAGCCATAGGTCATAGTCTTTGTCTGGAGATTCTGCTGCTGGCTCATATGGCAGGGCAAAAATGACCGCTTTCTTGTCAGGCTTACCGTAGAAAGCGTACTCTTCACCTTTCTTCACATACGGGTCATAACCTTCTGAATACCGCCAGACGGTTTCCTTGCCATCAACCACAGGCCAGCGCAAACCACGAGACTGGTGATACATCTCGAACGGTGCCAAGTCATGGGCATGGCCGCGACCAAAATATGCGTACTCTTCGAACAAGCCTTTTTGGACGTAGAAGCCAAAGTCACGAGACTCATCATTGAGTTGATCAGCGGCAATTTCATCGAGATTGAACTTGTCGACCTTGCCGTTTTTGAACAACACTTCGAATAAGGTTTTGCCTTTGAGCTCAGGTTTCTTGGCGATCAACTCCTGTGGCCACACTTCTTCTACCTTGAAGCGCTTGGAGAACTCCATCAGCTGCCACAAATCCGATTTAGCTTCGCCCGGCGGAGAGATCTGCTGGTACCAGAACTGGGTACGGCGTTCGGCATTACCATACGCCCCTTCTTTTTCTACCCACATAGCCGTAGGCAAAATCAAATCTGATGCCATGGCGGTAACAGTTGGGTAAGGGTCGGAGGTAACAATGAAGTTGGCCGGATCGCGATAGCCAGGCAGACGCTCTTCGTTGATATTCGGACCTGCCTGCATGTTGTTGTTACACATTACCCAGTAGGCATTGAGCTTGCGATCTTTGAGCATCCGATCTTGCAGGATAGCGTGATAGCCCGGTTTCGGCGGAATCGTGCCTTCAGGTATATCCCAATGGGTTTCACACATTTCGCGGTGTTTAGGGTTCGTCACCACCATATCGGCAGGCAGACGGTGGGCAAAGGTGCCGACTTCACGGGCTGTACCACAGGCAGAAGGCTGGCCAGTCAACGAGAACGGCCCACAGCCCGGCTTGGAGATCTTACCGGTCAATAAATGGATGTTATAAATCAGGTTATTGGCCCACACACCACGGGTATGTTGGTTGAAACCCATGGTCCAGTAAGACACCACTTTGGTCTCAGGATTGGCATACATCTCAGCCAATTCATTAAGCTGATCGACCGGTACCCCAGTCAACTCAGAAGTATATTCCGCCGTATAGGTCGAGACGAACTTGGCATAATCTTCAAAGCTCATCGGCGTTGAATCACCACTGCCCGGGTTTTTGGCCGCTTTCTCCAATGGGTGAGTAGGTCGCAAACCATAGCCGATATCCGTCACACCCTTGCGGATGTTAACGTGCTTGTCCATAAAGTCCTGATTCACTTTGTCGTTGGAGATAATGTAATGGGCAACAAAGTTAAGGATGGCCAAGTCAGTCTGTGGCTTGAAGATGATTGGATTATCCGCCAGCTCATAGCTACGGTGGGTAAAGGTTGATAATACGGCTACTTTCACCTTGTCGGAAGACAAACGGCGATCGGTCAGACGGGTCCATAGGATCGGGTGCATCTCTGCCATGTTGGATCCCCAAAGCACGAAAGCATCGGCATGTTCGAGATCGTCATAGCTCCCCATAGGTTCATCCATACCGAAAGTACGGGCAAAACCGACAACCGCAGAGGCCATACAGTGGCGGGCATTCGGGTCAATGTTGTTAGAGCGGAAACCCGCTTTATACAATTTGGCGGCGGCATAGCCTTCCCAGACTGTCCACTGACCAGAGCCAAACATCCCAACAGACGATGGGCCTTTGTCTTTCAGGGCTTGCTTGAATTTATCAGCCATTACATCAAAGGCTTCATCCCAACTGACAGGGGTAAATTCCCCTTCCTTGTGGTACTTCCCATCCCTTTTTCTCAACATCGGTTGAGTCAGGCGATCTTTTCCATACATGATCTTAGGCAAGAAGTAGCCTTTGATACAGTTGAGGCCCTTATTTACCGGCGCATCTGGATCACCTTGCGAGGCAACCACTCGGCCATTTTTAGTCCCGACCAGTACACTACAGCCCGTACCACAGAAACGACAGGGGGCCTTATCCCACTTCACTTCCTGATCGTCGCCTGCCGCATTGGCCACCGACACAGGAATGGTTAACCCTGCGGCACTGGCTGCGGCTATTGCTGCATTGGCCTTTAAGAAACTACGTCTAGTAACTGTCATGTTACGCTTCCTTTAGCTCAGATTGTTCTTCCATTTGGTGGTAAACCAGCGTGGTATCGAGTACTCCAGGCAATTGCTTGATCAAATCAAAATGACCAACAATATTGTTCTGCTGCTCCCCCTCAAGCACGACAACCAATTTTCCTGATTCACCAAAAATCGGCACTTCAGCCCCCGGTAGGCTTTCTATCGTTTTTTTAATTGATTCAAGCTGCTCAGCCACAACGTAAACAATCAAGCTGCAGACATGGAAATCACTCACAACAAAGCCCCCCTTTAAGGCACACCACCGAATTCATCCTAAATAAGCAAGTGATAAATTTAGCCTCAAATTACACTTATTTATTTAGTGGTTATTGTTTAATTTAGGCTTAATGCGAATAGAGTGGATACCCACAAAGGGGTATTGGGATGGATAGTTGCTTTAGATCAATTAAGCAGCAATGCCGAGATCACATTACTGTAAAACAGTAAGTTATCAGCAGATGCGGTGAGTAAAGAGAAGAGAGATAAACATCAAAGCATGCGGCACCAATTGGCAAGATGAGCAGCAAACTTGGTCGCCTCTTTTTCTACAGGCATGGCATGGCCCATCGGGCTGAAAAACACCGGCTCAACACCATAAAAATCCGCAGTGGCTTGTACTTGGGAAGCGGGTACTAGCTTATCTTCTTTACCACCAACAACAAGTACAGGCAGATTTAGAGAGAAATCCTCTGCAATAGGATGTGGCTGTAAAAACAATCGGAGATCTTCAGCCTTCAACTCTGAGAGCAAGGAGTCCAGTTGCTGCTGGCTAGGCTTAGTCGCAAATAACGCATCCATTAACACATGACGATAATACGGGTTAAGCAGCGCCAAGTTGGGCATTGCCATCACTTGACCCAGCACCATTGATAGCGCGGGATGATCAAACCACATGGCCCTATTGAGTTGACCAAAACCTTGCGGTGGCACCGAGGCCATCAAGGCTAAGCCGGCTAATTTAGAACTCAGTGCTTCTTTTTGGCAAACATGCTGGGCAATCAATCCTCCCAACGAATATCCCACCACAACAACGGGCTTTTTCTCTTGCAAAGAGACAAACTCAATAAAGGCAGCCACATCATCAATATGATCTTGAAAGGGCTGTGATGACAGCTTGCCGGAATGAGTTCCATGACCACGAAGAGTCAGTGAATAAACCGGAAACCCTTCAGCAACCATAAAAGGCATCAACTCATGAGTAAAAAGCTGACCGCTACTAAGAATACCGTGAATAAATAATACAGGAGGATTGCTTGAGTCTTGCTGTGTGTTTGAATAATAGTATTCAAATACCCGATCAAAATAGCTGACGCTTTGACTTTGCATGCTTCATCTTCTTACCTGGATTTTTATCCATTTTAAAGTTACACCAATATTTTTATTGGACGAAAGTAACAAAAACAATAAATAAAAAATCCAAGGGCAGATCACTCTGCCTTTTTTCGTACTTGTGTATTACTCGTAATTTACGATGATGAGAACATTTGCGTCGATGTCCCCATTATTGATATATCGGTGCTTTTCCGACGAATCAAATGAGAGGGAGCAGCCTGCGGTAATACGATAGGTATTTTGACCAACGATCATTTCTAACTCCCCTTCAGTGACAAACAGTTGCTCGGTCGTACTGTTAGTGTGATTGTCGTCGGAGTAATTACATCCCGGCTTAAAAACGCCGTAGAACACTTCATAACCACTGATTGGAGAGAAAGGAAAAATACTATGGATGATCATACGGCCATCATCATCTTTGATAGCAAGTTTGTCATCAATACTTTTGACTTCGTACAACTGACTTGAATCATCCAACAAGGTTTCAAGCTTAATTTTTAATCCATTCGCGATTTTCCAAACAGTGGCGATCGTTGGCATCGATTCCGAACGCTCAATCTGACTGAGCATTGTCTTACTCACACCGGTTTTAGCCGACATATCGCTCAGACTCAATCCCATTTTGTTTCGGGTCGCCTTTAGTTTTTCACCTAGCGCAGAAAAATCACCCATATATCATTACCTTGTATTTATTCTTTTGATGAGATTACCGTCATTAAAATGCTCATCAACCTTCATGCCGCACACCTTACCAAATACAACTCTAAAGATCATAAAAATTGATCCGTCACATAACACCATCCGTTCGCTATAGCGTACAATAACTTTCGCTATAACGTCCAAACGAACGTGATAAAGAATAAATGCATGATTTCTTTACACACAATGAGTCGACATAGAGGCTACCACCAACTTTTCGTCTGGACGCAAAGACAAAAACAAAAAAGGAAAAGGGTCAACAGCTTCATTGATGCGTTTGCTTACGCTGAAGCCTGTTCGATAAACCAAATTTCCAATACGATGTGTTGGGCCATTACCCCAACGTAAAGCACCGATACAAGATCAATTCACATTGGATAGCTTATGAAAAACTGGATGCAAAATACGATTCTGTCACCGATTCGGCGCAGAACATTCATGAAGTGGGGAGCGGCAGTGGGCGGAGCCACAGCAGCTGGAGGACTTCCATTTAAATCTATCGCAAGCACACCCGACACCACGGCAAACCCTAATGACAAGCAAACATTTTGGTCGGCGTGCTTAGTAAACTGTGGTAGCCGCTGCGCCTTACGCGTTCACACCGAAAATGGAGTGATCACCCAGATAGAAACGGATAATCGCGGTGATGATACTGAATTTGGCCAACACCAAATTCGTGCATGTCTCCGTGGGCGATCAATCAAACATCGGGTTTACAACCCAGATCGCCTTAAATACCCGATGAAGCGTGTCGGAAAACGAGGTGAAGGCCGCTTTGAACGCATTAGTTGGGATGAAGCGCTTGATCTTATGGCAGATAAGCTCAAGTACACCCTGAAAGAATATGGCAATGACGCGGTACACATTACCTATGGCTCAGGTACTCAAGGTATCCGTACCGATGGTAAAGATTGCTTCAAACGTTTAATGAACCTCACCGGTGGTTTTCTGGATTACTACGGTAACTACAGCTGGGGTCAGATCCAATTTGCCTTGCCATTTACATACGGCAATAAAAAAGCAGCAGCTTATGGATCATATACCACAGAGATAGAAAACGCAGAGCTACTTGTCATGTTTGGTTATAACCCAGCAGAGACACGTATGAGTGGTGGTGGTGAGATCCATGAACACATTAGTGCTCAGAGAAAACGTAACATCCGTACCATTATTATCGATCCTCGTTACACCGATACCATGCTGGGTAAAGAAGAACAGTGGATCCCTATCCGTCCTGGTACTGATGCCGCATTGGTAGAAGGTATTGCACACGTCCTGATCACTGAAAACTTGGTCGACCAAGCGTTCCTTGATGCCTACTGTCAAGGCTATGACGAGAAAACCCTCCCAGCAAGCGCACCAGAAAACGGCCATTACAAAGCACATATCTTAGGTTTGGGTCCAGACGGTATTGAAAAAACACCTAAATGGGCATCACAAATTACCGGGATACAGGAAAAGCAAATTATTCAACTTGCCCGTGAAATTGGTACTGCCAAACCGTGTTTCATTACCCAGGGTACAGGGATTCAACGCCAATCCAACGGTGAACAAACATCGCGTGCCATCGTAATGCTTCCTATATTGACCGGTAATATTGGCCTTTCTGGAACCAACACCGGGGATATGCCTGCTAACTATGGTTACCCAGCCCCACGTTTGCCTGTCGGCGATAATCCGATCAAAACCCGTGTTACCTTTTTTAACTGGGTTGAGGCGATTTGGCGTCATGAAGAGATGACGGATAAAACGGCTGGCTTGCTAGGTGGTGAAAAGCTAAATAACCCCATTAAGTTCATCATCTCCTGCGCCAGTAATGTGTTGATGAACCAACATGCCGAACTAAAACGCCAAGCCGAAATCATTGGTGATGAATCACTTTGCGAGTTCATAGTTGTATGTGATAACCACATGACCGCGTCTGCACGTTATGCTGACTTATTATTACCTGATGTCACTAACCTAGAAAATACCGAAGTTAGCTCAGACGGCTACTCTTCAGGCTCAATGGGGGCACTGTTCCCTCTAGAACGTGCAATTCAGCCGTTATACGAAACAAAAAGTGTTTATGAAATGTGTTCTGAACTTTCGAAGCGCTTTGATCTGTATGATGAATTCACCGAAGGCCGTACTCACGATGAATGGCTAGAGTATCTGTACGCAGAGCGAATGAAACAGGATCCAAATATCCCTTCATTGGCTGAACTACGAGAACAAGGGCCGTATCAAGTTGTCGCCCCCAAAGAGGGACGTATTGCCCTTGAGGATTTCCGCAAAGATCCAAATGCGAACCCTGTTGGCACACCTTCTGGTCGTATCGAGATCTACTCCACCAAACTGGAAACAATTGCCAAAGAGTGGGAGTTGGTCGAAGGCGATATCATCACTCCACTGCCACAATACGTCGTGTCTTGGGACAGCCATTTAGATCCTCGCGCAAAAGACTATCCGCTGCAAATTTGTGGCTACCACACCAAAGGACGCACCCACTCTACTTACCACAATATACCGTGGCTACGTGAAGTCGTATTCGATGGCTTATGGATGAACCCTATCGATGCCGCGAAACGAGGGTTAACCAGTGGTGACTCCATCAAGGTATGGAATGATCGCGGAGAGCTACGAATGGCAGTAAAAGTCACACCACGCATCATGCCTGGTGTTGCGGCTCTAGGACAAGGGGCTTGGTACAGTCCTGATAAGAAAGGGATTGACCAAGGAGGGTGTGTTAACACACTCACATCCCAACGTTCCACACCACTGTCAAAAGGGAATGGTCAGCATTCCATCTTAGTTGAAGTCGCCAAGGCATAAGGAGTGCATAAATGATTCAATATGGTTTCCACGTTGATACAAGTAAATGCACGGGTTGTAAAACGTGCCAAGTGTCTTGTAAAGATAGAAAAGATCTCCCCGTTGGTGTGAACTGGCGCCGTGTTTACGAGTATGCGGGCGGTGACTGGGTAATGAACAGTGATGGCACCTACTCTAATGACGTTTTTGCTTACTATATGTCTATTGGTTGCAACCACTGTAATAACCCTGCTTGCGTAAAAGCCTGCCCGACAGGTGCAATGCATAAGCGTTCTGAAGATGGCTTAGTGGTCGTTCAAGAAGATGTTTGTGTGGGGTGCCGCTATTGTGAAATGGCGTGCCCTTATGGTGCTCCTCAATATGATCCAGCCAAGAAAAACATGACGAAGTGCGATGGTTGTTATGACCGAATTGCGGATGGGATGAAACCTGTTTGTGTCGAGTCATGCCCACTGCGCGCTCTCGACTTTGGACCGATGCATGAGTTAGTTGAGAAATATGGTTCACGAGCGGATATTGCTCCACTGCCAGATCCACGATTGACAAGCCCTAACCTTATCATCACCACGAGCAAAGGAAGCAAACTCACGGGCGATAAGAAAGGTAGTATTCAAAACCCAACGGAGGTCGGAGTATGAGCCAGTTATCTCTCGTTTTCTTTACCGTATTAGCCCAAAGTGCTGTTGGCATGTTTATCGCACTTGGTCTCGTAGAGCTTCTGTATAAGCCAGATCGAAAAATAATGACCCGCAGCTTTATGGTTGCATTGGTACTATTAGCAATCGGGGCAACGGCTTCAATAACGCACCTTGGACAACCTTTTCGGATGTTCAATGTTGCGTTTGGCCTAGCCCATGGAAGTGCGCTCAGCCTTGAAATCGTCGCGTTAAGTCTGTTCGGAGGTAGTGCCGCGCTTTACACGGGCATGCGATTTATTGACTACAAACCTCGCCTGCAAAAGCTGTTATTACCGGTAGCCATGGGGCTTGGTATCGTGTTTGTCCTCGCCATTGCCAATGTTTATACGCTAGCGACGGTTCCGACCTGGAGCACTGGCTTTACCCCATTCCAGTTCTTAATGACAGCAGCCGTTGTTGGTCCAGTTGCAGCGGCGTTTATTTTGCGCGCCCAATCAGCGTTAGATCATGAAGCACCTGCGCAAACTGAACGCGGTCTTGCATTATCAGCAGCGCTTTTCACACTGATTGCACTCACAGGTTATGCGGCTTACCTCGTTTGGCTTGGACGTCTCGATGTGTCGTTTAACCCCTTTGACGTTGTGAGCAATTCGGTCAGCTTAATCGCTGCTCGTATCGGCCTGTTATTTGCCGGGTTAGCCCTTTGGCTCATGAGTAGTGCAAAAGTAAAAGCCCAAAGTACATCCTTTTTGTTTTTGAGCTTCGCTTTGATCCTAAGCTCTGAGCTTGTCGGCCGAATATTTTTCTACGATGTCTACATCAGCGCAAGTAGCGGTATGTAACAACCACTAATCACCGCTATGTGATGATTATAATTAACAAGTAATTTAGAGGGCTGAGTATTCAGCCCTCTCATTTTCGGAAGAGTTATGCTAGAAAAAAACAGCCAAACCTTCATCGGCTTATCGCTGGTATCGCGATTTTTGTATCGCTCATTGCATCAAGCCCCGACCCAAGAATTTTTAAACTCGATCTACGATGATAAAATCGTCAATGATTGGCCTGTTGAGGTAACGAACTCAACACTCTCTGACGGAATCTCTCTGATCACGTCAAAAGCACAGTTAACTGATATTAACGCTGACTTTGCAAACCTCTTTGTTGGGCCAAACACGCTGGGTGCGGCACCTTGGGCATCAGTGTACCTTAATGAAGAACAAACCACCTTTGGCATTCAAACACTCGACATCCGCTTTTTCTACGCCCAGTTCGGTGTAGAAGTGGATACCGGAGAACGTGAGCCCGATGACCATATCGGGTTAATATTCTCTTTTATTGCTCATCTGTGTGAATGCATTGCCGAACAATTAGAGAGCGATGAAACGCTGGAAGTAATGCCGTTAACAACATTCCTTAGTGAACATGTTCTTACATGGGCACCTCGCATGTTGCAGTTAATGAGCAAAAACGCTGAAACGGAATTTTACCAAGGCATTGCACTTATCGCTGAAGGGACACTCCGCCAGCTAGCCCAATTAGCACAAGCCAAGTACCTTATCGTTCCCTTGTACCGCTGATAAAAAAAGCCTTTAGAGCCTTCTCGCTTAGCTCAACATAAACGATTGAGTGAAGTGCAGTACGACATGGAAAGCGAGATTAACTTCATATTTAAGGGCAGATTTTCCTGCCCTTTTTTCTTAACTTGGTCATAGGCGAATATAAACAGCATCTCCGCTTATTCAGTAATTATTGATTTATGCTTTATATTTACAAGTTGGACACCAACAAAGGGGGGAACTGATGAGCCATGAGGAGAACCATCGCTCGAACCGGGTCGGCTGGCTGCGCGCTGCCGTTTTAGGTGCCAACGATGGCATTGTATCAACCGCCAGCCTCATTATTGGTGTTACCGCAGCCAATGCAACCCAACACAATATCCTGTTGGCTGGCATTGCCGGTTTAGTGGCTGGTGCAATGTCCATGGCCGCAGGCGAATATGTCTCAGTCAGCTCGCAGTTAGATACCATTAAGGCAGACTTAGCACTTGAAAAGCGTTCGCTTGAAGAAGATTACGAAGATGAGGTCGATGAACTCGCACAAATCTACGAGAACCGAGGGCTCGATTCTATCATGGCCAGACAAGTGGCTGAAAAATTGATGGAGCATGATGCACTCGGGGCACATGCCCGCGATGAGATAGGGTTATCAGACAGCAACGGAGCTAATCCTATTCAGGCAGCAATGTTTTCTGCTGCAACTTTCACCATTGGCGCCGCTCTCCCTTTACTCGTCGCATGGCTTGTACCGTTGCCAATGCTAATCGCGATGGTTGCAGGATCCTCTCTATTATTCTTGGCCTCTCTCGGTGCTATTGCCGCACGAGCAGGAGGAGCATCAATGTCTATCGGCGCAATACGGGTCACTTTCTGGGGTGCTTTAGCGATGGCTTTAACCGCGATGGTTGGTCAGTTTTTTGGCATTGTCACCTGAGGTGGAATAAACAAACACATGCGAGGAATAAGCAACAATGACCTGTCACTCAGCCATCATTATCATCGAATTGTCTTTGTTGCCACATCATCGCAAAGGCTAGGCGCCTTTTGGTGTTTTCGCTGTCAAAGTTAAATCATCAACAACGAAAATGTATCGTTAATATGGCCAAACCACACATACTGATTCGACTCCTACTTTGGCTTTTTATTACGACATCCCCAGCTTTTTCTACGATATCGAATACCCCCCCTGACTACTTCGAATATTACGAGAACCGTTAGGACCTAGCTTGATAGCCTACCCAAGATGCCACAACTTAATCAGTTGTGGCATTTTTGAGTACTAAAAGCGGCTCATACAACTGTCGTCATCTTTTAGTCATTTTATTCAATACCTCCACAACAAGCACATCCGCAGAGTCGGCGACAAACAGAGGTTAAGGCCGCTTGATGAAAACATTGTATTAGTCCAACTCTACCACCAGCTTCTTGTAAGCTTCGTGTTGTGTTTTTACCGTCTCTTGTGGCTCGTCTGTGATTAAGCTAAACAGAATAATTGCAAGAGTGGAAAGAATAAATCCTGGTACGATTTCATACACATCAAACCAACCGCCAGACAATTGCTTCCAAAGTACAACCGTCACCCCACCGGTAATAATGCCGGCAAGGGCCCCGTTGCGGTTCATCCTCGCCCAGTAAAGACTGAATACAATTACAGGACCGAACGCTGCGCCAAACCCTGCCCAAGCATAAGATACCAGCCCTAAGACTGAGCTGTCTGGGCTTAGTGCAAGCAGCAATGCCAACAATGATATTCCGACAACAGCAAAACGTCCCACTTTGACTACGTCTTCTGAGGTCGCATTGGGCCTAAATACTTGCTTATAAAAATCTTCGGCTAAAGCAGATGAAGAAACTAATAGTTGAGAGTCTGCCGTACTCATCACCGCGGCTAAAATAGCGGCCAGAAGAATACCCGCAATCACTGGGTGAAATATGACATTCACCAACACCATGAAGATCGTTTCAGCATCAGCTAAAGGAGTACCAATGGTATTTGTTTGATACAACAGGCCAACTAAACCAACCAATATTGCGCCCGCCATGGACAAAAAACTCCAGATCACAGCAATACGGCGTGCCGTTGTCAGATCACGGTTAGTCCGTGATGCTTTAAAGCGTGCCAGAATATGCGGTTGACCAAAATAACCTAACCCCCATGCAACTAGAGAGATGATAGCGATTAAACTCAAGGGTTCACCACTGGTGTTCCTCAACATGGTAAGTAGCTCGGGGTTAAGGGTACCCAACTCATGCCTTAGCTCGGAGAAAGTCCCGTTCATTGCCAACATAGGTACAATCATCAGCGCTGCTGCCATCAATAACCCCTGAACTAAATCAGTCCAAGATACCGCTAAGAATCCCCCAAACAGCGTATAGGAGATCACACAAGCAGCGCCGAGTGTTACCGCAATGGAATAGTCGAGGCCAAAGACTGTTTCAAACAGTTTTCCGCCGGCAACAAGCCCTGAACTCGTATAGAAAAGGAAAAATAAGAGTATAAAAAACGCTGAAATCGTTTGGATCAATTTAGATTCATCGTTAAAGCGGCAAGCGAGAAAATCCGGAATAGTGAGTGAGTCAGTGGTAATGGTGTAAGTTCTCAACCTTTTCGAACTGATCAACCAGTTAGCCCAAGTTCCGACTAAAAGACCGCCAGCTAACCAAATGGCCTCAAAACCAGCGGCATAGGCGTAACCCGGTAAGCCAAGTAAAAGCCAACCACTCATATCAGAGGCTCCCGCAGAAAGCGCTGCAGGCCAAGGCCCCAAGGAACGCCCACCAAGAAAGTAGTCGCTGGCACTTGATGTTCGCATATACGCGATATAGCCAATAAGAAGCATAGTGAGCAGATAAGCAACAAATGTTGCCGTAATTACATAATTGCCATCCATCATAGTTATTATCCTCCATGATATTTATTTTTGCCTCTGGTCTCCTCCCAGAGGCACTCAATTAATGTGCTGAGCTTCCTAGCTCAAGCAACATTGCATTCCCCCCTACCGCAGTAACATTGATCGTTCTGACTTTTTCGGTAATGAACCGTAATACCAGCATTGGATCCTTAGATAGAGGTAGGTTTTCAAGATCAGTCTCCGCAACCATTGCTGTTATCGCGTTACTACGCGTGGCCAACTCGGTACTGAGCTCTACCGTTTTGGCTTGATCGCCAATATAAACAAAGTTTCGGATATCGAACTTAAGCAATGCGGCATACTGCTCTTTGGGGACAAATTGCACTAGATTTGCGATTGATTGGTGCTGAGATTTGAACGGTTCGAACAAGGCTTCAATCTCGTTGTCGTTAGTGCAAATGATGGCACTATTCCCCGCCGAAAGCAGAGCTGCCAGCATGGCAACCAACGCACGGCTACAATTTGGCGCGCCGGAGTCAACCAGAACAATACTTACCCCTCTTCCCTGTGTGTACAGTTCGTTAGTTTCACCGGTAGGGCTGGTTAATGACTGAGGCTCCGCCACTACCGCTTCGGCATGATTAAACTGGTACTGAAATACATTGGCTAACGCTGCTGGAAGTTGGTTGCCTAACTGGTGCAGTGCCTGCTTTTTATCTGAAAAGTCTGTCAGATTCCAACTCTCAAATGCAGTGAAAGAGTCGTTATAGCGGTCTAGAATTGATGTCATTGTCTGACTCCTTAAATGTGTGATGCCGGGGTGTCGTCATATTTCACCTGAGTGAAGCGATAGAGGTAATGAGGGCCTCCAGCTTTAGGCCCGGTGCCGGAAAGCCCTTGACCACCAAATGGCTGCACACCCACGACAGCACCAACCTGATCGCGATTAATATAGCTGTTGCCCACCTTGGCCTGTTTTTCAATCCACCGATACGTCGTTTCATTACGACTGTGAATGCCAAGCGTTAGCCCGTAACCGGTTGCATTGATATCATCGACCAATTGCGGTAATTCCCGCGCATTGAATCGGACGATATGAAGGATCGGGCCGAAGTTTTCTTCTTCTAGTACCGATAAACCAGCTATTTCGAACGCGATCGGTGCGATAAACATGCCGTTGTCGCAACAGGCATCCAGCTCAACCTCTTTGATTAGACGCTGCGTTCGTTTCATTTGATTAATATGGCGTCCCAGTTTTTCTTTGGCTGCCGTATCAATAACAGGACCGACGTCAGTCTTATGTAAATACGGCAGACCAACAACTAGCTCATCCATCGCACCAGAAATTAACTCGATGATATGGTCAGCAATATCTTCCTGTATACACAGTACACGTAAGGCTGAGCAGCGCTGACCCGCTGAGGCGAATGCCGAGCGAAGCACATCCCTGACCACTTGCTCTGGTAACGCGGTACTGTCGACGATCATCGTATTCTGACCACCGGTTTCAGCAATAAACGGAACGGGTTCACCCTGACGTCCTGCTAACGTTTGGTTAATCCTCATCGCTGTCTGCGTAGAACCAGTGAAAGCGACCCCAGCGACTAAAGGGTGAGAGGTGAGGTAATGGCCCACTTCAGACCCAGTGCCCGGAACAAGCTGGAAGACACCGTCTGGAAAACCGGCTTCTTTCATTAACGATGCCGCTCTTGCTGCGATCAGCGATGTTTGCTGGGCAGGCTTGCATACAACCGTATTCCCCGCCATTAAAGCAGCAGTGACTTGACCAAGGAAAATGGCCAGTGGGAAGTTCCAAGGGCTAATGCAAACAAAAACCCCACGCCCTTGACGGCTGAAAGAGACTGGCTCACCATCAAAACTGCGGGTCTTTTGAGATATAAACACTTGGTCCTGTCTCGCATAATAGCGGCAGAAATCGACGGCTTCGCGTATTTCGTCTATCGCATCGTGGATCGTTTTTCCCGCTTCTTTGTGGCATAGCGCAACCAGCTCCGCCATATTTGACTCAAGTAAGTCGGCCAGCGTATTTAGGCAATTGCCCCTTGTTGCAATAGGTGTTTCACGCCATAGTGGCCAAGCTTGATGCGATGACTCAATGGCTTGTTCAACATGCTCTCGATCGCCAAATATTACATCGCCAACCGTCACGGAACTGTCGTAAGGCGCAGTCACCTTATGCTGTACTCCTCCAGACTCTTTTAGCTCCGAATAGAGGGACTTTCCATTAATTACTGGTGCTGCAGTCCAGGCCATATCCATAAAGGCATTCACTTCCGCTTCAAACGGTTCACGTTCACTGTCGATATCAACATTGATGCCAGCAGAGTTTGGTCTATCTGGGAAGATAGCAGGAGGAAGCGAGATAGCCTTGTTATCCAGTGTCGACATATTGAGAAGTTGTTCAACAGGGTGTTGGGTCAGTAGCTCAGGTGGACAGCTAGCATCCACAAGCCTGTGTACAAACGAGCTATTTGCCCCATTTTCCAGCAACCGTCGAACAAGGTATGGCAGCAAGTCTTTATGGCTACCAACAGGGGCGTAAATGCGAACATTTGCGCCATATTTTTTCATCACATGGTTATACAGCGCCTCACCCATACCGTGTAAACGCTGGAATTCGTAATAACTCTCTTTACCCATCACGGCAATGGCTGTAACCGTCTGCGCATTATGACTGGCAAATTGGGGATATAGATTACGGTTAACATCCTTGCTGAGTACATAGCGAGCACATGCAAGATAAGAAACATCAGTGCCTTCCTTGCGAGTAAATACAGGGTAATTTTCGTAACCTCCCTGCTGCGCTAGTTTTATCTCACTGTCCCAATATGCACCTTTAACCAACCTGACAGGGATCATATCGCCCTGCTCTTCTGCCAATCGGTTTAGCCAAGCAAAAACTGGCAGAGCCCGTTTAGCATAAGTTTGCACAACAAGGCCAAATTTTCCCCAGCCTTTAATCACAGGATGACGATACAGCTTTTTAAACAAGCGCAAGGACAGTTCCAAGCGGTCCATCTCTTCAGCATCAATGGTCAGCGGAACATTCAGCTCTCGTGCTCGTTTGGCCAATGCAAGCACCGAGGTAAAAAGCTCAGTCATGACTCGATCTTCGTTTGCAACATTGTAGCGAGGATGCAAAGCAGACAGTTTCATTGAGATAGAAGGAATAGTGGCTGAATTTTGATTTTTATCTGCACCAATAATCTCAATAGCCGACATATAGTCATTAAAATACTTTTGAGCATCTTTCTTGGTTAGGGCTGCCTCACCCAGCATATCGAACGAGAAGTCATACCCCATCACCTTCTGAGGACGGCCATTTTTCTGTGCCTCACGAATATTACGCCCCAAAACAAACTGGCGGCCAATAATTGCCATGGCCTGATTCATTACCTGACGGATAACCGGCTCAGACAACTTAGTGACCAATTTAGATATCGCATTCGTCGGACTTGTGGGCTCAGTGGACTCAATGCCGCAAACCTTTCCTGTTAACATCAGTCCCCAGGTGGATGCATTAACAAATACAGAGTTCTTTCCTTTAAGGTGCGATTTCCAATCAGCGACAGTCAGTTTGTCGCGGATCAGCGCATCGGCAGTTGCAGCATCGGGAATACGCATCAACGCTTCAGCCAGACACATCAACAAGATACCTTCTTGGGTATCCAAGCTATATTCAAGCAACAAGGCATCAATCATCTGGATTGATTTTTTATCTGCGCGTATAGCGAGAATCAGCTCATTTGCCTGCAGTTCCATCTCAGCTTTTTCTGCCTTTGACGGTGTAGCCAGCGGCAGTAACTCTTGCAAAATTTTCGTTTCATCAACCATGTATAGCGATGAAGTAAGCGCCTCTAGCTCATCGATAGACTGTTTAGTAATATCCGGGCCCAACAGTTCAATCTTTTTCAACATGTAGCTACCTCGTCCTTAATCATTAGCACCCATTCCTAAAACCTTAACCTTTGAAAGGCCTTAGCTTTAATCTGTGATAACCAGTGTATTTTTGATTAAGATTAAAACTTGCTGAAAACTATTGAAAATTTGTCAAAAACTGGGAAAGTGAGGTGATTAGATGTACAAATTAGCTGCAAACATCCACAATAAAAGGTTGCTTTTAGAGCAACGTTGTTAGCTTTGCATCAGCGTTCAGATTAAGAAAAGTATTGTTTTCTATATCGAGATGGGGACGTTCCAAGATGTTTGGAAAACGCGTGGGTAAGAGAGCTATGACCCGAGAAACCAGACAAGTGTGCTACATGACTGAGCGTAAGCCCACCTTGTTCGATAAGCTGTTTTGCATATTGAACCCTCTTAGATAAGACATACTGGTGAGGTGTTAGCCCTGTGTGTGCTTTAAACTGATAGTGAAATTGACTCTCACTTAAATATACACAACCAGCTAACTGAGCAACCGTGATCTTATGATTGATATGCTTTTCGACATATTTTTCTATCGCTTTGATATCCAATCGGTACGAGCGAGGCTCTGATTGGAATATTTGCATATGCTTGTTTAGCAGCGCAATAATTGTATTACTGCAGCTTTTCCCCAGCCAAAGATCATCCGGGCTTGACGCTATTTCCACTACCAATCTATTGATGATTTCTTGAATTTGACTATCCAGCTGAAAGTAGTAATCATCATAGGCTTTATCATTGAACTGTTGTAAAACATATTGGTTAAACTCACAGTCAGCAACTAGGTTCAAAACTAAAATATCGGAAGAAAAATTAACACCACCAAAGGAGTGCTTAGAAAGCTCCGTAATAATACAGCCTTGTCCAGGGACGATATAATTGCCCCTACCATTGATATCAAACTCTACGATTCCCTGCAGACCGATGACTATCTGCAAATGATCATGAGCATGATCATCTATATGAGTAGAAAGTGTCACTAGTTCAGCGGGTTTCGGCTGTTTACTAGAATTACTATATGACAACATCACAAAAGCACTCCATTGCCTTTAGTCATAAACTTTAGTTTAAGTTATTGCTATAAACATACCACAATACCATGACAAAACCATTAACCTCAGGTTATTGATTATTAAGAACAATACTTAATGATCTCACTAAAATTAATAACCTTTAAACAATGAGAGCCCAATAACGGAACAACCACGCACCAATATAGAGCATCAGTCATAGCATAATTGATTCGTTGCCAATCAATCATGATCCAACAAAGGAAGGTAGAGTGACCTGAATAAAAAGTATCCAGCCCAAACTTATCTGCTGTATGCGAACGAACATCACATCAAATTAGAACCCAGTAAAACTCATTACAGCAAAGCACCACCCTGCCCGCACTTTGCATGTTCCATGATTGTTTATCACACAGGGTATGCATAACCTGCCTTTCTTCTGACGCTGGAAGGTATTTATACAATGGCAATGCCCCATTTCCCCTTCGTGAGTTCACTTGGGATGTTGCTCCTACTTGGATTGCTAATACCGTTCGCTTCGAGCCACACAAAGCATCCCCCTTCGAGACCATTAATGATTACCTCCTGGAACCTCAATTGGCTCTCAGACGCGAAACCCAAGGTAAAGCGCCACTCCAATATTCCAACGAGAAGGACCAGCGACTATCGAGCATTTGCAAACATCATCAATGATATTTCACCTGATGTTTTGGCTTTTCAAGAAGTGGCTAACCACCAATCGATAAAAAAGATAATCTCGCTCGATAAGTATCAGGTTGCGTTCTCAAGTCGGCAAGTAATAAGTAACGACGAAATTTGGCCGCAGTTTGTCGGGTTTGCCATTCGCAAAGGCCTGAATTACCATCGCCACCCTGATCTCCATCAGCTCGATATATGGAATAACCAATACCTGCGCTATGGTGTCGATGTTACTTTGTATCAAGATGGTAAACCGTCATTGAGACTATTGAATGTACACCTTAAAAGCGGCTGTTACAGCAACCGTCACCGGAATAAAAGCTGTACGGTACTGCGCGAGCAATTCAAGGTGTTGGCTCAGTGGATGTCGCAACGCCAAGCAGAGCAACAACCATTTATTATCCTAGGGGACTTTAATCGCCGACTGGCACAAAAAGGGGATACGTATTGGCAGGGACTAACGTCTAAAGTGTCGACACCCGCTCCGATATTGATGACGGAGGGTATAAAGAGCCAGTGCCGCTCGCAGGTCTATAACAAGCGCAAGCGACGCTGGGAGGTAAGACAATACCCCGGGTTTATCGATCACTTCATTATTGATGGCCGAATAACAGAAAAAGATACCGAGGTATCCTTTTCTGAATATCTCTTCTCAGACCAACAGCTAAAACAGTTTCAACTCAGTGACCACTGCCCACTATCAATCTCTGTGCAGCTCTAAAGGGGCTTCTTTCAAGGTATAACTCACTTGACCACATTGACACTGGCCAGTAATGGGATAGGTTTGTTGAGTCCTTTTGCATCCTTTCTAGCATTAATTCTGCATCTATCATGACGTTAATTGATTATTACAATAAGCCCTAGTCACTTGGCGGATTATCTTTTTCCTGCTTCACATCACGCACATGAATATCCATTTGCGGGAAGGCTATTTCGATATCATTTTGCCGGAACCAACCACTGATAGCATCATAACAGCTTCACGTTGTTTGAAGGTGATAACTGACAAATGAAATATGAAGGGAGTTGGACGAAGTCACTGACCAATCGTGGATTACGGCTAAACTTAAGATCAGCACAAAGCAAAGAGCGGGGAAAAACACGATGAGCTATAAGCATATCTTAGTTGCTGTTGATTTATCTCAATCCAGCCAAACCGTGATTGATAAAGCCGTCTCATTAGCTAAAGGGACTAACTGCAAACTGTCCTTTGTATATGTCGGTGTTGATAAAGTCGTTTTGGAACAAAAAGAAAAACGCACCATACAAGAAAAACTACAAACACTCGCGGATCAATGTGATTACCCGATTACAGACACCTTGGTGGTGGTTGGCGATCTCCATATAAAACTATCTGGGGTCGTTAAAGAAATGGATATCGATTTAGTGGTTTGCGGCCATCATCATAAATTCTTCAGCCGACTATTCTCATCGGTCCCCAAACTGGCTAATGCCATTGAAGCCGACTTGTTAGTGGTTTATCTCAATCAGTGATGTTTTCTCTCATCTTCATTCCCACCGCTCTATTCGTCAATATACCGATCAACCGGTGAGTGACGATGCACTTAACGAGAGCGTACTTCAAGACCTTGAGCAACAAGGTTTCATGAATCACTCAAAATAAAATTGCGTGTTGATTTAAGAAAGGCGTTAAAAAGACGATTATTATAATCAGCGAATGATCAACGCTAACAAACAATCGTCTTCTGCTTGCACTTCAGGTGAAATTAGAAGTGGAAGACCAATTGAGCTGATGCACCGTAGTTATCTTCATTACCATAAATGGCCGCAATATCTAACCCAAATTTACCAAAGGGTTTCAAGCCAATACCAGCGGTAAACAGGTCATCGGAAAAATCAGTCATACTATGGATGTAGCCCAAACGCAGCTGAGCCACACGCCATGCATCCGCTTCTATACCAATACGGGCAAACTGAGTTTTATACGCTTGCTCTTTGAACGGCTTGTTACTGTTCAAATCGACATCTGCAGCAACCGTGAAGCGGGGATGGTTATAAGCAAACGCTGTAGTGTATTGCGCCTCAACCTCATAAGTCACTTGATTACCAGAGCTCTCATTTGACGTCAATGATTGGGAAAAGACATTTTGCACAGATAAACCTAGCATCACATTACGACTCAGCGCGTAGGCTGCCCCGATATCGGCATTAAACGCCGACTTATCGACATAGTCAGAACCGATGTCGATATCGTCATCATCGAAGGTGTCGATACCCTGCTTGTAGTTAAATGCCATTAATTGCTGGAATTTAGGGGAAACCCCTAAGCTTAGGTCGCGATCTAAGAAAATAAATTCTTTGGCAAAGGTAAAGCCAATATCAACCGTACCACCAGCAACTGCCTGCCCAGTTGAGTTAATGACTTCATGGTTGGCAATATCATCCTCGTCGATATCAGTAAGAACCAACGCGGTCACATTGCTAGAAATGAAGAAGTTTGTGCTAACCATTCGATTGGGAATAGCGATAACCATACCGACATTTACATCACCATCGATACGACCATCATCCAAATCTTTCAGCGCTGCCGTCCACTCATCTTCAAGATTAGGATTACCCGCTAATTGATCATTCAAATCTTGAAACGCATCCACCCGATCATGTAGATCATTGCCATCATAAACTTGGGCGCCGATAACCGGTAAGATCATACCAAAACTGTCATGACGTTTATTCTGTGTTGCCAATGCCGGGTTATGAAAGCTCGCCGTCAGGTAGTTAGCTGATGCAACACCAACGCCACCCATACCAACACTGCGTGTATCAGAGAGCGTGTTTGAAGCCGCTGCCGAGTACGACAAAAAAGCCATTGCTATCCCTGCTGCTGCTCTTTTCACTGTCACCATGTTAGTCCCTGAAGTCTATTATCATATTTCTTTTGAATATTGTGCAATTAAAACATGGCTGTGAACACTGAGCTAGTCACATTTTTGTTTCAAGTTGATAAAGAGTGATGGGGGTAACGAAAGCCTTCAAAATTCGGCTTCCTAATCGTCTAGAGGGCACGCTTGATAAGCAACGAGATGAAACAACCCCCTATTTATTGATCGCAATCATAAAAGCCGCCTATACCTAGCTAGTTAAAAAAAATGAAATAAATATGAATCAATTCTGAAACAGAAGATAAATATTTTATACGTTTTTAAAAACGAGAATAAAAAATGTTTAGTAAAAAAAATGTTTCCCGCCGATCTTTTATGGGCGGAATGGCTAAAGTTGGCACAGTTGCAGCTTCGACATCAATCCTAACAGCATGTAATAGCAGTAGCTCCTCAGAAGAGAAAACCAGTATCGCCGGAGTGAAAGTCGCAATGCTTGCAGATGTTCATTTCCATGATGTATTTGGTCATTACGAATTTTCAAAATTCAACAGCGAAGTAACAATACGAAGCATGCAGGACTCGTGCGAATCTACTCGTATGTTCAACGAAAACTACTTTGCCTTTATTGAGGCACTTGAAGAGTTAGGCCAACAAGGTATTAAATATATCTGTTTACTAGGCGACTTCTCTGATGATGGCCAAGTCGACACCTTAAAAGGGTTTAACCGTGTTGTAGAACCATATATTGAAAAGTACGGTTTTGAATTCTTTTTGACTAATGGCAACCATGATCCTGTTCGGCCATATGGTGCCCACCAAACAAAGAACTTCTTGCATCACACCGGGGCCAGCATCGCGGTAACCAGTGATGAGGACCGCAACTTCACGCCAGGTAATGTACTGATTGGCCAACACATTACGAAAGGAATGTGGGCTACGGGCTATCAGGAAATGTTTGACGTGTTGGGGCAATACGGTTTTCAGAATAAACCAAGCTATGTCAGCTACGAAACCCCCTGGGGCAGCGATAAGTTTGAAGATCGCGGTCTTATGATCAGCAAGGAAGACGGTGGTAATACGTTCTGGTGTCCAGATGCCACCTATCTGGCCGAGCCAGTTGAAGGCCTATGGATTGTCTCTGTCGACATGAATATCTACCTGCCTAGCGACGACGGTACCAGCTGGAGCCACGCCTCTATCGGCTGGGAAGAAGGCAAGAAGTACAAGCCCCAGGTAATGGATTGGCTAGCCAATGTAACGGCACGTGCTGAAGCTGAAGGCAAAACGCTGATTGTATTTAGCCATTACCCAGCAACCGAGTACCTCAACTCGAGCGCAAACGATTTTTACTATGTATTCAATGACGGCTCTTACAACAACACCCGCGTACCTTCCAGCGATACTGCTGAGCAGGTCATTAACGCCGGTGTAAAGATGCAGTTTGGCGGCCATATTCATGTTAATGATACAGCTGTTCATCAAGGCGAAAACGGTACCCTCATTAATATTCAAGCACCGTCTCTGGCAGCCTACACACCATCGTACAAAGTCGTCACCTGTCATTCACCAACATTGTTCGAGATAGAGACCAAGACCTTACAAGATGTTCGTGACTTTGATGCTCTCTTCCCTTATTACCAGCTTGAAAAAGAACATCGCGAATGGGTTGGTGCAGATGTACAGTGGGAAACCATGTTGGAAGCCACTGACTACCGTGATTTCATGTTCCGCCATTTGGATGTACTAATGCACATGCGACTAAAAAATGGCTGGGGAGGGGATATTACGGCACTTTTTGAGGCGGCCACACCACTCTACTGGCTAATGATGTTGTCATGTTATGAGGGAACACTCGATAACCAACAAACATTGGCTTTGATAGAAGCAATGACAATCGAGGCAAACAATAGCGACATATTGACTATTTTTGCCGAGTGGGGACTTGAAGATAAAGCTATTGACGCTCTGGCCATGGTAGACGGTCACTGCAGCACTTTCCTGATGAATCGTGATCAAATGATGGCCGTGAGCTTTAAACAATTGTGCCTTGCCACTTTGTATCAGCGCAACGGTGACGAGCTAGCACTACAAGATCTGAATTACCAACTGCTTGTACCAATCCGGGTTGCAATGGAAATGTTCAAGCACAACGATGCAGATGGCGATCTGGAAAACATTGATTGGGACACCGACTACATTAATCAAAACCCAGCCAGTGGTGGCAGCGTACAAAAAGATCAAATTGACTTGTTACTGCTTCGGACTCGTTTTGCATCATTTGCTCGCATTTATCATCAACTAGGCAAAGCCAAACCCGCAGATCACTTCTTTGTTGATCTCACCACGGGCTATGTTGAAGATTTGGCAGGCAATAAGCAGTTTTAAGTCAATACAATAAAGTCCTTTGACATTGAATGCCGCTTACTTAAAGTGAGCGGCATAAACCTCTGGTATTTTTACCTTAATTACAGTTACCCTGCCTACATAAAGATAACTCATACTGGCAGTTTCCAATGAAAGACCAAACCTACATCGACCATGATTTTTCAGAGCAAGACTTTGAATATAGCCACTTCGAAAACTGCACCTTCATTCGTTGTAACTTCAACCGAGCCAATTTGAACGAATCCGCGTTCATCAACTGCCAATTTATCGAGCGTGGTGACGTCGAAGGGTGCCGTTTTGAATATACCAAACTCAAAGAGGCCAGCTTCAAAGACTGTAACCTCAGCATGGCAAACTTCCGAGGCGCACAATGTTTTGGCATCGAAATACGTGCCTGCAATTTAAAAGGGGCTAACTTTTCCCTAGCTAGCTTTGCCAACTACCTGACTCAAAATAACTACTTTTGCTCAGCCTATATCTCGGCAAGCAATTTAGCCTTTGCCAATTTGGAAGACCAGCGACTGGAGCAGTGTGAGTTGTTCGAAAACCGCTGGACTGGGGCTAGCTTGACGGGAGCGTCATTCAAAGGTTCTGATCTCAGCCGAGGTGAATTCTCACCTGATAGCTGGGGACAGTTTGTGATAGAAGAGTGCAATCTCTGCCATGTCGATTTAACCGGGCTTGACCCAAGAAGGGTTAACCTCAAAGGTGTCATGATCTGCGATTGGCAGCAAGAACAGCTACTCGAACCGTTGGGCCTGATTGTGACGGCGGATTAATCACTAGGCCCCCTCAGGGGGCCTAATTAAATCACAATCACCACAGCAAAACTGATATCAAACTCACTACCACCTTCTAAAGAAAGCCAAGGTTGCGGTGAAAGCGCAAAATCATGAAACTTAATCACACTTTTCTCAATTTTTAAGAAGGAAGTCAGGTCACTATAATCAAAGCTGCTATCCTTGTAGGTGAAATTGGCCAGAGATACATTATTTTTCAGGTTGCTTTAGGAGGTCGTATGTTAGGAGAAGATCACTCTCTGCTTCATGAATTCCCGCAATACAAAGACAAAATCGCCGCTTTATCCGCAAACAACGAGGCATTTGCCCAGGATGCCAAACAATATAATCAGTTAGATAAAGAAATCCGTGTGCTTGAACTCAGAGGCTCCCCGATTGAAGATGATGCCATGCTTCAACTCAAGCACCAGAGGGCTGAACTAAAGGACTCGCTTCACCGCCGTTTGCTTAACGGAAGTTAACTCTGAAACACTTTAGGCCACCGCTTGGTGGCCTCTGACGTCAAATGAAAGTGACTAGAAGCCATAATCCGATCCACACCTCATATTATGCCTTGTAAATGCGCTTTTCTGTTAACAAACATGAACCACGCAGGCAATCGAAAAGCAACCGATATACACTGAAACTAAAAGCCATGTGTGTTATGTGTGTTTAAGGAGGCCGTATGAAACTCAATCGACTATTGGTTACCATTGCTCCTGAGCAACCTCTCAATGATTCCTTTCATCAGGCATTTGGATTTGCTAATCAATGCTCTGCACAAGTTACCCTATTAGCTGTTATTGAAGAATTATGTGAATTAAAAGAGGTCGCCGAGCATTCAGATACTGCCGTCAATATCATTGATGAAGCGAAAAAGTTTTACCATAAACAGCTTAATCATCATGTTGAAGTACTCAACGCTCAATACCCCAACATTACCTTCAACACCCTTGTTCGTATCGGCATCCCGCACATAGAAATAATTAAAGAAGCCAAAGCATCACAAGCCAGCATGGTGGTTATTGATTCCACAAGAGATGACAAGAAGTTAGCCTGTCAACGTGGACGAAATACCTTAAGCATCATCCGTAAATCGGAAGTACCTATCTGGTCTATCAGCTCTTATTCCAAACCGATTGATCACGTTGTAGCAGCCATTGATCTTAGCAATATTGAATATCAGGGTTTTAATACCAAACTCATTGAGCTAGCGATGGAATATTGCGAAATAACTGGTGCAGACTTAACGCTATGCCATGCATGGCGACTTGACTCCGAAGGCTACCTGAGAAAATGGAGTGGCTATGATGATAACGATATTGAGCAACTCTCGCAAAAAATGAAAGCAGAGAGGATCGAGCGCCTGAAATCTTTGTTAGCACCGCACCAAAATAGCGTTGTTAATACCAAAATAGAAATTGTCGAGGGGGAAGCGAGGGAAGTACTACCGCTCTATGCCTCAGCTAAAGGCGTCGATGTCGTCATTCTAGGCTCACTCTCACGTACTGGTATCGCAGGCTTCCTCATGGGCAACACCGCAGAGTCTATGATCAACCAGCTTAGTTGCTCTGTCTTAACCCTCAAGCCTGACTCCTTCAAATCACCAGTGTAATACTGATAGAGCACAACAAACAAACAACAAAAAGCCAACACCTCTCGGTGCTGGCTTTTCAGTATAAATAGAGTATCAGAGCTATATTATACCAACCTACATAAATATTTGATCAGTCTTGCAAGTTAAAACCGCTGTTCTCTGCGTTAGATATTTTGTAATTAGAGCCACTAGTTACTGCAAAATCTGCCTTGATAACAACGATTTTTCCAGTGCAAATACCTGATCAACTACTTATCCAGATTGGTATTAGCGCATGATCATCTGTTCGCGACCAGGGCCGACAGATACCATTTTCACCGGTACACCCATTAGCTCTTCGATACGCAGTACGTAATTTTGTGCTGCTTTTGGCAACTCTTCAAACTTGCGGCAACCAGTGATGTCTTCGCTCCAGCCTTCCATTTTCTCATAAACAGGCGCTAGAGACGCGGTTTGAGGCCAAATTGGGTTTTCGCTATGATCGCCATCGTAAGCGACGCAAATTTTCAGGTCGCTAAGGCCACTTAGGCAATCCACCTTCGTCAGGGCGATTTCAGTCGCCGCCTGAAGCTCAACACCGTTTTTGGTCGCTACCGCATCAAAGTAACCCATGTCACGTGGACGACCCGTTGTCGCACCGAACTCACCCGCGGCTTCACGGAAAGCATCTTGCTCTTCCATCGCGGTGATCAGCGTGCCTGTACCCACTGATGAACTGAACGCTTTAGCAACAGCAATCACTCGCTCAGGACGAAGGGCTGGCAAACCACTACCAATACCCGCATACATTGACACAACATTAGAAGATGTTGTCCATGGGTATTCACCGTACGTCAAGTCACGGCCAGCACCCAACTGTGCTTCGAATAGTAGGTTCTTATCTTCAGCCTGCAGTGCTTTAAGCGGCAAGGTCACATTGCAAATCGCATCACGCCATGGCGCCGACACTTCTAGCAACCACTCAGTCATCTCTTGTGCTGTTTGGCTAAACTCGAAGCTTGGGTATAGGGCTTTAAGCTGTGGCAGTTTCCAGTCCATCCAGAACTGAATACGCTCACACAATACTTCAGGCTGCTTTAACCAACCAACCAGAATACCTTTCTTCATAACGCGGTCGCCGTAAGCAGGTGCTATGCCCTGACGGGTTGAACCGTAGGCTGCATCACCCAAGCGCACTTCTTCTAGGGTATCTTCAAGAGCGTGGAGTGGAAGACACAAGGTAGCTCGATCAGAGATACAAAGGTTAACGTTAACCCCTGCAGCTGCAACTTCTGCTAACTCGGTAGTAAGAGGCTCAGGGCTGATCACCATACCAGGGCCTAGCACCGCAAGACAGTCAGGGTTAAATACGCCGCTTGGTAGCTGGTGCAGTTTGAATGTTCCCAAATCATTAACCACAGTGTGGCCAGCATTGTTACCACCTTGGAAACGAATACTCGCAGAGGCTTGTTCAGCAAGGAAATCAACGATTCGGCCCTTACCTTCATCACCCCAGTTAGCACCAACAACAACGATAGACGACATAATTAACTCTCCCAAACAATGATGAGATTATGCTAAGGCGACTCGGCCAATAAGAAAAATTAATAATCGTTATAACTCCGATAAGGATTTCATATGGGAATTTGTGACAAAGGGCGTAGAATAAACACACTCATCGTTAGCGGTTCAATAAGCGAGCCTTTATGTTAGATCTCAACTGGCTGAATACCTTTGTCACTCTGGCTCAATTAGAGCATTTTGGTAAAACGGCGTCAGAGCTGCACATGACCCAACCCAATGTAAGCTTGCATATCAAGCAGTTGGAGAAGACTACCCGGGTCAAGCTGGTTGAGCGTAATCCGTTCCGCCTGACCCAAGCTGGAGAGCGCTTATTGCAAAGTGCGCAGTCAACATTGCAAGAACTGCAGGTATGCCAGTCAGACCTCAATGCGATTAACGATCTATCCCAAGGTACTCTTTCTATTGCAGCCAGTGACATTATCTCTCGCTTGCTACTGATTAAACCCTTCCAGTCATTCAAGCATGAGTTCCCGGGCATCGATCTCTCTCTGTTCAACACCACCTCAACCCAAGCGGCCGAGCTGGTCAAAAGTGCCAAAGCAGATTTAGGCTTTGTGATAGCCCAAAAAGAAAGCCAGCCACTACACTTTACCGAACTGCGTCAAATTCGCTGGTGCGCACTGGGTAATGGTTTGAGTGATTGGCAGCAGCAGGCACTGGATGAAAAGATCACCGGTTCGGAAGAAGAACCGACACTGATCCTATTGGGTCACGATACCCGTACCCGTGATCTGATTGATCTCGCTTTGCCTAGCCTTCACTTACCTAAATACCGGGTAATGGAAGTCGGCAGTGTCGATGCCCAAATTGACTGGGCCGAAGCGGGGTTTGGTATTGCCATCGTGCCAGCGTTTTCGCTCCACCCAAAACTCAACCTGAAAAGTGCCATCACCCCACTTCCTAATTTCCCAACCACCAGCTTGGGCTATATTGTGCGCCAGAACCAAGTGCTATCGCGGGCAATCAAACAGCTATTGCAATGGGTAAGTGAAGAGATCGCCAATTCCCCTCACAGTAATCCTACAAACTAGCCTTCAACCTTCGAAAGCCGAGGATAATGTAATGATATTTAATAATCAGGAAGTGATTCATAAAGAAATGCGAAGACATTACTATTGGCTTGTCTACGGCCCACAGGTGGTGTTATTAACAGTTATTAATTAACCACTGAACGCTACTGATTTAGGGACAACAATATGAAATACACCGTATATTTATCAGGTGAAATACATACCGACTGGCGAGAGAAAATAATAGCCGGAGCCCAAGCCCAAAACCTTCCTGTGACATTTACCTCCGCTGTGACAGATCATGATGCGAGTGACGCAGCAGGTGATGTTTTAGGCAAAGAAACAGACAGCTTTTGGCGCGATCACAAGTCGTCTAAAGTTAATGCGATACGAACAAAGCTGATGATTGAACAATGCGATATTGCAGTCATTAGATTTGGCGACAAATACAAGCAATGGAACGCGGCTTTTGATGCCGGCTACTGCGCAGCGCTAGGTAAATCTTATATCACCTTACATAGCGAAGAAATTATCCACCCATTAAAAGAAGTCGACGCCGCTGCAATGGCTTGGGCTAAAACGCCAGAACAAATCGTCGAGATCCTCACCTATGTCATCAGCACCAAATAGCCCGATATAGGCATACCGGTAAATATGACTGTTATCATAAGAGATCTAGCGGAGAGCTGAGTGTCGTACACGTCGGGCAGGCCTCCCTGCGGGACTCATTCGACCGAAGGGCGAACACCTAACTCAACGCATACAAAAAAGCCTCAGTCTTTCGACTGAGGCTTCGTTGTAGTGGCGGAGCGGACGGGACTCGAACCCGCGACCCCCGGCGTGACAGGCCGGTATTCTAACCAACTGAACTACCGCTCCAATTCTGTATGAAACTCGATGGTAACCATCCAATTTCTAGAATGTGGCGGAGAGATAGGGATTTGAACCCTAGATACGCTACAAACGTATGCCGGTTTTCAAGACCGGTGCTTTCAACCACTCAGCCATCTCTCCGTTATGCGGCGTATATTAATTCGCTTGAGATCCATTGTAAACCCCCAAACCATCCAACCGGTCACTTATTCAGCACTCTGTGCCAAATAATCACTTTTCGTTCACGCCCCTGTCTAGAACACCAGCAAATACTTTAGATTAGAGCCATAACTTCCA
Source organism: Photobacterium sp. DNB23_23_1 (assembly GCF_052873815.1). Taxonomy (NCBI): domain Bacteria; kingdom Pseudomonadati; phylum Pseudomonadota; class Gammaproteobacteria; order Vibrionales; family Vibrionaceae; genus Photobacterium; species Photobacterium sp. DNB23_23_1. The sequence continues at coordinate 247,475 of NZ_JBNNXT010000001.1, read as the reverse complement.
CAAAGGCCTCGCCCCCCAAAGCAGCCAAAACACCATTGATGGCATAAACTTTTTCTTTCGCCATAAGAACTGGGCTTGGTGTTTAAGAAAAGCGGCTTTCAAAAAGGCATCGGCTAACTGCTGAGACTCATCGGCATTCACCTTCCGAAGCTCATCGATCTCACTTCCAGCTAAAAGCTCTCGTTGTTTCCCTTCTTCAAGCCATTGTCGAACAATATAATCGGCCCTCTCCATCAGCTCTGTTTGCGGAGCGACATCTTGAATTAACCCGATAGCTAGGGCTTGTTGAGCATCAGGTTTCCATCCCTCAGCCCCAAGCATTCGCTGAGCACTTTTTTCTCCAATCAAGCGAGGTAAATGCACACTGGAACAGCCTTCAGGAGTAACCCCTAATGCCGCAAAGGGCGTCGAAAATGTTGCATTATCAGCCGCAATGATGCCATTGGCGAGTGTCGCTGATGTGACGCTGGCACCGATTGCTGGGCCATTTATTGCAATCAACAATGGCTTGGTGCAACCAAGGAAAACCTCGAACAACGCTTGGTTATTTTCAGCAATTAACTCTCGCAACTTACGCGGTGGCATTAACTTTAAGGTACCACTGAGGTTCACCCCGGCAGAATAATAGTTTCCCGCACCGGTTAAGATAACAGCTTTAACGCTATCCTCGCCGTTTGCCTTTTCAAAAACCTCTTTGAGGGCATTCATCATCGCCATGGTCCAGCCATTTAACTTGCCTGGACGATTCATAGTAATGGTCAAAACGCCCTGCTCCCGCCGGGTCATTAAATGGCCTGCAGATACCGGTGTTAAATTCATATCGTTCAAAATGGCGCCTCCCTTCAGTGATACTCATTTTAGTTATGTATCCAAATGAATAATCCGCTACTCCAGTCAACTTTTCTCTGTAACCCTCTACAACAATAGCTACCGATGTTTAACCTAGATCTAATCCTTATTCAAAGCCGTTTAGAAAACCAGCAACTGCGGTATCGATCACGCTAATGCAAGACAGCAACAGCTAGGGTATAGATAAAAGTTAGAACAAAGAAACTAAGATTCATCACTGCCTACAATTGGCTTGATTCAGGGATATATTGAGCCTTGATAAAGCCTAAATTGAAAAGTTTGCTGGCCTAACACCTTTGCTCGGCAACCAATGATTTGAGCACAGTTAACTTTGCAATTTAGTATTGCGGAGTTAGGCAGATGGAAAAACTTAAATTAGCTAAGGAATTGTTTACCAGACCATTAACCCTTGATGAGTTATATATGCTGGATCAGCTCGAGCGACAATCAAAAGGGCAGGAAAAACTGTACATTGCCTCGTTATGGGATGCTGCCTACGCACTTGTTGACCCAGCAGTACTCCACCAAGCTCGTGAAGCTGGGCTACTATAGCCATTGTTTTTATGGTGGTTTTATTTATGGGGAAAGGATAAGCGATATTTCCCCAACCTCAACTCTCTTTTATTAAACAAAATTTAAATTCACTAAATTTTTTTTAATTTTTTATTTATCCCTACTCTTAATTAATGATTCCACCTTCATAATACATTGTTAAGTCACAATAATTTAATAATACAAATAAATCAACAAAGGCATAAAACCGCTAACGTGATTAATATCACCTTAATTCCGCCAAGAAACATTAATTTAGTGATCAAAATCATGAAGATATATTTTCAATAGTGATGAGTTTATCATTTTCAAAAAAGCGCCTTTGATTAGCATAAAATAATACAATAAGTTAAGCGTGTATCGAGAACATTAAGGTGTAAGGATGAACACGCATAAAAAAATTGCTCTAGATGCAATTGAACTCGTTAGGCCAGCCATTGAGCGCCTATTCTCAAGAACCAACCGACAAGAACTGCATATCGTTGTTATGGATCCCCGCATTAAGCCGTGGGAGGCCAGCTTTGAAGAAGCCATTTTAGTTGAAACCTCTATTGGCCAACCGGATACATGGACGATTCCTTTTGACCAACTTGCTCGTAAAAAAGCCCAGCAGGCTTGGCGTGATTCTCAGGCCAACATCAATCATCAAACGAGCCACCCATCATCATTGCGCGATGACGATGTGCTGTTTTACGGCTCCTTTGTCTACGGCAATGTCGTCGTGGCCTGCAGCGGCGTTCAACAGTGGTATGACATGCTGATCAGTGGATGGATCGCCCTCGCCATTGAGCAACTGACTATCAACGACTACCAAACTCAAAAAATTGAAAATCCAACTCAAACTTACCGATGTGAAAAATAACAATAGGTATTAATAATATGAATAAATTACTAAAAGCAGTCATGGTTACCGCAGGTGTATTGGCTTCAGCAACAGCAATGGCTGCTGATTATCCAACAAAGAATATCCGCTTGGTTGTGCCTTTTGGTGCCGGTGGTGGTACAGATGCGGTGGGCCGTACGTTGGCCAATAGCGCCAAAGATGTTCTGGGCCAAAATATTGCCGTCATGAACCGTACCGGTGGTGCAGGTGCAGTAGGGATGAGCTTTGGTGCCCAGCAACGTGCCGATGGTTATACCCTGACTGTTGTTACACGTGAAATAGCCTCACTGCCACAAATGGGCTTAATGCGCCATACGGCTGATGATTTCAAGCTGATCCGCATGGTTAACCTAGACCCAGCCGTTGTTCTAGTTGCAGCCGATAGCCCGTACAACAGCATCAACGATTTGATTGAAGAAGCCAAAAAAGAGCCGGGTAAAGTGAAGTTTGCTTCAACCGCTGCGCCAAACTTCTACCTAATGGCACTTGAGAAAGACCAAGATATTAAACTAAACGCGATTCCTTATAACGGTGCGTCTGAAGCAATCCCAGCGGTTCTTGGCAACCACACTGATGTCACCATGGTGACACCAGGCGAGGCGATTGCCCAACTTCGTTCAGGCCAGCTAAAAGCCCTTGGTGTGATGTCCGATGAACGTATCTCGTTTATTAAAGACGTTCCAACACTGAAAGAGCAAGGTGTAGATGTCGTGACAGGTACATGGCGCGGTATCGGTGCACCTAAAGACACTCCTGACCACATTATTGAAAAACTGGGTGCAGCATTTGACGAAGCGATGGCTAGCGAAGAGTTCAAGTCATTCATGGCTACTGGCGCGATGACCATTCACAATCTCAACGCCGAAGAGTTTACTAAGTTTGTTTACGAAGATACTCAAGCCCTAGGCACGCTAATTAACTAATTTTGTAAGGAGCCAGCCCGTGCTGGCTCTATTTTTTTGTACTCGTTCACCACAAGGATGGATTCTATGCTGAATAGAAACTTTCTTTTCCCGTCCCTGATCATTTTATTAGGTGCCGCCTCCCTCTTTATTATTAGCCAATTCGACAAACCCATGTTTCAAGATGCCAGTGTCGATGCCGCTTTTTTTCCAACTGTGGTGGTCATCGCCATGATGGTTATCTCGACAGTATTAATTTTCCAACACTGGCAACAAACGAAACTCAAGAAAAACGCACAAATAGATCATGAAGAGCCACTTTTCTCTAAACTCTCTATTTTTGGTGTCACTTACCTGATTGGCTATGCTTTCTTAATTCACATTCTCGGCTATCTGTTTGCAAGCCTTATTGCCTTCACCCTGTATCTTATTTACTTCAAGGTGAAGAAACCTCTCTATTATGTGATTGCAGCCGTTTTTGTTTTTTCTGTTTATTACTTATTCGGCGAAGTGTTTGTAATCGCACTTCCTGATGGCATCATTTTGTAAGAGTCTGCTTATGTTAGAACATCTATTTTCAGGCCTTCTAACGGCCTTTAGCCCAAGCGTCTTTCCCGTCCTGGTCTTCGGCGTGCTGGGTGGTATTATCCTTGGTGCCCTACCTGGCTTAACAGCTACCATGGGGGTTGCTATCCTACTGCCTTTTACCTTCGGTATGGAGCCTACTGCAGCACTTGTTATGCTGATCGGTGTGTATATCGGTGGTATTTACGGCGGTTCAATAGCAGCTATTTTGCTCAAAACACCGGGAACACCAGCCTCAGCCGCGACTGTGCTTGACGGACATACTTTGGCAGCTAAAGGCCAGGCAGCTCGAGCCCTGAGTATTTCTGCAGTAGCGTCTTTTATCGGCGGGTTGATCAGTACCATTGTATTGATTGCCATTGCTCCGCTTTTGGCTGATTTTGCTCTTAAATTCAATGCCCCAGAATACTTCGCACTTGCTCTGTTCGGTTTAACCATTATTGCCAGTGTGTCATCGAAAAACATACTGAAAGGATTATTAGCCGGTAGCATTGGTTTGCTGATTTCCACCGTTGGCCTTGATCCAATCAGCAGTGTGCCGCGCTTTACCTTTGATGTGATGGACTTGTATAGCGGCATCAATGTCATTCCGGTTCTGATTGGCTTATTTGCTATCTCAGAAGGCCTCAACCAGCTTGAGAAATTACATACTCAGAAGAAAAGCGCACCACCTAAATTTGACCATAAGCTACTGAGTAAAAACGACCTAAAAACCATGCTGCCAACAGCGATCAAAAGTGGCTTGATGGGAACGTCTATTGGCTCAGTACCAGGAGCCGGTGCCGATATTTCGGCGTTCGTTTGCTACAACGAAGCCAAACGCTCAGCCAAGAACCCTGATGAATTTGGTAAAGGTTCGGTACATGGTTTAGCCGCTGCAGAAGCCGGTAATAACGGTGTTACTGGCGGTTCATTGGTCCCACTGCTTACACTGGGTGTTCCGGGGGATGCCGTTGCGGCAGTCTTACTTGGCGCTTTGATTGTACAAGGTTTGACACCAGGGCCATTACTGTTCAGCCAGAACCCTGAAGTGGTCTACGGTGTATTCAGCTCAATGTTGGTTGCCAACATTATCATGTTGCTCATCGGCCTACTGGGTATCCGCTTTTTCTGTCGGATCATTGAAGTACCGAAGATCATCATGATCCCTATTATCATCTTCTTGTCAGTAATAGGTGCCTACGCCATTAACAACTCGATGTTTGATGTGGGTATCGCAATTGGCTTTGGTTTATTCGGCTTTATCCTCAATAAGATGGAGATCCCTTCATCCCCAATCTTGTTGGCCATCATTCTCGGGCCGATGGCAGAGACAAACCTGAGGAAATCGCTATTGATGTTTGATGGCAGCTGGTCATTCTTGTATGAACGTCCTATTGCCCTTGCATTCATTGTGTTGGCTGTATTCTCGGTTTACTCGACGATGAAGCTCAAGAAGAAGCAGGAACAGAATGCTGTGACGCCATAATCATTTAACTAGCGCAAATACGAAAAAAGCCGCTGATTTCTCAGCGGCTTTTTCAAATGTGGCGGAGAGATAGGGATTTGAACCCTAGATACGCTACAAACGTATGCCGGTTTTCAAGACCGGTGCTTTCAACCACTCAGCCATCTCTCCGTAAGTGCGGCGCATAATATAAAGCTTGCTGTCGTCTGTAAACCCCTAAAATGCTTGTTTGCTCAAACATCATACAAACAGAGCGAATACACCCAGATTAAATACAAAAAACCGCAAAAAATTGGCCATCACGCTGATTTTAGTGGGATTCACCAAGCTCGATATGTCCACCGGGCAAAAATGTCATGTTATCCCCTTATCAAAGCTCTGTAACAGTTATTTGCTTCAGAAAGGCTATAGTTATTGCTAACCTCTTTTCACCTCAACAAACATAAGATTGATAACAATGAAAATTTTCAGCAATTTCGAAAGTGGTAACATCCATATCGTCAGTGCCGATTCGCCAGACAACATTCAACTGACGATCCCAGCGGATAACCAATCCGACATCTCGCAGTGGTTCCATTTCCGTCTAGAAAGCCAGCCCCAGCTTCATCATCAATTTTCAATCTTAAACTTGACAAAATCAGCCTATCCCGAAGGTTGGCAAGACTATGATGTGGTTGCCTCTTATGATCGAGAAGAGTGGTTCCGTATTCCAGCCGAGTTTGATGGCGATACCCTGACCTTCAAGGTGGTTCCGGAATACGGCTCGATGTATTTCGCTTACTTCGCCCCATTCAGTTATGACCGCCACCAAGATTTACTGCACCAAGCCCAAACCCAGTTCAACTGTAAACTGGAAACCCTTGGTTCAACCTTGGATGGCAATGACATGAGCTTGCTCAACATTGGTGAGCCGTCGGAAGAAAAGAAAAACATCTGGATCATTGGCCGACAACACCCAGGTGAAACCATGGCGGAGTGGTTTATCGAAGGTCTATTGCAACGCCTACTCGACGATACCGATACTGTCGCCAAAGCTCTGCTCGATAAAGCGGTGTTCCATATCGTACCGAATATGAACCCTGATGGCAGTATCCGTGGTCACCTTCGTACCAATGCCATTGGTGTTAACCTCAACCGCGAGTGGCAAACGCCGTCGATGGAGAAAAGCCCTGAGGTTTTCCTTGTGCGTGAGCGCATGCTTAAAACTGGCGTAGATATGTTCCTCGACATCCATGGTGACGAGGCTATTCCCTATAACTTCGTTGCAGGTAGCGAGGGGATCCCGTCTTACAATGAACGCCATGCCGCATTGGAAAATGCTTTCAAGGCCGCCTTGCTGACCATCACGCCTGAATTTCAGGTCGCGCACGGCTACGATAAAGATGAGCCGGGCAAGGCCAACCTAACCATTGGCTCTAACTGGGTCGCCGAGCAATTCAAGTGCCTGTCTTATACTATCGAGATGCCATTTAAGGATCACATCAGTCATCCTGATGAGTTTTATGGCTGGTCGCCAGAGCGTAGCGTGGCCTTTGGCCAAGATGTGTTAGCAGCGGTTAGAGCAATCATCGATCAAATCTAATACCGGTGTTCTTAGATAAAAATGCCGAGTCGTAATGACTCGGCATAATCGTTCGGTAATTTGGAGCCAAACAGCGTCAAACCGGCATCGCTTTATTTCATTGGAGCCCAAACGGCGTGATCAACGCCAACATCATCCTGAGCATAAATAACTAAAGGAAGCTTTGAGTTATAACGCAACAAATCACTGTGGAACTGCAAATTTTGATCTGATGCTTCTTCTTCACATGCCAACATGGTAGAGGCATAGTCAGTTTGCTTCTCCAATACGTAATATGAGTATCCCCAGCCTTCCAATGAACGTCGCTCAATATCCATAGGAAGTGCTTTAATATTACAATCAACATTCATAACGCTATTGGCAATAATTTGCACTCGGCGGTTTTGGCTTTCGTTTTCAGTCGCTTCAAGTTGAATAACATGCTTGGTAAAACCAGGCATTTCAGGAAACATATCAGCATTCTCGCTTGCAAAAACATGCGGAGTTGCCAGCAATAGTGTCGCGGTCAGAAGTGCTTTTTTCATTGTTATACCTACTAATCTGAGATTGCTTAGTTTTACCATTATACCCTGAACCCCCGCTGTTCAAAGCCAAGGAGAGCTTAGAAACGTTAGGTAACCGGTAAACCACGAGCCATCATCGACTGATCAAAATTAAGCTTGTTGCTCGACCATCGCTTCAAGACGGCGTCGCATCAGTTCATCAAACACCTTACGCGCTTCCTGTGCTTCTTCCGAAGCCGCTAGTTTATTCTCTTTTGCTGATATGGCGTCGTCCATCAACTGCTGAAGTTGATCCAGTCGCTCTTGTGGCGCCTCGCTAAGTTCAAAAGCAGACTCGCCATTCGCCATAGCTTCTGCACGCATCTTTTTCTTCAGCTTCCACACTTTATACAAGGCTTCACGTTCAGCTTCGGCTGCGGCCATCGCGATGTCTTTCAGCTCGTCAAACTTGGTCAACGCCATCCCTTCTTTCGACCAAGGGTCAACATCTGGCAACTCCTCGATGTTAATTACCGGATCTTCATAGCCTTCCTGGTGAGTCAGGTCGAGCTTCGCCGCTTTCACTGCCGATATCATCAACATCACCGCAATCACCAACAGCGGTAAACCACCGACAATGGCTGCGGTCTGTAGGGTCGACAAGCCGCCCATAAACAGCAATACCGAAGGCATAAATGACAATGCAAAAGCCCAGAACAAACGGTTCCACCGCATTGGGTCTTCCGTCACATTGTTCTGTACCACCGATGCCAAAATATAAGAGATCGAGTCAAACGTGGTCGCTGTAAAGATCAAACACAATAGCGTAAACGCGGCAATAACAACGGTACTGTAAGGCAGTTGCTCAAGAATTGAGAAAATGGCTTTGGTCGCCCCTTCACTGTTAAGGATACCAACGACATCCAGCGCTCCAGACAGCTGCAGCGATAGACCGTAGTTACCCAAGATCATGAAGAACAAAAAGCAGCCCATCGACCCAAAGAAGATCGACCCCGTTACCATTTGCTTGATAGTACGGCCACGGGAGATCCTCGCAACAAACAACCCCATGCTCGGTGCAAACACCAACCACCACGCCCAGTAGAAAATGGTCCAGTCCTGTGGGAAATGGGTATTCTCAAACGAGCCATAGCCGCCGAACGGCTCGGCCCATGTTGCCATCACAAAGAAATTCGACAGCATACGGCCCAGTGAATCGAGCCCAGTTTCCAGCATGAAAATGGTTGGGCCGGAAATCAGCACAAAGGCCAATAAACCCAGTGCTCCCCAGAAGTTGACATTACTGAGGAACTTGATCCCTTTTTCCATCCCGGCATAGGCCGAGTATGCAAAGATCGCAGTACAGAGCATCAACACAATAATCTGAGTCTCTGTGTCTTTTGGTACGCCAAACAAGTAGTTGGCACCTTCGGTGATCAATGGGGCAGCAAGGCCTAGCGTTGTCGCACCACCACCGAGAAGACCAAAGATAAACAGCACGTCAATGACCTTACCCAGCCAACCATAGCTGCGGGCTTCACCAATGACCGGCATCAAAGCCGCAGATACCTTTAACACAGGTTGCTTACGAACATAAAAGAAATACGCAATTGGCAAAGCTGGAACCAAGTAGATAGACCAAGCTATCGGTCCCCAATGGAATAAGCCATAAGTTGCTGCCCAGCGCACCGCCTCTTCACTACCCGGTTCAAGCTGAAACGGCGGAGCTTGATAATAATAAGCCCACTCAATCGTCCCCCAGTACAGGATACTGGCACCGATACCGCCACAGAACAGCATCGCTGCCCAGGAAGCCGTGGTAAATTCGGGCTTTTCATCAGGATCACCCAGCTTGATTTGGCCGATGTCAGAAAAAACGATGTAGATCATAAAGAAAAAAGCAGCGACACCGAGCGACAAATAAAGAAAACCGAGTTTGTCGGTCATAAAGGTTTTGGCAATAGCAATCCATTCCGCACCTTGCACTGGAAACAGCAGCAAGGGCACCACAACCGAGATCAACATGCCCAGCGCCCCGAAGAACGTCGGTTTGTCGATCAATTCAAAGTGTTTACGAGAAAACACGGTAGCTCCTTAAAATATAAACCCAGATATGGGTAAGTAAGATAATCAGAGAAAAGGGGCTAACTGTACAAACCAAGATTCTAATGAACACGATGAAAAAAGCTGATTATTAGCTGACATAATTATTCAGCCGTATATAATGTCAGCCTTATCGCCGAAAACCAGTAGGATTGACGGCGATAATCCCTAAATCAGTAGAGGCGCGCTGCCTAACAGTAACCGAGCAGAGGGTGATACCTGTGAAGCCGGAGAAAGGAGTCAGCGCCGAAGTGACTGCAGTCATCAACTTCAGTCGCTGGGTCTGTGTCGAATAGGCACAGAACTGCCATAGTTTTGACCTATGGAGCGCTACCTGAGGGGGTAACAAGTCATACCTTTCTGCGTCTTAGTTACACTTCCTTTCGGTAGATCTCCACCTTTAAGTTGTAGGTGTGATGAGATCATGAACCTTGTAGATTTTTCGGACTCACTAATGTCCGTTGTCCCAGCCATGCTGGCTGTTATCCTAGCAGTCACTACCAGGCGGGTTTTGCTTTCCCTTGGCTCAGGTATCTTTGCCGGTGCCATGATGCTAAACCAATACTCACCATTAGAGTCACTGCAGTACCTAGTTGCAAAGATACTGGCGATTGTCTGGGTTGATGATGCACTCAACGGTGACAACGTTAACATGATCATCTTCATGTTACTGCTTGGTGCACTGATCAGCCTGATGAGTGTCTCCGGTGCAACGCAAGCATTTGCCGACTGGGCAGCAGTACGCTGTAAAGATCGCCGCAGTGCCAAGTCACTAACCGGCCTGATGGTCTTTATCTTCTTCATTGATGACTTCTTCCACAGCCTATCTGTAGGTGCCATCTGCCGTCCGGTAACCGACCGTTTCAATATCTCTCGAGCAAAACTGGCCTACCTGCTTGATTCAACCGCAGCACCGGTTTGTGTACTGATGCCTATCTCGTCATGGGGTGCCTATATCATCGCCCTCGTTGGCGGCATCATGATGGCACACGGTGTGACAGATCAGAGCCCTATCTCAGCCTTTGTCGAGATGATGCCAATGAACCTGTATGCGGTATTCACCTTGGTCATGGTACTGTGCGTTATTGCCTTCCAACTTGATATCGGCCCAATGCGTAAGCATGAAAAATGGGCACTAGAAGGCAAACTGTGGGATGAGTCCAAGGGCAAACCTGCTGGTTTGGAGGTTGAGGTACCAGAATCTGCCAAAGGCGGCATGATCGATATGGTATTGCCTATCCTGACCCTGACGATGGCAACAGTCTTTTTCATGGTGCAATCAGGCGCAGATGTACTAGCAGCCAATGGTGAAGCCTTCAGTGTGATCGGCTCTTTTGAAAACACCGATGTTGGATCATCTCTGGTATACGGTGCGATTTGTAGCCTAGTGGTTTCTATTGCGCTAGCGCTTCGTCTTAACCTTGGCGTGAACACTTGGGTAAAAGCAGCACCACAAGGCATTTCAGCCATGATGCCCGCTATTGTAATCTTGTTCTTTGCCTGGACTATCGGTTCAGTTGTCCGTGATATGCAAACCGGTATTTACCTCGCTTCCATGTCAAACGGCAACCTGCCTGTTGAACTGCTTCCAGCGGTTGTCTTCCTGCTATCTTGTGCAATGGCTTTTGCTACCGGCACCAGCTGGGGCACCTTCGGGATCATGTTACCACTAGCCGGTGATATTGCTGCTGCCAGTGACATTGCACTGCTACTTCCTATGCTATCGGCTGTATTGGCTGGCGCAGTATTTGGTGATCACAGCTCGCCAATTTCAAGCACCAGTATCCTATCGGCAACCGGTGCAGGTTGTCACCACATGGACCATGTTATGACCCAGCTACCGTACGCATGTTCGGTTGCTTTCGGTGCCCTATTGGGTTACCTCGCTATCGGATACACTCATTCTGCTTGGGCGGGTGTTGCTGTAAGTGGTCTTTGGTTCCTGGCCTTCTGTGCCTTTGCTGTTCGCAAAAGCAAACCTATTATGGCTGCTGAGCCGGTGACTGGCTAACAATAGAGTTATGATAACGGCCCAGTTTCATTGTTTATGATACTGGGCTTAATTGTACATGACTTTTTATATGCCAATAAAACAAATCACTTCTGATAAAAAAAACAGTCAATAAAATTATTCATACTTATTAGTACATAAATTAATACTATATGGTATATGACCTTCAGATCCCCTAACAAAGAAAAACATTATCAACTTATGGATATTGTCACACATACAAAAACAAGAAATACAAATCAACATTTCAACAATTAAATCAGTTATTTAAAAACACGATAAAATTAACATGAAATATCCGCCGAATAGAATTAATATTAAACAATACCACACTTAACCATTAAGTTAATTTATACCTATGTCAGGACGTTTTATCAAAAAGCGTTAAATAATAGCTAGAAGAAAAATTTCTCCTATTTCTCAGTAACGTTGACTTATAACACTTCAGATTATCTGCTGTGATATAAAACAACTAAGGAATTTTTATGTTTTTAAAATGGCTAAGAAGCTACTTTATATCACTATTATTTACTTTAGGACTTATAAGTCTTGGAGCTTCAGCGACACCAACAATCTGTGGAGAACCAACAGAAGTAACTCTTTTTGCAGGACAAACTATAGATGCTGGTACGGTTACCATATCTAATGATGAAAATAATTTATATGTCACCTTTAGCACAGCTAATGATTGGTTATTAAAAACCACGCACCTGCATGTTTCAACTTCTCTTGCTGGTATTCCCACCAACAAAAAAGGCAACCCTAAAATAGGTAACTTTGATTATCAAACGGAGCATAGCCCATACGCCACAACCTTCACCTATACGATATTAAAAACAGACCTCAATTTAGGTTCAAATAATTCCCTCGTTATAGCGGCTCATGCTGAGGTTGTTAAAATCAATGAAAACAATGAGGTTATTGAAAGTGAAACCGGCTGGGGAGATGGAAAACCATTCGTAGATAGAGGAAGCTGGGCTACATACATAGAATATACATGGCAAGATTGTAACAGTAACCCACCAACAACCAAAACTGAAACTGCATTTGCATATGGTGCGAATCTAGCTAAGTGTTTCCTAGATATCACCGATGAAGAAAGCAACTTCAACCGCTGGGGGTGGACTAACGGCCCACTTACAGAAGGTACCTATTACTTTGATATTTATGCTGCCGCAGGCCAATGTGACTTAAGCAAAGGAACCAAAGTGGGTACCTTGACTGTCGACTATGATGGCTCACAAGCAAAAGTTACATATCAAATGACCGAAACAGATGGGGCAACCGGTATGCCTTATACCCTAACAGAGACACAACTTTATGTTGGGGGTGAAATTTTGCCTAGAAACGAGGGGGACTTCACCGTCGCACCAGGTCAATATCCAGAAAATGACAGCCCACACAGCAACATACTATTTTACCAATATACTATAACTGGCTTGAGTGGAGGCATCTATGTAGTCGCTCATGCAACAGTTGATGGTTTCCCTGCTTCTGACTGAGACTACGACAAAAAGAGCAAGGCCACGGCCTTGCTCTTTTATTATGACCAACCACCAAAGCTTTACTGACTGTGCTTGATTTGCAAACTAGAGAAATAAGCATCATTTCCGGGTTGGGTGATGAACCCAATGACCCCTTTGTGCTCTGAGCCATGGAACAACCTCTCAACCACCAGTGCTTTTTCGCCATCAATATAGAAAATCGCTTGGTTAATGTTTATTTCAGCCGTCAATTTAAACCACTGGTCAGGATAAGAAAAATACTGAATTGTTAACTCACGCTGAGCTTCATCTTCAGACACCGCATTAACAGGACGTAAGTAAACCCCTTCGTACTTTGACTTATCTTCACTCACCCGAAAGACAATACCCACAAAACCGTTGGCCAGCACTCCATTTACCATTTCAGACGCTTCTTGCTGTGGCTCACCCGCCATCAGCAACTCAATGGTGCCATCGCGAAATGGAAGCGTCTGCAAAGCGAGATAAGTGCAATTGTCGCAACCACCTTGTGCCACTGATTTATGGTCCGGTAACACCGACACATGTATTCCTTTTTGGCCATGGTAATCAACGACTTTGGCCTTAACACCTTTCGCGACAGTATTATCCAAGGTGTCCAACGGGAAATCTTCAAAATCCAATGCCGTCGCAGCATTAGCAAGCAGTCCGATGCATAGCATGATTACCCACATACCAATTGGTTTGATCAAACTTTTCTGTCTGTTCATAGCGGTTACCAAGCAGGATGTTTCTTTCAAGTTAGCTGAAAAGAAATTCATCCCTTATTCAAAAATAAGGCAACATCCTCTGTGACAAAAAAACAGGAACAATGCCATGCTTTCAATACACAAAAGCCCAGTATAAAATGCATAACGTCACAATAAGCTACAGAACACTGTACAAGCAATTTTATATTACTATTTTTGCCATTATTTCAGAGCAAACACGTTTTTATTGCTCCTTTTATAGATATTTTTTAAAGCAAAGCTTAATCGGAACCAAAACCATGAGAATTGGAATATTATACGGCGGTGAGTCTAGCGAGCGCGCAGTCTCATTAAAATCTGGCAACTGCATTGCCGGTGCCGTCGAATCGCTGGGCCACGAAGCTATCAAGATTGATCCCCGCCATATTGATATCACCTTGCAGGGCTTCTTTAACCTCGACAAAGTGTTCATTGCTCTTCATGGCGGCATGGGAGAAAGCGGGCATATTCAAGCCTTGTTAGATTTACTAAAAATCCCCTATACCGGCAGTGGGTTGCTAGCTTCATCGATCTCACTCAACAAATTAAAAACCAAAGAAATTTGGCGTTCAAACGGCCTGCTAACGGCTGATTGGATCAAGGTAAACAAACACATTCCAACCGACACCATCAAAGCGACGCTGGAAGATCTTTCCTACCCTGTGGTCGTCAAGCCATTGAACCAAGGTTGTAGTATCGGTGTGTCAAAAGCGTCCTCCCCGGAGGAGCTTTACAGCGCTTTAATTGATGCCTTTGAGTATGACGATGACATCCTGGTCGAGCAATTCATCACCGGCCGCGAATACACCTGTGCCATCCTTGACGAGAAAGCACTACCAGTTGTTCAAATCAAGTCAGATACGTTTTTTGACTGGGATGCGAAATTCGGCGATCAAAGCGCGACATATCACTGCCCGTCAGATTTAACCGATGAGCAGGAACAACAGATGCGTGAAGCCGCACTGACCGCCTATAAAACGTTGGGATGCCGAGGTTGGGGCCGAGTCGATACCTTCTTGGATGACAGCGGGAAAATCTGGCTGATTGAGATGAACACCGTGCCGGGTATGACCACCCGCAGCGTGTTTCCAATGGCAGCCAAAGAAGCAGGAATAAGCTTCGAAGATACTATCGCCACGCTACTCGATAGTGCGACATTCGATGACGTGAAATAGCGCATAAAAAAGCCGGTAACCCATGACAAACAGGGTCTTACCGGCAAACTGTCAGAGTTTCCCCTCAGACAACAGAACACATTATTTCATTCGAAATTAATCTAGATCTTCGCCATTGCTCGCAATAACTTTCTTATACCAGTAAAAGGATTTCTTGGGGGTACGATCCAAGCTACCGTTGCCTTCGTTATCGCGATCAACATAGATAAAGCCATAACGTTTGCTCATTTCACCGGTTGAGGCAGCCACAAGATCAATACAGCCCCATGGGGTATAACCCATCAACGGCACACCATCAGCAATCGCGTCTTTCATCGCTTCAACGTGAGAGCGTAGATAATCAATGCGGTAGTCATCATTGATCTCACCCTTCTCATCCATGGTGTCTTTGGCACCCAAACCGTTTTCCACCAAGAACAATGGCTTTTGGTAACGGTCAAACAATGAGTTCATGGTGATACGAAGGCCAAGCGGGTCAATTACCCACCCCCAGTCGCTGGCTTCCAAGTGCGGGTTCTTGATCGATTTCACCACGTTTGCCGCGCTGGTATTGCCTTCGTTCATATCGGCAGATGCGCAGCGCGAGGCGTAATAGCTAAACGAGATGAAATCGACAGTATTTTTCAGGATTTCATCGTCTTCTTCATGAATCTCCAACTTCACGCCTTTTTCATCAAACACCTTCTGGGCGTAAGACGGGTAATAACCGCGTGACTGCACATCAATGAAGAACAAATTCTCGCGATCTTTTTGCATTGCCGTAAATACATCTTCCGGCTTGCATGAATAAGGGTAGAACTGACCACCCGCTAGCATACAACCGACTTGGTTTTCCGGGTTAATCTCATGGGCAATTTTGGTCACCAAGGCACTCGCAACCAACTCATGGTGAGCAGCTTGGTATTTCACTTGATCGTGGTTTTCGCCTTCCTGGAAAAGAATACCTGCACCTGAAAATGGACTGGCCAGCAAAATGTTAATTTCGTTGAAGGTCAGCCAATATTTCACCAAGCCATCAAACGCTTCGAAACAAGTTCGGGCATAGCGTTCAAAGAATGCGATCATCTTGCGGTTGCGCCAAGAGCCATATTCATTGACCAGGTGCATAGGCACGTCAAAGTGGCAAAGGGTTACCAGCGGTTCGATACCGTATTTCTTACACTCTTCAAAAACAGCGCGATAGAAGTCGATACCCGCTTGGTTTGGGGTTTCCTCATCACCATTCGGGAAGATACGCGCCCATGCAATCGACATGCGGAAAACCTTGAAGCCCATCTCAGCCAGCATCGCGATATCTTCTTTGTAACGGTGATAGAAATCAATAGCCTGATGGCTTGGGTAGAACTCGTCCGAATCAAGTTCAACCGAATCAACCTGACCCAGTTTTACCGGCATCCGGTTTTCACCGTAAGGGATCATATCTACAGTCGTTAGTCCCTTGCCGCCTTCGCGGTAAGCACCTTCAGATTGGTTAGCCGCAATCGCGCCGCCCCACAGAAACCCTTCCGGGAATGTAATATCAGACATGGTTTGCCTCTTGTATTTTGCTAATTGCCGTACGTACCGCGAATTGTTACAAAGCCACCTCGGTAAGAGGTGGCTCATTTTTATGCGTTAGAGAACACTAAGCCGTAGCTGGTTTTGTGGGGGCCTGTGCATCAAGTTCTTTTGCTTGTTCTTTCGCCGACTCTTTTGCAGTTGTTGGGTTTGATTCATCCTCATCGTTAGGGATATCTTCAAAACCAAGAACAAGTGTCAGTACAAAAGAAAGAACAACAGACAGTGCCATCAGACCCAGCACCCACACTAGGCTCATCGGATCATTCACATCAATGAACTGGACGCTAGTGAACAGGCTCGGTGCTGCCATTGAGTGGCTCGCTATTCCGGCCATCCCCGCAAGGCCACCAACGATAAAGCCAGTGATCAGCGTTGCAATCAAAGGACGTTTCAGGCGAACCAGAACACCGTAAAGCGCAGGCTCAGAAATACCGGCCATCAGTGCTGATGCACCCGCAGCCATCGACGTTTGTTTCAGTGCAATGTTTTTGGTCTTCCAAGCAACAGCCAAACACGCGCCGCCCATACCGATGTTTGCACCGATTTCTGATGGCATTACCATGCCCTCGGTACCTGTTTCAGCAATAGTTTGGATGATTGTTGGCGTAAATACGCGGTGCATACCGGTAAGTACCAATAGAGGCCACAATGCGCCCATGATAGCAACAGCGAGAGGACCTAGAGCACCGTGGATAGCATAGACAAGTGTAGAAATTGCAGTACCAATCCAAATGCCCATAGGGCCGACAAACAGGATACCAATCGGTGCGGCAATCAATACGATCAGCATTGGTTTTAAGAAGTTTTTCGTCACAGCTGGCGTGATGCTATCCACCCAACGTTCAATGTACGATTGGATCCAAGTCATGATCAGAACAGGAATTACCGTGTAGGTATAACGAACAGATGTTACAGGGATACCAAACAGTTCGACTGCACGGCCGTCGGCCGCCTGTGCCATCAGATCAATGAAGTTCGGGTGAACCAGCACACCGGCAATACCGATAGCCAGTGACATATTGGTTTTAAACTTAATCGCAGCCGATGCCGCTACCATAATAGGGAGGAAGAAGAAGGCACCGTCACCAATCGTGTTCAGCAGGATAATGGTTGAGTGATCGGCTTCGTAGATGTTGAACATCAATAACAGCATTGCGGCCAGTTTTACCATCGAGCCACCGATAATCGCCGGGATCAACGGTGACATGGTGCCAACAAGCGCATCCAGCATTTTGGCACCAATCACTTTAGGTGTTAGCTTTACCTTCGGTGCCGGTGTGTCGTCAGAAGAAGTGCCATCAATGTTACACAGCTTCATCACTTCTTTGTAGGCAGCAGCCACATTGTTACCAATGATAACCTGGCACTTATCACCATTGTGAACGATGCCCATGACACCCTTCACGCCCTTCAAGGCTGCGGCATCAATTTTAGCTTCATCTTTCAGAACAAAACGTAGACGAGTCATACAATGAGTCAGTGCGACAACATTGCTTGATCCCCCTAATTTTTCGACAACCGAGCGGGCTACCGCGCTGTAATCATTAGACATCTTCTCAACTCCTGCGTGTACGGAGAATAGCTAGCTCGCCTATTATGCAGCCTATTCCCCAATAAAATGCGTTGAATGTCACCCGATAAAATGTAAATACTGGTGATCAACAATTTGTTATTTTGCTTACTGGTTGATTTCACTCACCAGTTGACCAATGGCTTGCCTGTCACCTTGGCCAAAGGTTGTGCTTTGCCTCCATCCTTGATTGCAATAACCGGCACGACCTTCATCACACTCAGTTTGCTTTCGATAGTTTGTTCCATTTATCCCCCTCTCCATGGCACAGCCCGCTCTCTAAAACCGGAACAACTTTGTTGCTGTGTAGAACATGGTGTTTTGATGAATTCTTGATTCAGTGGTTCACAATCAACCAAGTTACGGGTAACATGTTACCAATAACATCGATAAAATAAACCCGATTTTGAAGATCATCTGAGAAATGAGATCTAGATCAGAAAAAGATTCAAGGAGCTTACATGGCGGGAAAAAGCATCATAGTGATGGGGGTATCTGCATCAGGGAAAAGTACTATTGGTTATGAGCTTGCCCAGCGTATTGGCGGCAAGTTCATCGATGGTGATGACCTGCACCCTAAAGCCAACATTCTAAAAATGGCTCAAGGCGAGCCGCTGAACGATAAAGACCGCGAGCCTTGGTTGGAGCGGATCCGCGACGCCGCTTTCAGCATCGAGAGCAAGAACGAAACCGGTATAATTGTTTGCTCAGCACTGAAGAAATGTTACCGGGAACAAATTCGTGAAGGAAATCACAATTTGGCCTTTTTGTACTTATCAGGAACACAGGACGTGATTCTTGAGCGTATCCGCCTGCGTCAGGGTCACTTCATGAAAGAAAACATGATTGCGAGTCAGTTTGCGGTACTTGAAACTCCTGTTGATGAAGCAGATGTCATTACCGTCGATATTGACCAAAGTATAGAAGCGATTCTAGATAGCTCTGTGTCTGCACTCACTGAACGATCTGTATCCGTCATTTCTCAGGAGCTCATCGCATGATCCACCCAACCATTACCCTGATCACCGAGCGTATCAAGGCCCGAAGCAAAGCTCTGCGCTCGAGTTTTGAAACCAAGACCACGCAGCAAGCAGAACAAGGAAAAGGCCGCGCTAGCCTTTCTTGCGGCAACCTTGCCCATGCGGTAGCCGCCTCCTGCCAGCAGGAAAAAAGCCAAATTCTGGATTTTACCCGCGCTAACCTGGCCATTGTCTCGTCTTACAATGACATGCTAAGTGCCCACCAGCTCTATAAAAACTACCCAGACCACATTAAAACAACACTCAAATCATTAGGGCATACAGCACAAGTAGCTGGCTGTGTGCCGGCCATGTGTGATGGTGTCACCCAAGGCCAGCCGGGCATGGACATGTCGTTGTTCTCACGAGACTTGATTGCCCAATCCACCGCATTCTCGCTAAGCCACAATGTGTTTGATGCCACCTTGCTACTGGGCATTTGCGATAAAATAGCACCAGGACAACTGATGGGAGCACTGAGCTACGCCCACCTGCCTACCGCATTTATTCCTGCAGGCCCAATGCCAACCGGGATAACCAATGACAAGAAAGTCGCAGTACGCCAGCAGTATGTGGCTGGTAAAGTAGGTAAAGATGCGTTGCTCGAAATGGAATGCCAAGCCTACCATTCAGGCGGCACCTGCACGTTTTATGGCACAGCCAATACCAATCAGTTGGTATTCGAAGCAATGGGCTTAATGCTGCCAGGTTCAGCCTTTGTGGCACCCAACACCGAGCTACGCACAGCACTGACCGAACATGCCAGTCTTGCTCTTGCCGCTATGACCGCCGATTCACCGAACTACCGCCCGCTCATTGATGTCTTTACTGCAGGGAATTTGGTCAATGGTGTCATTGCCCTGCTCGCTTCTGGCGGCAGCACTAATCACACTATCCATATGCTGGCTATCGCCCGTGCCGGCGGCTTGCTGCTTACTTGGGATGATATCAGTGAGCTGTCAGACATCGTACCGCTGCTTGCCAAGATGTACCCGAATGGCCCGGCAGACATCAATGCTTTCGAAGCTGCAGGCGGCGTTCCTGCATTAATGAAAGCACTGCATGATCGCGGATTACTCAATGATAATGTGCAAACCGTTTTCGGTGAGTTTTCCGATCAACTGACCCTGCCGGTGATGAGTGGCAACAAGCTGGTATGGCAACCTGTTAGCAAAAGTAGTAATACCGATGTCATTGCAACCAGCGGACAAGTATTCAACCAAACAGGCGGAACAAAAGTTCTGAAAGGGAATTTAGGCCAAGCGGTTATCAAGGTGTCTGCGGTCAAGGCCGAGCACCAATATATTGAAGCGCCAGCTAAGGTTTTCCGTTGCCAGCATGACGTGGAAGCTGCCTATCAAGCCGGTGAATTTACTGGGGACTGTGTCATTGTGGTCAGCCACAATGGTCCTGCGGCCAATGGTATGCCAGAACTTCACAAACTCATGCCCATTCTTGGCAATATCCAGAAAGCCGGTCACCAAGTCGCATTGGTCACCGATGGACGCCTATCTGGTGCTTCCGGTAAAATCCCAGCTGCTATCCATATCACGCCTGAAGCCCTGCGTGGCGGCGCGATTGGCCTGATTGAAGATGGTGATATCGTCAAACTCGATTGCCAAACTGGGCTACTGGAAGTGGCAGCGCAGTTTGACCAGCGCCAACCGGTCCAGCTAGATACAGAGGCAGGTCAAATCACCTGGGGACGAGATATCTTCAAGGTGATGCGCGAAAATGTCGGTGGTGCCGATGAAGGGGCAAGCTTCCTATTCTAATACCAATCTGGATAAGTAGTTGATCAAGTATTTATGTAGGTTGATATAAGCCATTGCTTACAAGCACGACTTAGCAAATACAAAAAAGGGAGCACTGTAATAAACAGTTCTCCCTTTGCAATAAGAAGGCTGAGGATTAAAGACTTTCCCCACGGCTAATGGTAAAGCCCATATCAAACACATTCCGCTCACTACGTTTACCTTCCAGCGCCTGGAGTAGCAACTCTGCGCTCTTTTCGCCAATTTGGTAACGCGGCGTATAGATACTGGTTAAACGTGGAGTAATGGCCTGACCGATATCCAGTGCGTTATAACCAACAACGCTAAGGTTCTGCGGCACCTGAATACCCCGCTCGTTACACGCCAGAATAGTGCCGATCGCAATATCATCATTGGTACAGAACACTCCGTCCAAATCAGGACACTCCGCCAAGGCTCGACTTAATAGCTCCCCACCGAGAGTGAAACTGGAATGTTCATGGGTCAGGATATGGAATTTCTCCAGCCCAGCTTCGTCCATTGCCTTGTCATAACCTTCCATCCGTAGTTTGGTACGGGTATCCAAGCGTGCGCCAAAGTAGGCAATATGACGCTTACCTTTGTCGAGCATGGTTTTAACCGCGGTGTACGAGGCATTGACGTGATCCAGCCCTACCACCATATCAACCGGGTGTTCTGGTAATTCCATCGCTTCCACCACAGGCACCCCGGCAGTTTTGATCATCTGCAGCGTTCGCTCAGTGTGTGCCGTCCCGGTCAGAATTAGGCCATCAACCTGATAAGAAAGCAGGGACGCTATTTTGCGCTCTTCAACGTCTTCATCGTAACTGAAATGGGCAATCAATATTTCATAACCATTAGCGTTTGTCACCGCTTCAATGCCTTGGGCAAAACTGGCAAATACTTGGTTCGACAACGAAGGTAGCAACACCCCTATCGCCTTGCTGGAAGATTTTGACAGCATGGCGGGGGCGCGGTTTTGAATGTACCCCAGCTCTTCCACCACTTCAGCAATTTTGTCGCGCGTTTTGGCTGACACCGATTCAGGGTTACGCATATAGCGGCTAACCGTCATTTTGGTAATGCCAATACGATCGGCAATATCTTGCAATGTCGGTCGAGATTTTCGTTGTTCTTGTTTCATAACAATAAGATAGATTGCAGGTCGGCTTGAAATGTTACAGTAACATATCATTTAACATATGCCTAAACAACCATTTGCCACTGATACGCACATAAATATAAAATGGCAGTCCAAACAAAACACAAAACACAAAACACAAAACACAGATTATGTTATCGCATACCACTATTGTATGACTAATGAAGAATCCATATGCAACGTGCAAATAAACTATTGAAAAATCAACACCTCCTCACATTTATCATTTAGTAATATAGACGTAAAAAACACCCGCCCCAATTAATGACAAATCATTTACTGTTTTCGTTTACACATGAAGATAAGTGCTACTATACGTTTGATTTATATCACTTATAATTATGCCTTATGTCACAAAACAAAAAATATACAACAAAGAAAAAATATCTGTCAAAAAATAAAACACCAAAGCATAAAGTTTTGTTTATAAAGAAAAAAATATCTAACCCCCACCATTAACAATAACTTCCTGCATTTTAAATAAGAGTACTGCAGCGATGATAAAAAAACAGGAAACTTTCATTAACAATCGGTATTTAACTATGATAAGTAATACACATTTATCGCTATACAAAAACAGGCTACACCCCTTATTTATATTGACATATGTTGTATTTTAAATTTCTAACAACCATAAAAAGCGTCATCTATTCTGATTTAGTATAGATATAATTGTATTCACTAAATATATGCTTTCCCGTATTAAATCCCCCCTAGGATAACGTTTACATTAGCTCAAAGTAGATCACATTATTCCTAACTCACCACAGTATAGAATTGTTGCCATGAAACGACAGGATGAAGTGGTATATCGCTTTTAATAAAAATAACATCTACACAAATAGGATTAGGTGAATGAAAAAACTTACCGTATTAGCCGCATTATGTGCAGGGATTGCTTTTGGTACGCCAGCAGTAGCGAAGACAACATTGGGATTCACAGTATATAAATACGATGATAACTTCATGTCAGTTGTTCGCCAGGCCATCGTCAAGGAAGCAGAGTCCGATGGCGATATCAGGCTGCTGATGAACGACTCCCAAAACAACCAATCGATGCAAAATGATCAAATCGATGTATTACTGGCACGTGGAGTAAAAGCGTTAGCAATTAACTTGGTCGACCCTGCTGCAGCCCCTGTCGTCATTAATAAAGCAAAGATGGATGGAGTGCCGATTGTTTTCTACAACAAGGAACCAAGCGCAGAGGCATTAGCCAGTTATGATCAAGCTTTCTACGTAGGTACCGACTCTAAAGAGTCAGGAATTATTCAAGGTGATTTGATCGCAAAACATTGGCAAGCTAACCCAGAGTGGGATACCAATGGTGATGGCGTTATCCAATATGTTCTTCTAAAAGGAGAGCCAGGCCACCCTGATGCTGAAGCACGTTCATCTTATGTCATCAAGACTCTTAATGAAGAACACAACCTTAAGACTGAAGAACTGCACCTTGATACTGGCATGTGGGATACCGCAATGGCCAAAGACAAGATGGATGCATGGATTTCAGGACCAAATGGCAAAAGTATTGAGGTTGTCATTGCTAACAATGATGCAATGGCTATGGGTGCCATCGAATCACTAAAAGCGGCTGGTCGCTCTGAGATTCCTGTGTTTGGTGTCGATGCGCTAAATGAAGCACTTGCCCTTGTTCGTTCCGGTGAAATGCAAGGTACAGTACTAAATGATGCGAATAACCAAGCAAAAGCAACTTTTGAGTTAACCCGTAACCTAGCCAATGGCTTACCAGCCGGTGAAGGTACTGAATGGGTTATTGATAACAAAGTGGTACGAGTACCCTATGTTGGCGTAGACCTCTCAAACTTGAACTAGCCTTTCTCCCTTGGTGAAGAGCCTTGCTCTTCACCATTTTTTATTCCGAGAGCACACACAATATGAATTCAGAGCACCAGTCACAATGGCTGTTGGAGATGACCGGGATAAGTAAATCATTCCCGGGTGTAAAGGCATTGGATGATGTTTCCCTGAAAGTTCGCCCCCACTCAATTCATGCATTAATGGGCGAAAATGGGGCGGGCAAATCAACATTGTTGAAATGCTTGTTTGGTATTTACGAAAAAGACGAAGGTGAGATCCTTTTTCTTGGTAAGAAAATTAATTTTCATTCCTCAAAAGAAGCATTGGATAATGGCGTTTCCATGGTTCACCAGGAGTTGAACCAGGTATTACAACGTACCGTGATGGATAATGTCTGGCTGGGCCGCTACCCCAAAAAAGGGATTTTTGTCGATCATGACAAAATGTACCAAGATACCAAGGAGATTTTTGACGAACTAGATATCGACATCGACCCGTGGGCAAAAGTATCAACGTTATCGGTATCACAGATGCAGATGGTTGAAATAGCCAAAGCTTTTTCTTATCAGGCCAAAATCGTCATCATGGATGAACCGACTTCTTCTCTCACAGAAAAAGAAGTCAACCACCTGTTTACCATCATCAAAAAACTCAAAGACAAAGGCTGCGGCATTGTCTACATTTCCCACAAGATGGATGAGATATTCTCCATCTGTGACGAAATCACCATACTGCGTGATGGCCAATGGGTAAACACCCGCCCACTCAAGGGGTTAGATATGGATCAAATCATATCTATGATGGTTGGACGAGAGCTCACCCAGCGATTCCCCAAAAAAGAAAATGTGCCAAAAGAAGTGATATTGAATGTCAAAAACCTTACCGCACAAAACCAGCCTTCCATTAACGATATCAGCTTTGACCTCCACAAAGGTGAAGTGCTGGGCATTGCTGGCTTAGTCGGGGCGAAAAGGACGGATATAGTTGAAACCCTATTTGGTATCAGGGAAAAGAGCTCAGGCCAAATCCTACTTCATGACAAAGAGGTGCTAAACCGAGACTCCCACGAGGCGATTAATAATGGTTTTGCTCTCGTCACAGAAGAGCGGCGTTCAACCGGGATCTACAGCGGCTTGGATATCACCTTCAACTCCTTAGTTGCCAATATAGAAAGCTATCGCGAATCGTATGGTTTTTTGAGCAACCGCAAGATGAAAAGTGATACCCAATGGGTTATCGACTCGATGAGCGTCAAAACCCCTTCGCACAAAACGGCCATTGGCTCGTTATCGGGCGGTAACCAGCAAAAGGTTGTTATTGGCCGCTGGCTGCTTACTGAACCAGAAGTCCTAATGATGGACGAACCGACCCGGGGAATCGACGTTGGGGCCAAATATGAAATTTATCAACTGATTAATGACCTGGCGAAAAAAGATAAAGGGATCATTATCATTTCATCGGAAATGCCAGAGTTACTAGGTATCACTGACCGGATACTCGTCATGAGTAATGGGCAATGTGCCGGTATTGTTAACACCAAAGAAACCACCCAAAGCGAAATACTTAATTTAGCTTCAAAATATCTTTAAGGACATAAAATATGGAAATTGCAAAAACACTCAAGCCACCTAAAGATATTAAATTTGCCAATTATATTAAAGAAGGTGGAATATATGCAGTATTGCTGATACTGCTAGCCATTATTATTATCCAAGAACCTTCTTTTTTAAGTCTGCGTAATTTTAGTAATATCCTGACTCAGTCTTCAGTTCGCATTATCATCGCCTTAGGGGTCGCAGGGCTGATTGTCACTCAGGGCACCGACTTATCTGCT
This sequence comes from Photobacterium sp. DNB23_23_1, assembly GCF_052873815.1. Lineage (NCBI taxonomy): Bacteria > Pseudomonadati > Pseudomonadota > Gammaproteobacteria > Vibrionales > Vibrionaceae > Photobacterium > Photobacterium sp. DNB23_23_1. The sequence goes on along the minus strand of NZ_JBNNXT010000001.1, from coordinate 221,912 downwards.
GGGCGCCAAGTTGGCTTAGCTGCGGTTATTTCAGCGACTCTGTTGCAGAGTGTCGATAATGTCAACAAAGTCTTTCCGGGGCTTGGTGATATACCACTGGTTGCCGTTATTATTACCGTCTGTGCTATCGGTGCGGTAATTGGCCTTGTTAACGGGATCATTGTCGCCTATCTAAAAGTAACCCCATTCATTGCCACACTTGGCAGCATGATCATGGTGTACGGCCTCAACTCACTTTACTTTGATTCTGTGGGGGCTTCACCAGTTGCCGGGTTTGACGCTCGCTTTTCTAGCTTTGCCCAAGGCTTCATCCAGTTCGGTGATTTCAGGCTATCTTACCTCACCTTCTATGCCGTGATTGCCATTATCTTTGTCTGGGTACTGTGGAACAAGACGGTTTTTGGCAAAAATATCTTCGCTATTGGCGGTAATCCTGAGGCAGCCAAAGTCTCCGGGGTCAATGTTCCTATTACCTTACTAAAAATCTACGCGCTTTCCGGGGTATTCTACGCCTTTGGCGGTATGTTAGAAGCCGGTAGGATAGGCAGTGCGACCAACAACCTTGGCTTCATGTATGAACTTGATGCTATCGCGGCCTGTGTTGTGGGCGGTGTGTCTTTTGCTGGCGGTGTCGGCAGTGTAAAAGGGGTGGTCACAGGGGTACTGATATTTACCGTCATCAACTACGGTATGACCTACATCGGTGTTAGCCCATATTGGCAGTACATTATCAAAGGCGGCATTATCATCTTTGCCGTGGCACTGGATTCAATGAAACACGCCAGCAAGAAATAACGTCTAAACAACGGTTATTTAGACGCAATGATTACCGTCCCGATAAGGGGTATAGAGTAAACTATGCTCATCAGTGAGTGAAAAGCTCACCCTGGTATGGCTTTATAGGTAGAAACATAACGTACACACTACGTATATTAGTGTGTACGTTTTTTTTTATAGTTCAATAAACCTGATTGCAGCACTTCTTTCTTAGCGTGTGCCTTAATACCAACCTACATAAATATTTGATCAACGACTTATCCAGATTGGTATAATTCAAAAAGGAGAGATGAATTTACCGAGCATCAGGCCAAACAGATCTAGCTCATTTCTGCCCGTGCGACGTGAAGTCGTATGAAACGTTGTTCACCACGGAAGCGTGAACCATCTGTATCACCAGACAAACTTATTGTTATAAGTGATTCGTTAATACCCTTTCCAAGGCACCAATTTTACCTCTAACCAACGCATGAATAAGTCAAAGGAATAGGCAATTAATCCGATGATTATAATGCCTGCGATGACCACATCGGTTACCAGAAACTCAGCAGCGTTAAGCACCATAAAGCCTATCCCTGCTTGGGCTGCAACCATTTCACTGGCAACCAATGTTGTCCAGCCAAAGCCAATACCGATACGAAGCCCTGTTAATATCTCCGGCATCGCGCTTTTAATGATCACATGATAAAGCACTTGGAATTTATTGGCCCCCATCGAGTAAGCCGCTTGGATCTGCTCACTTTTCGCAGATGTTACCCCCGCTCTAGCACTCAGTGCTATCGGTGCAAACATGGCAAGGAAAATCAAAGTGATCTTACTGGTCTCATCAATACCCAGCCAGATGATCACCAAAGGCAAATAAGCCAGAGGAGGAAGCGGGCGGTAAAACTCAATAAGTGGATCTAACACACCCCGCACCCATACATTGGTGCCAATTAATATACCTAGCGGAATAGCAGTCAGTGCCGCCAGAGCAAAAGCGCCGAACACCCGGGTCAGGCTGGCAGCAAGATGCTCACCTAAAGATACGCCCGAAAAGCCATTCACGGCTAAATCACCTAGCCTGTCGACCACAGACATCGGTGAGGGAAGAAACAGAGGTTTAATCCATCCGGAACCTGTCACCAAAGCCCACAAACCAATAAACACAATCACCGAGATAATCGACACAATCCTTGCGTCCCCTTGGCTCGGCTCACCGTAGTAATTAGGTGCTGTCTCGGTACGCTTTTTCAGTGCCGCTAATAATTTAGGTAGCAAAGGGAGATTACCATCTAAACCCACCGTATCTCGATAGTGAGGTCGCGGTGCATTAACCGGTTGAGGAGGAGCCACCTCCTGCAACACCTCTTGTACAGAATCAATCTGTTCGATAGACGTGCCCGTCGACTCTACAGCCTCAATATTCGATGCAATATTGCTCATGCCGCCACCTCCGGTTTTTCATCTTGGTGAATAATCGACAGCACCTTCTCACGCATCTCGATAAAATCAGGCATCGATTTCACCGCACGGGCATCTCGGCAAGCCAAAAATCGACGGTTGAAATCTAACTCAAAACTATGGGTGATCCGCCCTGGACGTGGCGACATGACGATAAGCCGTGACGCCATAAACAGGGCCTCCTCAACACTGTGCGTGATGAAAAACATCATTTTATTGGTCGCTTGCCAGGCATCAAGTAGTAGCTCCTGTAAGGTCTCTCTGGTGAGAGCATCAAGTGCACCTAACGGCTCATCCAACAGCAGGATACTGGGATCATTGGTTAGCGCTCTTGCAATACCCACCCGTTGCTGCATGCCGCCTGATAACTGGTAAACCTTGTGGTGATGGAAGTCTTTCAACCCGACCAGCTCAAGGTATTTGGCTGCTCGATCCAAACGTTCATTTTTCTCAACGCCTTGCAGTTTCAAACCGAAAGCGGTGTTTTCAATCACGTCCAACCAAGGGAACAGTGCGTGCTTTTGAAACACCACTCCTCGCTCTGCACCTGGGCCGATAATCTGATCACCAATCTCTCTGCCCATCGTTACCCTTGGCAAGCCTTCTACCCCAGAATTACCCAACGTCAGGTAACCCTTTGATGGCTGGATGAACCCAGCCATCAAGTTGAGCAAGGTGGTTTTACCACAACCTGAAGCTCCCAGAGCCACGACCAGCTCCCCTTGCTCAATTGTAAGATTGACCCCTGATAATGCTTTTACAGGCTCCCCGCCATTGCGATCATCGTAAATAACCGACACATCATGTATTTCCAGCACTTTTTCCTTGTCCATGACTGACCTCCATGTTGTTCCGTGACGGGTTAAAGCGCTATTTTTGCTGCATAGCTTGGATTGACGAAAACACTGTAGTCAGGTTGCAGGCCAGATATTTTTTTCTCTTGCAGCAGGAACTTCGAGGTAGCTTCCAATGCTTTGACCGCGCCGCCTTCAGCCTGACAACCAAGCCACTGGCAGGACAACTGAGTACTAACATCTGGGAACTCATACAGGCTCATTGCCTCTGGGACTGTGCTAACTTCACCGCCGGTCAGCTTAGCCACAGACACCGCGATAGGGTGATCAGCAGAGAACCCCTCTTGATTCACTCGGTACTCCTCATCGGCCTTGGCGATAACGGTTAGGAAATCAGTCATAAAGTCACTGTTTTTACTGGCGAAGGACTTACTTGCAATCAGGCCATCAAAGGTTGGCTTACCCCATGCACTCAACTGTTTGGATGTGATCAGCACTTGGCCTTCTTGCTTAATCGAGCCTAAAGCCGGATCCCAGATAAAGGCTCCATCGATATCGCCACGCTGCCAAGCCGCCACAATTGCACCGGGCTGCATGTTAATCAGCTTGACGTCTTTCTCGGTCAGACCAAATTGCTCTAGGGCAAATAACATATGGAAATGAGTCGTGGACACAAATGGCACACCAAGGGTTTTCCCTTTCAGATCTGCCGGTGAAGTAATACCACTGCCGTTTCTCACCACAAGTGCCTCGGCATCAGCGATGTTTTCCATCACCCACACCAGCTCCATATCGATGCCGTTACTGGCCGCGCTGGCAATCGGGCTTGAGCCTGCCACCGTCATATCCACCGCACCCGCAGCCATCGCCGTGATCGCTTTGGCTCCAGAATCAAACTTTCGCCACTTAATGGTGTAACCCGTTGCTTCCTCGAAGTGTTTTTGGTCAATCGCATATTTCATTGGGTTAAACATTCCTTGATAACCCACGGTTACTTCTTTTGCCGCCATGACAGGTGTCGACAGCAATAAAGCACCGGATATTGCACTAACTAAGGCCACGTTTTTGATGCCAATAGATGCTCGGTTATGTTTCATAATCAATTCCCTTTCACCAGTGGAGTTAGCTCTACCCTACGGAATATCCCCCTACATTCGGTAGTACCAATTCGCAGCTTAATTGGTCCAGATTTGCACCACTAGCAAGCGCACATTAAGTGCAATAGCCAAGATGCATATAGCAATACATCAAACAAGCATCAAACACATACCAAACCAACAGGTTATGTGATCAACCGGAGAACAAAGATCAAAAAAGGCTGCCAATGCAGCCTTCGGTATCAATGAATTAATGGTTGTTAAATTTAGCGAATGAGCGCTGAAAAGGCACTATCGAGCGCTTCGACAATCCTATCTGCTTCATCTTTAGTCAAGGTCAGCATTGGGCTCAGGCAGAGTGTGTTGTTGTAATCTCGGAAAGAGCGATTTGTCCGCCCGATCAGCACACCGTGTTGGGCGCACAACCCCACTACCTGCATCGCGATTGTTTCATCCACTGGCTGACGGGTCACGGGATCCTCCACCAGCTCCAACCCCAAGAATAATCCCTTCCCCCTGACGTCACCAATAATGGGGTAGCGACTTTGCAGGCCCTGCAACTGTGCCCGCAGATACTCGCCCATATGGGCAGCATTCTCGACCAAGTTCTCTTGTTCAATGATCCGCAAATTTTCAAGCGCAGCCGCTGGGCCAGCAGTACAACCGCCAAAGGTACTGATATCACGGAAAAAGCTTTCCTTTTCAAGAGGCTCATCAGCAAAAAGATCAAAGACCTCATCGGTAACTACGGTGCAGGAAATTGCAGCGTAGGCTGACGCAACCCCCTTCGCCATGGTGACAATATCCGGTTGAATACCGTAATGCTGATAGCCAAACCATGCCCCTGTCCGCCCCATACCACACACAACCTCATCAACATGAAGCAAGATGTCGTATTTTTGGCATATCGCCTGAACCGCAAGTAAATACCCTTCTGGTGGAGTGATCACTCCACCACCGGCAGTAATAGGTTCAATAACAACAGCCCCGACCGTGTCTGGCCCTTCACGAAGAATGACGTCCTCAAATGCCTTGGCTGCCAGTTCTCCGTAATTATCAACCGGGCCAAACTGGCTGCGGTACTCGCAACAATGAGGAAACTCAATAAACCCAGGGGTAAAAGGTCCATACTGGTTTCGCCTTTCTTCCTGGCCCGTCGAGCTCAAACAGGTGATGGTCGTGCCATGGTAATCACGTTCCCGGTAAAGGATCTTATGCTTCTTCCCGCCATATTTCTTAGCCGCAATTTGACGGACAATCTTATATGCCTTTTCATTGGCTTCCGAACCTGAATTGGAAAAGTACACCTTGCCCATACCCGGCATCAGATCCAGTAACTTAGACGCAAACTGTGCCGCAACAGGCGTCGCCGCCGTCCCCGCAAAATAGTTAAGGCTCACCAGCTGCGCTTTTACCGCCTCGGCAATACTCTCCCGACCGTAACCGACGTTGACACACCAAACACCACCTGATGACGCATCCAAATACTGGTTTCCATGAACATCCCACACATCGCTCCCCTGCCCCCGAACCATCATCGGTGCTGTTTGCGTGCCATGCTGGGTCATATGGTGCCACACGGCATCCTTGTCCATCGCCAACAGCTCATCCTTGGTGTATTGCTGACTCTGTGATTGCATATCCTGTCACTCCCTGTCATTACTTTTCCCCACCATAGGCAAGCCACCCAACACGCCATAGCGCCAGTTTTATCTTTTTGTGGGCACAGCTTTTTATCTTGCTATTCAACATGGCACATATCCTGCTGAATACCTTGCAGAAAAGACTATCGATGTTTTAGACGTAAAGGATCCTGCGATGAAAAACGAGCACCTTATTCACATTCAATTTTCACCGGAACGCAGTCTTCAAGAACAGATCCGTGAGCATTTATTAGAGAAAATCGGTAACGGACTATTTTCTGACAAGGCACTGCCATCCTGTCGTAAGCTGGCTTCGATGCTGCGGGTATCACGCAATACGGTTGTCTTGGTGTACGACCGCTTAGTCGACGAAGGGTATCTACTCTCGCACCAGCGCAGTGGTTATTACGTCAACCCTACGGCCTCACAACAGTCTGTAATGCCTGATGACATCACGCCCAACGGCAGCACAAAACCTGCACAGTTTTGGCGCAAACGGTTCAAAACGGATGTGTCTCAACAGCGTAATATAGAGAAGCCGAGTGATTGGCAACGCTATCCGTACCCTTTCATTTTTGGCCAGCCCGATCACTCACTTTTTCCGCTCAACCATTGGCGCGAATGTGGACGACTAGCCCAGCGAGCCAGTGTGATCAAAGACTGGGTCTCAGATTCCGTCGATTGTGATGATCCAGCCTTGATTAAGCAGTTACAGAACAATGTACTCAGCAAAAGGGGGATTCATGCCAAACCGGAACAAATCCTGATCACTATAGGCACCCAAAACTCACTTTATTTGTTAGCAAAGCTGCTGACCGGAAAGGAAACGTCTGTTGGTGTTGAAGATCCTGGCTACCCTGATGCGCGCAATATCTTTGCCAGCCATGGTGCACAAATACAGCCTTTATCGATCGACCTACAAGGCCTTACCGTCAATCCAGCTTTATATGGCTGCGACTATGTCTATACAACTCCCAGCCATCAGGTGCCGACCAATGTCACGATGTCTATGCCACGCCGCCAAGCCTTGCTTAATGCTGCCGAAGAACACGATTTTATCATCATCGAAGATGACTATGACAGCGAGGTCAATTTAACCGCCCAGCCCCAACCTTCGCTTAAAAGCCTCGACCACCACAACCGGGTGATCTATGTCGGCAGTTTGTCGAAATCCCTTTCCCCCGGCCTACGGGTTGGCTTCATGGTTGCCGATGAGGCTCTGATCACCGCAGCCAGACAACTCCGGCGATTAATGTATCGCCATCCACCTGCAAACAACCAACGAACCTGCGCACTGTTTATCTCTATGGGGTATTACGATACATACCTGCGAAAACTGCGCAGTCACTATGCCGAGAAATGGCAGATCATGCGACACAGCCTTGAGACCTACCTACCTCATTGCATGACCAATAGCACCTTGGGTGGCAGCGCTTTTTGGTTAGCCCTACCATCAGGTATTTCGAGCAAGGAGCTACAGCATCACGCCAAACAAGCTGGGATACTGATAGAAGCTGGAGATGTCCATTTTGCTTCACCGAACCAACAACTCCAAAGTTATGTGCGGTTAGGGTTCTTTGCTATCCCCGAGCAAAAAATACAACAAGGGATACACAAATTGGCCGAAATCCTTGATGCACTGTCCCAACAAAAATACTGAACTGGCTCTAATCAACCACACTGCCAAACCGTAACCTAGTGCTATGTTTCAACGGCACAGACCAAGGAAGGCAGTGTGATTATCTCTATTGTTATACCCGCAACGCTGTTTTTTGCTGCTTTCGTCCGCGGCTATACCGGATTCGGTTTTTCTGCCATTGCGATTTTGGTACTGACCCTACACTACCCCGTCGCCGAGACCGTTCCAGCGGTCTTGTTACTTGATTTACTCATCAGCCTACCACTGGTGGCTAGCAGCTGGGATCGTACCGATTTTCGCGCCTTACGCCGGATATTACTGGCGACATTTGCGGGTGTTCCAGTCGGCCTTGCGCTGTTGCACTGGCTGCCGGAAACAAGCCTGCAACTACTGGTGCCTGCGACAGTCCTTGCCATGGCATTACTGCCTAGATTCAATCATGCAATCGCACGTAAAGCCCTCGCCTCTCCAGTGCTTTGCGGCATCATGTCAGGCTGGACAACCAGCGCGGTATCCGCAGGTGGCGCGCCGGTGGTGATCCATTTGCGCTATAGCGGACTACCCGTTAGCCAGCAGCGCGATACCTTGATTAGTTATTTTTTTCTCACGACCTGCCTTGCCGTTAGCTTGGGCTATGCCGTCGAGAAACAGTTTTATTTTCTACCAGAGGCTCCACTTTTCACCGGCCTGCTTGCCGTCGTGGGGGTTACTGTAGGCCAATACCTTTTCCGCCGTAAACATATCGCGATTGCCCATCACGGCGCTTATTACTTACTGCTGTTACTCTCTGGCTGGTTGTTAATTCGTGCCATTACCAGACAATTCTTACCGCTGCTTTGGGATTAATAAGGAGATTAACCATGGCTCAACCAACCGTCTTCATTACTGGTGCTACGTCCGGGTTCGGGCTTGCCACTGCCCGGCATTTTGCTCGCCAAGGTTACGCCCTGATCATTACAGGCCGCCGCGAAGAACGCTTACGTACTCTTACTGATGAGTTGTCAGAATACACAAGTGTTTACCATGCTCAGATGGATGTGAGGGATGCCCAGCAAATTCAGCAGGTCATTACTGACTTACCGCCAGCATTTCGCCAAATCGAAGTCTTGGTCAATAACGCCGGCCTTGCACTTGGAGCCTCACCCGCAGATCAAGCCAAGCTAAGTGACTGGCACACCATGATCGATACCAATGTGACCGGCTTAGTCAACGTGACCCATGCCTTACTCCCAATTCTTAAGCAACAAACCAAAGCCAGCATCATTAACCTCGCCAGTATTGCAGCCAACTGGGCCTATCCTGGCAGCCATGTCTATGGTGCCAGCAAAGCCTTTGTCGCCCAGTTCAGCCGTAACTTGCGCAGTGACTTCGCAGGCACCGGGGTACGTGTTACCAGCCTTGAACCCGGCCTGTCAGAAAGTGAGTTCAGCTTAGTCAGGTTCGAGGGTGACCAAGGCAAGTACAACGCTATTTATGAACAAGCTAACCCGCTGCAACCAGAAGATATTGCAGAGATCATTGGCTGGATCGCCGAGCAACCAGCTCATATCAATATCAACAGCCTTGAAGTGATGCCGACCTCGCAAGCATGGGACAACTTCAAGGTGATCAAACAAGATAAATTCGACATTGTATAAAAGGAGTTAACGATGAAAATTGGCGTACCTAAGGAAATTAAGGTCCATGAATACCGCGTAGGCATGACCCCAGCCAGCGTCCGTGAAGTCTGTGCCCAAGGCCACACCGTGTATATAGAAACCACGGCAGGGATTGGTATCGGGTGCAGTGATGCAGAATACCGTCAAGCCGGCGCTGAAATCTTGCCTGACGCCGATGCGGTTTTTGCAACGGCAGACATGATCGTCAAGGTCAAAGAGCCTTTGGCGATAGAACGCGCTAAGCTGCGTGCCGGACAGCTCCTCTTCACCTACCTTCACCTTGCACCCGATATGGCACAAACCGAAGATCTACTTGCCAGTGAAGCGGTGTGTATTGCTTATGAAACTGTCACCGGACCTAACAACAGCCTACCGTTGCTGGCACCTATGTCGGAAGTGGCAGGACGGATGTCGATACAAGCTGGTGCCGCTTGCCTAGAAAAATCCCAAGGTGGGGTGGGCCTATTGCTGGGCGGGGTTGCGGGTGTCGCCCCGGCAAAAGTGAGTATTATTGGCGGTGGTGTGGTGGGTTCTAATGCCGCACAGATGGCTGTTGGGCTAGGCGCTGAAACGACTATTCTGGATAACAATATAGATACCCTGCGTAAACTCAATGCTCAATTTGGGGCCAGTGTAAAAACCGTTTATTCCAACCAACAAAACCTGGAAGACGCAGTGGTCGGCGCAGATCTGGTGATAGGCGGCGTGTTAATTCCAGGGGCTGCGGCACCGAAACTGGTCAGTGAAGCGATGATACAAGCTATGCGCCCAGGCTCTGCGGTGGTTGATGTCGCTATTGATCAAGGCGGCTGTTTTGCAACGTCAAAAGTCACCACTCATGATGCGCCAACCTATATTGTCGATGATGTGGTGCACTATTGTGTCGGTAATATGCCCGGCGCCTTGGCCCGGACTTCCGCTTTTGCCCTCAATAATGCCACCCTGCCATACATTCTCCGCTTGGCAAACCTTGGCTACAAACGTGCTTTGCAGGCCGATCTGCACCTCAAGAATGGTCTTAATGTCATCCATGGCAAGGTTACCAATGAAAGTGTTGCGAAAAGCCTCGATTTATCCTTTATCTCACAGGATAAAGCACTAGAGATCGCTTAAAACAAAAAAGGCCGGTAGCGAGTCACTCAACGCTTATCGGCCAACGGATACATTCCGCGCCCTATTCCTTTTCCTCATACCCCTAACATTTTATTCGTTTGCTCGCCGTCCTGTTTCATTCAACAATCAAACAACCCTTTGATATGCAAGGAATCTAGTAATGAGCCATGTTTTCCATCGTCACTGCCATGCCCAGCTACCGACCGTTGTTAGTGGTGATGGGATATACCTTACCGATAGCGAAGGGAAGCAATACCTCGACGGCTGTGGCGGTGCTGCCGTATCGAACTTAGGCCACAGCCATCGGCGGGTAAAAGTCGCTATTGCCGAACAGCTTGAGAGTATTCCCTATGCCCACACCGGCTTTTTCACCAGCGATAACAGTGAGCGGCTAGCAACACGATTAGCTGAACTTGCACCAGACGCTTTAAACCATACCTATTTTGTCAGTGGCGGCTCCGAAGCTGTTGAAGCCGCATTGAAAATGGCCCGTCAGTACTTCGTCGAAAAGGGAAAACCACAAAAGAGTCAGTTCATTGCCCGGCGGCAAAGTTACCATGGCAATACCTTGGGGGCGCTCTCGGTCGGAGGCAATGAATGGCGTCGTGAGCCGTTCAGACCGATACTCTCTGCCGCACACCATATTGCCCCTTGCTACGCCTATCGGGATCAACAACAGGGCGAATCAGAGCTCGCCTATAGCCACCGGGTGGCTGATGAGCTGGAACACAAAATTCTTGAGCTTGGAGCAGGCAACGTCATGGCATTCATTGCCGAGCCCGTAGTCGGAGCCACCGCCGGTGCCCTTCCTGCTACCGAGGGCTATTTCCAAAGGATCAGAGAAATATGCGACCGTTATGATGTGTTGTTGATCCTTGATGAAGTCATGTGCGGTATCGGGCGTACCGGCAGTTTCTTCGCCTTCGAACAGGAAGGTATTGTGCCTGACATAGTGACTGTCGCTAAAGGGCTCGGCGCTGGCTACCAACCGATAGGTGCAGCCATCGTCCACGACAAAATCTACACGGCGATCGCCGAAGGATCGGGCTTCTTTCAGCACGGTCATACTTTTATGTGCCACCCAATGGCATGCGCTGCAGCCCTCGCAACTGTCGATACAATTATCGACGACGACCTGCTCAGTGTCGTTGAGCGACGTGGCGAGCAGCTAATGTCAAAACTCAATAAGGCGTTGGGGCCACTGCCTTATATCGGAGATATTCGCGGCAAAGGGTTATTTATCGGTATTGAGCTGGTCAGCGATAAATTGTCGAAGGCACCACTTCCGAGCAAAACGCAGGCCCACAAGGCCATTAAATCAGAGGCGATGAAAAATGGTCTGATGTGCTACCCCATGGCAGGAACTATCGACGGCATAACCGGCCACCATATTTTACTGGCACCGCCCTTTATCATCGAAGAGCGCCAATTGGACGAGTTGGTTAGCAAATTAAAAGTGTCGCTGCTCAGTGCTTCGGCACAATGGATGTAGCTATTTACTGTTAGTTATTGGCTATCAAAAAACAGGAATTGAACAGATGGAAAACAGACTCTCTATCGGTCAAACTGCAATTATTGTCGCGCCCAACGGGGCAAGAAAGACCAAAGCGGATCACCCTGCATTGCCGATATCTCATCAGGAAATCATTGACGAAGTGATCGCCTGCCGCGACGCTGGCGCCGCCATGGTACACCTTCATGCCCGGGATAATAGTGGAAAGCACTCATTAGAGATCGAAGATAACCTCCTCTTATACCATGCTCTCAAAGAAAGAGTTGGAAGCAGTATTATTGTTCAGCTCACTACCGAAGCCGTCGGGCAATATTCCCCCGAACAACAAATGGCCCTAATCAATGAAGTCAAACCGGAAGCCGCTTCCTTTGCCTTGAGCGAACTGATCCCCGACAATAGCTACCTTGATAAAGCCAGTACCTTTTTTCATACAACCGCGGCACAAGGCTGCATCGCCCAGTACATTCTCTACAGCCCGGACGATTTAGCGCGCTATTTTGTGCTGTTGGAGCAAGGTATTTTACCCCAAGATAACCATCACATATTGTTGGTATTAGGTCGTTACGACAAACACCAAACCGCCACCCCACAAGACCTATCACCCTTCATGCAACAACGGCTTTTTTATCATAACAAGCGTTGGGCACTCTGTGCATTTGGAAAATATGAACACCTTTGCCTAACAGGGTCTATGATTATGGGTGGAGATATTCGAGTTGGCTTTGAAAATAACCATGTTAATCATCAAGGTACATTAGCCTCAAGCAATGCACAACAAGTGGCTAAGCTTGCCGATACAGCCAAACAACTTGGTTTGGCAACCCTTGATGCTGACCGTTTTCGCCAGCTCCTCACCGCTTAGCCAGACGCCGTATCCATTGGCTTTGCTTTATTGCGTAAAACTCATTAAGAAGGGACTTCTATGGGATCTATCAACAAGCTTTTTGCTATCACCGGTGCCGCAGTGCTGCTCGGTGCATCTTCACTTTCCGTTGCTGAAAGCCGCTTTGTCACCATTGGAACCGGTGGTGTAACTGGGGTTTACTACCCAACAGGCGGAGCAATTTGCCGCTTGGTCAATAAAAACAGAAAAGAACACAATATTCGCTGCTCGGTAGAAAGTACCGGTGGCTCCATATACAACATCAATACCATTCGAGCGGGTGAACTCGATTTGGGTATCGCCCAGTCAGATTGGCAATATCATGCTTACAACGGCACCAGTAAATTTGCCGATAATGGTGCGTTCAAAGATCTGCGCGCTGTATTTTCCATCCATCCCGAACCGTTTACTATCGTTGCCCGTGCCGACTCTGGAATCAAAACGTTTGAAGATCTCAAGGGCAAACGCGTCAATATTGGTAACCCAGGTTCAGGTCAGCGCGGTACTATGGAAGTACTAATGGAAAGGTATGACTGGACCATGGAGGACTTTAAACTGGCATCAGAGTTAAAAGCCTCGGAGCAGTCAAAAGCACTTTGTGACAACAAGATCGATGCCATGATCTACACCGTGGGTCACCCGAGTGGGGCAATCAAGGAAGCAACCACGTCTTGTGATAGCAAAATCATCACCGTTGCCGGTGAGAAAGTGAATAAGCTGATTGAAGACAACAGCTTCTACCGCGTTGCGACAGTACCTGGCGGTATGTACAAAGGTAACGCCATTGATGTCACCACCTTTGGTGTCGGTGCCACATTTGTTTCTTCTACCTCTGTGCCAGATGACGTGGTGTACAACATCGTTAAGTCCGTATTTGAAAACTTCGATGACTTCAAGAAACTTCACCCAGCTTTTGCTCATTTGAAAAAAGAAGAGATGATCAGAGACGGCCTGTCTGCACCGATTCATCCGGGTGCAGCGAAATACTACAAAGAAGTCGGCTTGATGTAACCACACCGTCAGTAATATCAAACGGCAAATACAACAAAGAGCGCATATGCGCTCTTTGTTGTTTAACGACAAGCCAATAAGCCAAGCCATAGTGGTAGGTATCTGTCTTAACGTTGGGTATGCCTTAACACTAACCCTTAAGACAACATCTCACCGATCCACTGATTGAAGACACACACCTTCCGAGCATGACGTTTATAGTTAGGCACAATAATGTAATAACCGTAGTGGCTTTCCATCGTTATGTTAAGCGGATTGAATAACTCTCGTTTAGCAATTAAACCCTCGACCATAAAATCAGGCAGTAACGCCAAACCCTGTTGACATTCCACCGCAGCGAGAGACATATAGAAGTGCTCGAACCCCACACCATAAAACGCCATAGGAAACTCAATATCGTGGTGGGTTTTAAATTGCTCCCACAACTGCGGCCGTGTCACTTGGGGGAGAAAAACATGTTTTGCCAAGTCATCGCTATGTCGAATCGGCGTTTTCCTAAGTAACTCAGCCGAGGCAACCAAGCGAAGGTTTTCCCGGCACAGCAACGTGGCATTTTCATAATATTTTGCCAGCGGTAAACACCGAATAACAATATCATTTTCATTGCTGATATCTTGCACTGGCCCATCGCCCGTTTTCAGCTGAACCTGAATATTGGGAAAGGCTTCAGCAAAACGGTTAATAAGCGGGATCAGCCAAAGGCTAGCAAAGGACGGGGTCACATTCACCGTCAGCACCTCGTCGACTTGATCGAGCTGACGCAAACTGGCCGTGGCATTTTGTAAGGCTTCTAGGGTTTCAGCAATTTGTGGCAAATACCGCAAGCCGACACTTGAGAGCCGAATCCCATTGAGGTGGCGTTCGAACAATGGCTGCCCTAGCTGCTGCTCCAGATGAGATATCTGCTTACTGACAGCCCCCTGGGTAACTGACAGCTCTTTGGCTGCTTTTGAAAAACTCAAATGATTAGCCACAGCGATGAACGTTCTGAGCGCCCTTATAGAAGGAAGCTCCTGCATATTTAGCACAACCCTATTCCTATTCCCTTAGCTCCAAGTCTTAATCTATGTGTTATAGAAGCAATAGGCAATTGTTAGGTAGAGTGACAATTGCAGATGGAGTCACGAAACGTTCGTTGGCCGATAGAGTTCCATTATCAGTTGAACAGATGCCCTTAATTTGGCGTTAATCTCCTCTAATGAAAGTACTTCACTCTTAGGCTTAAGCACTGCACGGCCATCCGCCTTCCGTATCATGGCAAAGGGAGCTTCAATGCTGAAAAACGGCATACTATTATGTTTAGATACATGCCTGAACAACGCTTGATAACGGCAGATCCCATCACCAACAGCACAGAATTGGTAGCTATTGCCATCAAACACAAGATCCTTGATATGAATATGTTCAGCGATATCCAAACTTCGCACTGCGCACTGGAACAAATCATTCTCTGGTCGGTGTGAAGCAAGGTTACCGGGATCAAAGTTGATCCCCAAAGCCTCTGAATTAAACTCATTGATTACCGGTTCAAAATCGCTCGAGTCATTGAGCATGTATGGCTGCTGATCACCGACATTTTCAATCAAGATCTTTATCTCTAACGCCTCCGCACGAGCAATGGCCCGACTTGCGGCTCGCTGAAACTGGCTTAAATTGCCATTTCGCGGTGCATATATAATTAATCGCTGACAATCGAGGATGCTAGCAAGGTTGATCCTCTTGAGTAGCCGCTCATCGCAATTATCCAGCGTCATATGACAGTGTGCCGCTAATGAGGTACAACTCATATGCCGTCGGTTAAGTAAATCACGAATATGCCTGACATTAGACTCGCTAACACCCTCCTCATCCAAATCATATATAGCCCCTTGAATCAGGGCTAACTCAACATTGTAAACATCCAGCGAGCAAATTGAGTCAAGTGCAGATTCGATACTGTGCCCGGCATAAGCAACCGTACTGATAGAAAAGTTATTTTTCACAATATACCTCTACTCACAATAGGCTCTAGCGCCCTGCTTAGCCCAACATACCTTTTTCATGCCACGACCTCAGTACAAGCATACTCGGCCATAAATTTTAGAAGCAAAGACATGGAAATAGCGCCAGGATCAGGATGTCCAAGCGAACGCTCGCCTAGCGTTTTCGCTTTCCCCGTGGTAGCAATCATTTCTTTTGTTCTTTCGACACCCTGTTCAGCGGCTTCTGCCACTTCAGCAATCGCTTGTCTGAAGTCGACATCAGCAAGCTGATAGGCACGTCGCATGGCGGGCGCCAAAGCATCAATCATCGTTTTGGCCCCCTCACTTGCCCCGCCTCGCTTATAGATCCCTTCAAGCCCTGCGTCTAAGAAGCGCGCAAATACAGATGACGTTAATTGCTTTTCGCCCGCAATAGCCTTCCCGCCAGCCCTGAACAAAGTACCAAATATCGCACCGGAGGCCCCCCCCATGGTTGACATCAGTTTTGTGCCGACTTTAGTCATGACATCACCCACATCACGCGCAGAGAAATCGTCACTCAGGTAAGAAGCAACCT
Organism: Photobacterium sp. DNB23_23_1; assembly: GCF_052873815.1. Taxonomy (NCBI): domain Bacteria; kingdom Pseudomonadati; phylum Pseudomonadota; class Gammaproteobacteria; order Vibrionales; family Vibrionaceae; genus Photobacterium; species Photobacterium sp. DNB23_23_1. The sequence goes on along the minus strand of NZ_JBNNXT010000001.1, from coordinate 205,803 downwards.
GAGTGAAACCGCGCTCAATGCCTAAGCCATGATCACCATCACCGATAGCCTGGTCATACTTTGTCAGTGCAGGTTCATTTGCCACCATTCCCTTGGCAACCAATTGCATCATCTCAATCGTTTCACGTGTATTCATCATTATTTCCTCAGGGCAAAAGAATGGCACGAAGCGTCATACAGGCACTTAAGTTGTTCGTCTAATTTAAAAAGGGAGATGGAATACCCTGACATCTCAAGCGATGTACAATAATTGCCAACCAAGCAATCGTATACAGCAATCCCATTATCGTTCAAATAGTTGTTAACAGCCCGATTCGCAATCAGAAGTTCCATCTGGGTAGATGCGCCGAGGTTATTCACCAATACACACACTTCATCGCCAGCGTGCAAATCCAGATCTTTGTGTAATTTATCCATCAATGTCGAGACGGTTTCATCAGCAGTACCTAACTTAGATTTGCCAACACCGGGCTCACCATGCAACCCCATTCCGATTTCAATTTCATCATCGGCAATCTCGAAGTTAAAAGTATCATTTCTCGGAATAGCGCAAGGACCAAGAGCAACACCAACTGAAGCCGTGTGTTTCAAGGCTTTTTCTGTTGCGGCAACAACATCATCAAATTCATGGTACATATCTGCGGCTGCACCTGCCGCCTTCAGAACATATAACGCTCCAGCAATGCCCCGCCGCTCAACACTGTTCGATTTAGGCGCTGAAATTACGTCATCATTAATACGAACCGTATGAGATTTGATATCGTCGTCTTCCAGCAGCTCCGCTGCGATATCAAAATTCATATTGTCACCAGCATAATTTCCGTAGACAAAAATCACACCTTTGTTCGGATTCAATGCCGAGCAGGTTTCAATAATGACATCCGGAGACGGGGCGGCAAACACATCCCCAATAGCCACGGCATCAGCCAATCCGGCCCCCACATAACCACCGTACATAGGCTCGTGACCAGCACCGCCACCTGTCACAATAGCCACCTTGTCCGAACAAAAATCTTTGCGAAAGGCCGCAGTATACGAACCAACCGGCTCCAAATGATCGACGGCTGCCATAAAACCCTCAAACTGCTCTCGGGCTACGGCATCAGGGTTATTTAATAACTTCTTGGGCTTTCTCATGTTGCCTCCTATCCGAGCTGAATGGCATCTTCCAATTCCATGATACGTTGGACTTTAGGTAGTGATGACTCATCAATTTGATCAGCATCCAACCAGCTTTTCAGCACCGTTTTAGCTAACTCCGGTCCAATCACTCGTGATCCCATTGTTATAATTTGAGCACCATTGCTCTTTCTTGCCCTAACGGCAGAAAAAACGTCATGACAAAGAGCAGCACGAATACCTGGTACTTTATTGGCCATAATAGAAACACCTATACCGGTGCCACACACAATAAGCCCTCGTTCATGTTTATTACTAGCGACAGCACGTGCAACCCTCTCAGCAACATCCGCATATAAATTAGAACTATGTTTAGGGGCTTCACTATAATCTGTATATTCATAACCGAGTGAAACAAGGTAATCCTTTAGTATATTTTTAAATTCTACCGCTGCGTCATCGCAGCCTATTGCAATGTTCATAACAAGCTCCACATCAGGTAAACAAACAACATTTGATTTATATTTACGCTAAGGCATAAACAAATAATAATCTAATTAATCCATCGCTCTATTTGACATATATCACGAAATATCCACATCACCATGAAAATTAAAAAATAAGAATCTAATAAAAAACCAAAAAAATTAAACATTTAAATAAAAAATAGAAGCAATATTTATTTATTATTTATTGGTGTTTTTAATTAAAACAGTAACGTACTTTTTTTGTACGTTACTGTTTATTATAAAAACGTGTTGTTGCGTGATTGAGTTCAAATTTTAATCAGTTCAACTCACCTATACTGCCCTCAACATAAAAAATTAATTAAGAAATTTTTTAGCGTATGAGTCATAAGAACATGCTTATAATGGAGCTAAACAAGGACGCATACGGAAAAGGTCAAAGGACGATGAAGTTATCCGAGCAAGCATACCAAAAGCTTAAGACCATGATTCTTAACAATGAATTTAGAATCAGCCAGCAACTTCTCGTTGAAGATGCTGTTGAAATATGTGGTTTCAGCCGAACGCCGGTTCGTGAAGCCCTGCTGAGGCTGCAAGCTGATGGGTTGATAAAACTGCACCCAAGACACGGATTACGCATCTGTGCATTGTCCAAGAAAGACTTACAAGAGTTGTATGAACTCATTGCTCATCTGGAAGTAACAGCGATTGAGTTATGTATTCAACACCAGCTTAGTGACGCGCAAATTAACACGTTAAGAGAGTACACAAAGCTTATGAATGTGGCTCTAGAAAAAGATGACATCTTTTTATGGGCCGATTATGACCGGCAGTTCCATGAAGAAATATTTGAATACACTGGAAATTCAAGGCTAATAGAAACAGCCAAAAAATACAACGAACAGAATAAAAGATGTAAAGATATAGTGATTAAACTTCGTCCTTTACCTTGGGATTCAATTGCTGAGCATAATAAGTTGGTTGATGCGATAGAAAAAGGTGATGCTCTCGGCGCTAGAAAAATGCACTTAGAACACTGGCGAGAAGTATCAAAACAGTTTATTGGTTTTTTAGATAATTATCACTTCCTAGATAGCTAACGTTAAATAGCTAGATTTAAGAAAAACTCATCACTTATTTAATTAAGGAGGGCACTGCTATGCCTAAAAAAAGTGTGGCAGAGCTTTATGAACTTACCCGAAATATTCGTCTTGATATTTTGGATATGGTTTATAAGGCCCAGTCAGGTCATATTGGCGGTTCCTTTTCAGCTGCTGAAATAGTAACAACGCTGTATTTTTCAGAGATGGAAAATCTAGACCCCAATGACCCGCACAAAGAAAACCGGGATCGCTTTGTCCTTTCTAAAGGCCATGCTTGCCCTGTTTGGTACTCATGCCTATCACGTCTTGGCTACTTCGATCGTCAACATCTGGGCTCCCTTCGCCAAATCAACTCTATCCTGCAAGGTCATCCGGATATGAAAAGCACACCGGGTCTGGACACAACGGCAGGCTCTCTCGGCCACGGGTGTGCCGCCGCAACGGGGATGGCACTTGAAGGTGTAATGGTTGGAGATAACCGGCGAGTCTACTCCGTGTTAGGTGATGGCGAAATTAACGAAGGCGTAGTGTGGGAAACCGCAATGGTCGCTGCGAAATACCAGCTGGACAATCTCGTGTTCTTTATCGACAAAAATAACCTGCAGATGGATGGCACCAGTGACGAGATTATGCCGCTATTAAGCATTGAAGATAAGTTCACCTCTTTCGGTTGGAATGTGCTGACCATCGATGGACACGATATAGAGCAAATCCTGGATGCGTTGAAAGCCGCTCGTCACCATAAGGGCCAGCCCACCTGTATCGTTGCCAATACGGTAAAAGGCAAAGGTGTCAGCTTTATGGAGAATGTTCGTAACTGGCATGGCAAGGCGCCATCAACTGACGAATTTAATGCAGCACGTGCCGAACTGGTTGCCTAAGCAAAGAGAGATTGGTGAACATTATGAAAGAGCTAGTAAAGTCAAAAAAGCCAACCCGTTTAGCCTTTGCTGAACGTATGGTGGAATATGGTGAAATCAACAAAGATTTTGCAGTGTTCGAAGCAGATATCGGTTATTCGACCAACTCCTATCTATTCAATCAACAGTACCCAGAGCGCTACTTCCAGATGGGGATCGCCGAATTTGGCATGATGGCATCCGCATCAGGTATGGCCGCCAACGGGCGTCCGGTGATTGTTGCTGGCTATGGTGTTTTTCTTACAATGCGTGCCCTTGAGAGTGTTCGCAGTTTTATTTGCTACCCTAACCTGAATGTAAAATTGATGTCCTCTCACGGTGGGACCACCGCAGCAATCGACGGAGTTACCCACCAAGCTTCCGAAGACATGGCGCTAATGACCACACTACCAAATATGCATGTTTTTGCCCCGTGTGATACCGCCTCCACCCGCGCTCTGTTTGATGTCACGATGGAAACCAAGGGGCCGGTCTACTGCCGATTAATGCGTGATTCCTATTACGAACTGTATGACGAAACAGCGACCTTTGAGTGTGGTGGTAGTCATGTTCTTTGCACCGGCAACGATCTGACGATTGTTTCTTACGGCGATATTCTTTTCCAGGCCATAGAAGCTGCTGAGGAATTACGCGCATCGGGTATCGGCGTTGAGGTCATTGATGCCTACAGTGTAAAACCACTCGATTGGGAAACCATCCAAGCATCTATCAAGAAAACCGGACGCGTTATCGTTGCTGAAGGCCATCAACAGCGCAATGGCATGGCATATGAGATTGCAACACGAATGGCTAAAGCAGGCATCAGCGCAAGGTTTGATCATCTTGGTCTAAATGACACGTTTGCAGAGTCTGGCGCCTACCCGATGTTACTTGATAAGTACGGCCTATCCGCCAAACACATTATCGACGCAGCAAGCGCGATGCTTGTTAAGTCAGCAAGCCAGAAATTCACCAATCAACCTGCACATCAACAAGCACAGGGAGTTACCAATGTTTAAGCATGCAGTAATCACCCCATTCTTGGGGCAAACCAAGGATCGTTTTTCAGAATACAACGAACCCAAAACACTGGAACAAAAATTCCAGACCCTACGCATGATCGAAGGAATGACAGGTGCTGAGCTTGTCTACCCTTACGAAGTGAATTTCGACAACCTCAGTGAAGTCAAGTTACTGCTGGCTAAATATGACATCAAGGTTGCCTGCATTAATGTCAACGTCAAAGTTGAACCTGAATTTAAATCAGGCGGGCTAACCTCGCCAGACAAAGCCGTACGAGAAAGAGCGGTAAGCTTTATCAAAGAAGCAAAAGATTTTGCACAAGCCGTTGGTGCAGACAAGGTTCAATGCTGCCCGCTAAGCGATGGTTATGAATTCTCATTTCAGGCCGATTACACAGAAACCTGGCAACGCCTGTGCGAAACCTTCGCAGCGGCAGGTGAATATAAACCGGAGATACCGCTGTTTATTGAATTCAAGCCAAATGAAGTGCGAGGTCGTTGTTACCTAGATAATGCAGCGAAAACCATTTGCCTGATTAAAGATATTGGCAACCCGAATATCGGCGTCACTCTGGACTACGGCCATTCTTTATATGGTGACAACAATCCAGCGGAAGAGTTAGCACTACTGAACGCCCTGGATGTGAAGTACTACATCCATATTAACGATAACGATGGTAAGTGGGACTGGGATTACTTCTGTGGAAGTCGCAGCCTGATGCAATATATCGAATTTATCTATTATCTAAAAAAATTCAATTATCAGGGATGGCTGACCTCAGATACCTCCCCTACCCGCTGGGACATCGTCAAGATGTTTGAAGCTAACGTCAATATGACCAATCGAATTTCTGCCCGCATAGACGAAATCGGTATGTCCAATTTCGAAGAAAGTCTCCACAAAAAGGAATACATGGATATCTGGGCAGACCTGCAAAGTTACTTTATGAAGTTTTAGTGACTTCCTCTACAAATCGTTCAATAACAAATTGTTAAGTTAACCGCATACCCTACAAACATATAATAAAAGGTACACAACATGAAAAGAATAACCTTACTTGCCGGAGCGGCACTGGCTGCTGCCTTGTTATCTAACGTCGCTGTCGCGTCGGAACGCTACCCCAGCCGTAACATCACCGATGTGGTGACTTGGTCTGCAGGTGGCGGCACAGACGTCATCAACCGCGTGACAACGGCATCCATGGCAAAATATCTAGGTACCAATATTAACGTCATTAATAAACCTGGGGGGGTCTCTGGCTCTGTCGGGCTGTTGGAAGGTTACGGGGCCAAAGCCGATGGCTATACCTTTGTCGGCCTTTCTGAGTCCAATGTCGCCGCTGCCGTTATGGGTGGCTGGGATAACCGCATGGATGTTTTCGATTACTTTATTGTTGCTAGTTCTCCTGACGTTATTTCCGTATCCCGAAAGTCTCAGTTCAATACCATCGAAGAATTGGTTGAGTATGCCAAGAAAAACCCGAACAAACTGAGAGTCGGTGCAGGGTCTGCCGGTTCACTGCACCACATTAACTACCTTGCTTTTGCGAAAGGTATTGATGCTGAAATGAACTTTATTCCCTACCCGGGCTCATCAAATAGTCAGAATGCGACACTGAGTGGTGAAGTTGATGTGGTTATCACTTCGGTTGCCGAACAAAATCAGTTAATCCAATCTGGTGATTTTAAAGCGCTTGCCACTTTAACTGAAGAACCATTTACAGTAGGCGATATTACTATTCCTTCTGGCTTGGAAACCTATCCAGCATTGACTCAACACTTGCCAATCTCGCAAGCGATCGGCTTCGCCATGAAAAAAGAAACCCCGAAAGAAATTAAGATGAAGGTTGCCAAAGCCTTCGCCTCAGCGATGCAAAGTGATGAAATCAAAAACTACGCCAATGAAAACCATTACCAGATCCTAGGTGAATTTGGTAAGACAGCAAACGCGCGTATGGCTCGACTGGAATCACTTTTTAGCTGGACACTGTGGGAGCTAGAGGCTGCCAAAGTAAACCCTGAATCACTGGGTATTCCTCGCCCTGAGTAACACACCTGAGCTTGAAACCGGAGCCCAATGGTCAATCCAGCCAGGGCTCCCTTCACGCTTAACTATCCCATTTAACTTCTCTTATTGGGGGTCATCATGACTAGCGCAACCATGCACTCAAAAGACGAAAAAGTAGATGAAGACAAATTAGCAGCTCAAACGTTGGAACAGGAAAAAATGCATGGATGGGACTTTGCGTTCTCCCTTATTGTTATGCTGTTTTCACTTGGTGTCATAGCAACCTCATTGACCATGCCTTTTTCCGGTACCGTTGGTGGTGTTACTACCGAATGGTATGAATCACCGGGCCTTCTGCCGCTGTTTATCGGTTGCTCGCTGTTTGCTGCAGGCTTGTCTGTGTTTATGCAGAGTAAAAATGAACGGGGCCGGGAACGGTTTGTTAAATATTTCAAAGAGATCAATCCAACGGGGTTCCTCGTATCGGCAGGGGGGATCCTTAGCTATATCTATGTGCTGATCACTTGGTATGACTTTTTTCTCGCTTCAGCAGTATTTCTTCTCCTTTATATCGGTATTTATTACCTGGATCAGCCTGCGATTTCGAAAAAAATACTCAAGATTTACTACAGTGTTGTCACTGTCTCTATTGTCATTTTTATGACTGGCCTCGATAAAGCCGTGAACAGTGCATATCCATTTACCACAGATCTACTGTTAGTGGTTACAGCAATTGCCCTGATTGTTGCTATGTATAATGGCGCCAAAAAAACAAACCCAGAGCTAATACAAAAAGTACGCAGGATGACACTGATTGCCATTATTTTTCCAGCAATATTGTGTCCAATTTTTCGTTATTTCTTGTTGGTGCCCCTACCGAAAGAAGGTCTAGTTGTTGAACAATTATTCAACCATACCTACTACACCTATATTTCCACCGGGAAGACAAAAGTAGAAATGGATCTCTCTGATGAGCAGTTGTCTTTACTCGAAGATGCATTTTAATAGGGACTAATATATGGACATTTTATCTGTATTCGGAAGTATGTTTTGGCATATTTTCACCTCTCCGTTGCTGATACTGATCCTTGTGGGTAGTACCTTCTTGGGAATTATCTTTGGTGCAATGCCTGGCTTGACGGCCACTCTCGGTGTCGCACTACTAACAACCTTAACCTATGGGCTGGATAATCAAACAGCTCTGCTGGCATTGCTTTCTATTTATGTTGGTGGTGTCTATGGGGGAATGTACACCTCAATCCTACTGAATATTCCAGGGACGGCGGCCTCAGCGGCAACGGCTATGGACGGCTACCCAATGGCACAAAAGGGCCAAACTGGGCGGGCATTCGGTCTTGCAACGACATCGTCTTTGATCGGCTCAGCTATAGGCATGGTGTTTGTCGCACTGCTTTCACCGATGATTGCCAAAGCTGCACTGCAATTTACCTCCTATGAATACTTCCTACTTGCCCTATTTGGCATCCTGATCAGTGGTAGCCTTACATCACCGGAATTGGCGGTAAAAGGTTGGATCGCGGGATTATTTGGTATCTGGTTGTCAACCATTGGGCAAGACCATATGCAAATGTACCCTCGATTTACGATGGGTATGCATGAATTGGACAACGGTATCGATGTCGTGCCAGTTCTGATTGGGGCGTTTGGCATTCCGCAGATCATGTCTGTACTGGAATCCAAATTGAAAATGAAGTCGATGAACGCTAAATCGATTGGCAAACTGATACCGGACATGAAAACCATGTTTAAGAACTCCCGTTTAATCGGCAGTTCGGCGCTCACGGGGGTTGGTATCGGTGCCGTTCCAGGTATCGGTGAAGATATTGCATCATGGGTCGCTTACGGTATCGCCAGAAAAACCAGCAAAAAACCAGAAACCTTTGGCAAAGGCGCACCTGAAGGTGTGATCTCGACATCAGTTGCGAACCAAGCGTGTGTTGGGGGAGCAATGATCCCACTTCTTAGCCTAGGTATCCCAGGTTCACCACCTGCGGTTATGCTGCTTGGTGCCCTCATGCTGCACAATGTCGCTCCGGGGCCGATGCTGTTAAAAACTAACCCCGACTTTATTCCTCAAGTCACGGCGATTTTATTTGCAGCTGCGCTTGCAATGTGGGTTTGCGGCATGATCCTATCTAAGCAAGTAGTGCACATTTTACGTATCCCTCAAACACTCTTCATGCCTTTGATTGCGGTGTTATGTGTGATCGGTTCGTTCGCTTTAGGCATGCGAGTATTTAACCTTTATCTAATGGGGGGGATCGGCATCATCTCCTACTTCTTTATGAAATTGCATGTCCCCATAGCGCCATTAGTCATCGGGGTGATATTAGGGCCGATGGCTGATACGTCACTACGCACAGGGCTTAAAACAACAGGCGGCAGCTTAATGCCAATGATTGAGCGACCAATCTCGTTCATCTTAGTATGTCTTATTACTATGATTATCTGCAGCCAGATCCCAACGGTGAATAAAGCAATGCGTAGCCTTTTCTCCAATGTCAAAAACAAGCTAGCAACCTCGTCATCTTAAAAAGGAATTGTGATGAAAACAATTGTATGCCTTGATGGATATACCCTTAACCCAGGGGATAACCCCTGGGATCCTATTGCCAATCAGGGCAACTTCACTTGCTACGACCGCTCGACTGACGGACCAGAGCAAATCATTGAGCGAGCAAAAACTGCCCACATTCTGATCACGAACAAAACACCGATCACTCAGGAGATAATTGACTGCTGCCCGAGTCTTGAATGTATCGCAGTGCTGGCAACGGGTTACAATGTGGTGGATGTCGATTACGCGAAAGCAAAACAGATCCCAGTGATGAATGTGCCCGTCTATGGCACTGATACCGTTGCCGAAATGGTATTCGCCCATATCACGCACCTTGCCCGTAATGTGGCAACAAACAGCGATAATGTACGAGATGAGCTCGGCTGGACAAATAATGTCGATTGGACCTATTGGCTAAACCCTCAGATTGAACTGGCAGGGAAAACCATTGGGATTATTGGTTTTGGCAACATCGGCCAGCGAGTCGGTGAGATAGCTACAGCATTTAAAATGAAGGTGCTGGCACACGATGAGTACGCGCAATCATTGCCAAACTATCAGCACACCATGCTGGATCTTGACTCAGTACTGGCTCAAGCGGATTTTGTTTCATTACATTGTCCTGCCCTACCCGCAACGATGAATTTGATGAATGCACAAAAATTCGAGCTGATGAAACCGACAGCCTTCCTTATCAATACTTCCCGTGGGCAACTTGTGGTTGAAGAGGAACTGGCAGATGCACTCAACGTAGGCAAAATTGCTGGTGCAGCCCTCGACACTCTTTGGCAAGAGCCACCTAGGGCGGACAATCCGTTATTGACCGCTCAAAATTGCACTATTACCCCACATATTGCCTGGGCAACGCTTGACGCTCGCCAGCGCATAATGAATATGGTTGCGGACAATATCCGCTCCTTCCTTAATGGGACACCGCAAAATACCGTCTGATAAAACAGATTGAGGCCAAGCAATGCACATTGAACGTTTAGCTTTTGGCACTTTTTATAATCAGAGTGTCAATCAGATAACACTGTCTAATGATAATGGTATGTCGGTGTCTATTTTGGAACTTGGGGGGATCATTACCCAGCTCAATGTACCAAACGCCGATGGCGAAATAGCCGACGTGGTACTGGGGTTTGACAGCCTCCCTCCCTACATCAAAGACTCTCACTACTTTGGAGCATTGATTGGCCGGGTTGCAAACCGTATTGAAGGTGCACAGTTTGAACTCCAAGGCGAAACCATCAAAGTAGATGGTAACGCCTATCAGGGTAAACATTGCGTTCATGGTGGTCGATTTGGCTACCATCGCCGTGTATGGAAGGAAACTGAGACCGAGCAGAAAAACAGTGAGACCTCTATCACCTTCAAACTACTTGATGCCGATGGTGAAGAAGGGTTTCAGCACAACATCGTCGTGCTAGCTACTTATACACTGTCCAACAGCAACACATTAGCGTTAAAGTTCAACGCTTATGCTGATGGGGTAACTCCCGTCAACATTACGGCCCATAGCTATTTCAACCTGTATGGACATCAGGCTGGTTCAATTAAAAATCATAAGCTTACGATCTTTGCGAATAAACTATTGGAGCAGAAAGAAGACCGGATACCAAATGGTAATATTATCGCACTAGATCGGTCCGATTTCTGTTTCCAAAAGCCGAAGCGCCTTAATGGTGACGTGGAAAGAGGATTAGAAATCAACCACTCTTATGTATTCAACCATTCAGTACATGAAACAGGGCAGCTCAAAAAAATGGCCCGCTTAGAAGGTGATGGGCGAGTATTAACTATCTTCTCGAATGAAAAAACTCTGCATTTCTACAATGGCCACAACTTGGACGGTGTTGATGGCAAGGAAGATGTTCATTATCCAAGGTATGCCGGCCTTTGTCTCGAACCGAAAGGTTTCGTGAATGGTATCAATGAGGCTAACTTTCCTTGCACCGTCATCGACCCGTCAAAGAACTATGAACACACCATCGTGTATGATTTCAGTCAGTAAAATTCACCTAATTTGATATGGTGAACGGTTAACGGCCATCGCCGGTGATGAATCTCTCCTTTATATATCAAAAGACAAAATGTATACCCAAGTTACCTGGGTATACATTTAATAAAATCCGCCCCCCTCCTCCCAGAAGGAAATCAGCCAGTTAACCCCATCAACAGCGGCAAATCACATCCGTATCGCCTTTGTCCTTTTCTCCGCTCCATATAAAGTAAAAATCAACAACTAGATGTTAAACCATAATGTATAAACAGCTTTTGGATACCAACCATCTATTGCTGTTTAATCATGATGTGCCCTTCTAACTGTTTCAAATTAAAAACATCGACCTCGTCTTATCTTTAAAGCCAGTACGAGATTTATTTGTGAAATTGATCAAAAATCCAAACATCCAGACTGTAACCGGTTACCGTAACCGGTTACAGTCATTGCATAGATTAGAGCTTATAATTACAGAAAGGAGACTGAATCAATGAGTACACAAGCAGCTAGTTTGCAAAGTACGATGATGGATAGAGTAAATAGATTCCTACCCACTATATTAAAATTTGTTAATTCAAAGCCAATTACAGCAATCAAAGAAGGCTTCATGTTAACCATGCCTTTGACAATAATTGGCTCTTTTTTCCTTCTAATTGCATTCGTACCAATTGATGGTTACAACGAATTCATGGCTGGAATATTTGGCGAACAATGGGCAACACCTTTATTTCAGGTTGTCGGTTCTACATTTGATATCTTAGCGTTAATTGGTGTCTTTGGCATAGCATTCACCTATGTTAAATATGAAGGACATAATGGTATTAATGCTGGCGTTCTTGCAATAGTTTCAATGCTTATTGTGATTAATGCCTTTATTGTTGCTCCTGATGGAACAGAAATTGGCGGTGTAATACCAAAAGCCTTTTTAGGTGGTAAAGGTATGATCGCGGCTATATTAATAGGCCTATCTGTTGGCTGGATATATGCGCAGGTTCTTAACCGTAATTGGGTAATTAAACTACCAGAAAGCGTACCTGAAGGTGTTTCAAATGCGTTTAAATCACTAATTCCAGGTTTTATTATTATTTCTCTTGCTTTTAGTACTTATATTTTCTTTGATCTTGTATTCGATAAAACCTTTATTGAAACCATTTATGTCATAGTACAAACACCGCTTCAAAGCATGTCAGATTCATTTTTTGGCGCTGTAGGCATAGCATTACTTATCTCACTGCTATGGTGGTGTGGTGTTCACGGTCCAGTTATCGTCATGGGTATCATGGGACCAATTGTTACTGCAAACGCACTCCATAACCAGACATTAGTGACAGCGGGTGAAGCGCTAATCGCTGGCGATAATGCGAAAATTGTAACTAACCAGTTCGTAGATCAGTTTATTACCGTGGGTGGCTCAGGGCTTACCTTCGGGCTTGTATGTTGCATGGTGATGTTCGCACGCTCTGCACAATATAAACAGTTAGGTCGCCTGTCTTTAATCCCTGGAATTTTTAATATTAACGAGCCAATAATCTTTGCCACACCTATTATCTTTAACCCAATAATGTTTATTCCATTCGTACTTGCACCAGTAACATCAGCCGTAATGGTTTATAGCGCAATTAGCTTTGGCTTGGTAGGTCCGTTTACAGCAGTACAAGTCCCTTGGACAACCCCGATGATATTAAGTGGATTTATTATTGGTGGCTGGAGTGCAGCTTTGCTTCAAATCAGTATTTTCCTGATGACCATATGTGTGTATTTCCCATTCTTTAAATATCAAGATAAGTTAGCTGCTCAAGCTGAAAAATAAATAACGCTATAATAAAATAATTAAGGTAATTAAAATGAAAAAGATTCTACTTCTATGTGCTGCCGGCATGTCAACATCAATGGTTGTGAAAAAAATGAAAGAGTCCGCGGTATCAAAAGGACTTGATGTTCATATTGAAGCGCATGGTGTTGAAACAATCTCAGATTATTTAACAGAATACGATATTTTCTTGTTGGGCCCTCAAATTAGATTCAAAAAAGATGAATTACAAAGACTAGCCGATCCAATTGGTAAGAAAGTTGAAGTTATCGATATGCTTGATTATGGCATGTTGAAAGGCGAAAAGATCCTTGATGATGCTTTAGCACTACTTAATCAATAACATTTGTTAATACGCGTATCAAACGACAAATAGATACGCGTATCAATCTTAAAATTAAAAGAGATTAATATGAAGTTTTCAAATGAATTCTTATTTGGCGCGGCCACAGCTGCTTACCAAGTTGAAGGTGCGTGGGACCAAGACGGTAAAGGTATAACGAACTGGGATGAATTTACTAAAATCCCAGGTAAAACCTTCGAAGGTACGAATGGCGATGTCGCAGTTGATCACTATAATCGTTATAAAGAAGATATTGCTCTGATGGCTGAAATGGGCCTAGAGTCATACCGATTCTCTATATCATGGGCACGTATACTGCCCAATGGTACTGGAAAAATAAATCAAAAGGGCATTGATTTTTATAATAAACTTATTGATGAATGTCTCAAGCACGGCATCGTTCCTTTTGTAACCTTGTACCATTGGGATCTGCCGTTACCATTAGAAAAAGATGGCAGCTGGTTAAATAAGAAAACTGTCGATGCTTATGTGGAATATGCCAAGGTATGTTTCGAAGCCTTTGGAGACCGTGTTAAACACTTCATTACCTTTAACGAAACGGTGGTGTTCACCGCGCTAGGTTACCTTACTGGTGCACACCCACCAGGTATCACTAATGATCCAAAGAAATACTTCCAAGCCACACATAATGTTTTTTACGCCCATGCTCGCGCACTGATCGAGTATAAAAAACTTAACCAGTATGGTGAAATTGGCTTGAGTCATGTCTTCAGCCCAGCGTTTAGTATTGATGACTCAGAAGAAAACCAGTTTGCACAACTGCATGCAAACCAATTTAATACTAACTGGTTCTATGATCCTATCCTACTTGGTAGATACCCTGAATATGTTGTTCACGAACTTGAAAAATTAGGCTACGTTCCTGAGTGGACACAGGAGGAGTTAGATACCATTGCTCAAGCTGCACCATTGAATGACTTCATGGGACTAAATTACTATCAGCCACAGCGTGTTGAAAAAATTGATTCTTCCTTCCAAAGTAAAGAACTAACCCGTGAAAACTCGACGGGGTCACCTGGTAACCCAAGTTTTGACGGTGTTTATCGTACCGTAAAAATGGATGATAAGCGCTATACAAAATGGGATTGGGAAATTTCACCAGAAGGTTTTGTTTCTGGGCTAAAAATGCTCAAAGAGCAATATGGACAAATTAAGTTATATATTACTGAAAATGGTTTGGGTGATGAAGATCCCATCATTGAAGGAGAAATCTGTGACATTCCACGAATAAACTTTATCAATGATCACTTAGTTGCAGTAAAGGCTGCTATCGATAACGGGGTGAATATAAAGGGCTATTACGCATGGTCAGCAATTGATCTACTGAGTTGGTTGAATGGCTATAAAAAGCAGTACGGCTTTATTTATGTCGATCACCAAAACGGTTTGGAGCGTAAAAAGAAAGCATCATTCCATTGGTTTAAAGATGTTATCGCAACACGTGGTGAGAACTTACATAAATAGGCACTAGTGGTTGATAATAATGAAAAAAGAGCAACTATATCTCGCTTATGATATTGGTGGCACCAACATCAAATATGGCGTACTAACCCAAGATGGAAAAATTCTTGATAAAGGGAAAGTCGAGACAGAACTAAATGGTGAGGCCATTATTGATTGTCTTGTTGCGATTAAGGAAAAATATAGCCATTTTTACCAGTTAAAAGGTGCAGCAGTTTCATTACCAGGTTTCATTAATGTCGATACCGGCTATATGCAAACAGGTGGTGCAATAGATGATTTTTATGATATTAACTTTAAAGAAATCATGACAAAGAAACTCTCAATGCCCGTTGAGATTGAAAATGACGTTAACTGCGTTGCTCTTGCAGAAAAATGGTTAGGTAATGCGACGAAGTCAGAAAATTTTCTTTGTATTACATTAGGAACCGGTGTTGGTGGCGCAATATACTTTAATGGCCAGCTGATCAGAGGGCACAGATATATGGCTGGTGAATTCGGCTATATGTTAACGCGTGATTTTTTTGCAAACCAAGATTTGCCCGCAACCATGAGCTTTACAGCTTCGGTTAAAGAAGGCTTAAGACACCAATATATACTTCGCAAAGGTGAAGTCATGCTCGAGGAAGTGTCAGGGAATGATATTTATACGTTTGCTAAAGCGGGTGATGTTATTGCGAAAGATGTTATTGAGTCATTCTATGAGCATATCGCCATTGGTTTATATAACTTAATTTTCATTTTAAACCCAGAAAAAATAATTATTGGTGGTGCCATTAGTGAGCGACATGAAATTTTTGAAAAAATAATAGACAAGATACAAACCATCATCAATCATGATAAAGCGATAAATAATACGCAAACTTCAGATTATGTAAAAATTGAACCAACAAAATTTAACAATGATTCTGGTCTTATTGGCGCAGTCTATCATTTTATAACAATGTCTAATTCTAAACAGTTTTAAAGGGAGAGAATATGAGTGTATTAGTAGGTGAGGCGCTAGAAGGCACCGTTATGGAACTGATCATCAACGCTGGTGAATCAAAATCATGCGCGATGGAAGCACTGCGGGCAGCTAAAGCCGGTAGGTGGGATGAAGTTGATAACCACATGACGTCATCAGCTGCGGCAGCTAAACGTGCACATGATGTACAGACACAATTAATTGGTTTAGATGAGGGTGAAGGTAAAGTACCTGTAAATCTTATTATGGTTCATGCACAAGATCATATAATGACGGCCATGCTAGCAAAAGAGCTTATTGTTGAGTTAATTGATATCCATCGAATGTTACTAAAAAATAGTAATTAAAATAATTATCACCAATGCCTTATTTTAAATTACCCCATATTTATGGGTTAGTCTTACGTATTATTATAAATAAAATACATGCAACAACTGTTGTGTAAGAGCTTGTTACATCTTTAATTTTGTTAGGGTTTAAAAAATGAAACTATTACCATTAGCCATAGTAATATCTACACTGTTGGCAACATCAACTACTTTTGCCAAAGAAGTCGATTCGGATAATGATTTAACATTTACTGGTTATGCTCGCTATGGTCTGCATTATGCTGACAATGGAAACGATTATGTTCGGGCTGATGGGCAAATGTCAGACAGCGCTGCAGGCCGATTAGGTAACGAATCGAACGGCGGCGAATTCCAGTTTTCTAAAGGGTTTAACGGTAGCAATGGCACTAATTGGGATGTTGTGTTGATGCTGGAAAATTGGTGGAAAGAAGATGGTGAATATGGCGATATTGCTCTGAAGAAATTTTATACGGGCGTATCGGGTGTATTTGCATCACAGCCAGATCTTTATATCTGGGCAGGTAGAGACTTCCACCAACGCCCGCAACAAGGGAT
The DNA here is from genome assembly GCF_052873815.1 of Photobacterium sp. DNB23_23_1. NCBI lineage: Bacteria > Pseudomonadati > Pseudomonadota > Gammaproteobacteria > Vibrionales > Vibrionaceae > Photobacterium > Photobacterium sp. DNB23_23_1. The sequence goes on along the minus strand of NZ_JBNNXT010000001.1, from coordinate 189,098 downwards.
CAATGATTACTTTTGGATGTCTCATGATGGGCAAGGTGCCGGCTTCTATAATCTCAATCTTGGCGGTGTTTATTTCGATCTGGGCGCTGTTGGTCAGACTGCTGATGAAGGCACAGGTGATAGTGGTAACTATGCGATTACAACTAAACTTCACGGCATTAATTTAACTGACGATTTGGGCTTAACACTTTATGCTAACTACGGCTTTTCTTCTGATAAAGTAAAAGACTCGGCAGATCCGGGTAGAGAAGACATCACCGCTTATCAAGTTGCCGCAGTTTTAGACTATAGCGGCCATAACTTCATGATCCGTTACTCAAACAACTCTGATACCTCGGTATTTAATAAAACAGATGACCTAACCATTTGGTATGCAAGTTTAGAAGGTGCATTTGACCTAGATGATCGTACGGCTATCGAGTATTTAGCAGGTTTCCATAAGTACGACGGTGATGATAAAGCACTAAACCGAACAAACTATTCCGCAATTGTTCGTCCAACCTATGCTTGGACAGATGTGCACTCTACTTGGTTAGAGGCTGGGTACTCATTAGTTGATTACGATGAATCTGATGAAAACTCCGCATGGAAAGTGACGCTCTCTCAGAATATTAGCTTCGGCAACAGCTCATCTGATCGTCCAATGCTGCGTTTTTATGCGACTGTCGGTGAGGCCGAGAATAATGTTGATGCTAAGACGGGTTCTTTGAAAACCAAAGATATCGATCGAGACACATTTGCAGTGGGTGCAATGTGGGAAGCTTGGTGGTAATCATATAGTTACAAAAAAGAGCAGCAAAATGCTGCTCTTTTTTTTATTCGAAGCAAAAAATAAACAACACCTAAAGATTGACACTTTTCCTTTGTGAGCAGATTAAGCCATATCGCTTGGCATCAATACAGATCCCTTTCTCTACTTTACTTTCATTGACAATACTACATTGATGTGTAACCCGTTTTAATTCACAAGCCTGTTGTACATCTTTTAGTGTTGGTACTGCCGTTTGCATAATTACCGCCATGGCTGGTGCAGCGATGAAAGCTGCCATTGAGATAGAGATTAACCATTTCATATGAGCATCCTTGAGTATGTTTTCCAGAGTAACAACTTAATTCTAGACATTACATAAAGAAGTGCATATTTTATTTGCATAACTATGCGTTAAGCGGTACGAAATTGAGAGTTCTAATCATCTGATAGGTGCATAACAAAAAGGCCGTAATAGGCCTCTTAAGCTTAAAATGCGAAGCGTGTTACGTGTTTGGGGGTGTTGCTGAATGACGAACAATGAGCTCACCAGTAAACAGTTTCGACCCATTAGTGACCTGTTTACCTTCAGCTAATTCCTGCGCGATTTGCATTGCGTGAAGGGTCATTGCTTTTATTGGCAACTCTACCGTCGTTAGCGAAGGGGTGACAAATGCACTTTTCTCTTGATTATCAATACCGACAACGGAAACGTCTTCCGGAACCTTTATACCTGCATCAGACAGGGCCTTCATTACACCAATTGCAATATCATCGCTAGCAGCAAAGATAGCACTAAATGGAACCTTGACCTTTAGGAGCTGTTGGCATGCATCATAACCACCGTAAACCGTAAAGTCTGGGCAGATAATATGACGATCTTGTGCTACAAGTTGATGTTGCTCAAGCTTTTCTTCAAAAGCTTGAAATCGCAATCGCGTTGTCGGCGTTGTCGGCTCTGGTCCGATATAAATAATATCTTTATGGCCAAGGTCGATTAAATGCGTAATGGCAATTTGTGCAGCATGTGTATGATCAAAACCAACAGTATAGCCTGCCGATGCAGGGAGATCACGGCCGACATTGACGATTGGTGTTGAGATCGAGCGCTTAAGAGAAATGATGTCGCTTACGGACATCTTTCGCGTGTACAAAATGATAACGTCGCACTTTCGATCGGCAAGAAAATGAATGGCTTCTTTCTCTCGTTTAGCGCAGTTATGACCATCTGTTACAATGAGCTGCTTCCCTGTCTTTTCAGCGGTTTGAGATGCTTGTTTCAACAGTCGACCAAAGTAGTTCCCATCAAAATCAGACAGAACGATGCCAATGCTGTTGGATTTATTCGTAGCAAGAGCTTGAGCTAATGAGTTAGGACGAAAGTTGAGCGCATCCATTGCCTCGAAGATAGCTTTTTTGGTTTCTTTACTCACTTGGCCTGTGCCATTAATGGCTCTGGATACAGTCGCTTTCGACACTCCGACCATTTTACTTATGTCGTTTATTGTTGCCATGTAAACTTCTCGATATATGAACGCTAGCCAGCAAACTTATTATATTTTCTTATAGCCAGTATGACATTACTTTGGATCATTGTAATCGGTTTCTGTATTACCGTCATTCCACAGCTATTCTTTGGTGATTTATAGTGTGATCAGTAGATAATCAAGGTCAAAAAAACAACAGCTATAGTATAAAGGAAATCTGTTACGCAAGAATGACTCCCCAGAAGCAAGAGTTAACAAAGATCAAAACTGTCAGACACATCAGCTATGGGTAGTCAGTTGAACATCAGAGGCATGAAACTAGAAAGATCTGTCCTTGACCCAATCAAGATTCACACCACTTCCTGTTTACTCTAGGCCAGTGTAAGCATCAAAAATAACAAGAAGAGTAAATAAAAGTATCACCACCAGAAGCGCAGCGAAATTCAACACGCAAGTAAACTCTGAGTAAGGAAGTATATTGTTGAATACGAAATAACGGGCTTATAAACACCATTATGCTTGCCTTTAATGTAATCCGTCAGCACTGGCCCCATTTCATACTGATGATTTATATAAAATTCACTCTTTTAAAATATCAAAGTCACCACTATGAATTTATAATATCGAAATAACGAGAGCTTGTATGCAAACCAGTAATGTTAAATATACCCAAAAGTACCAACTGTACGTAGAATAAGGTGTTATCTATCACTTCAGCTCTCCATTAATTGGTAAGTACCGTTTGGCTTAGCTGTCGCTGTTTTAACGTAGTTTTATTCACCAAAGGCTCAATGACAAAGGTTACCACTCCCTTTTGTCTGTCGTAGAGAAAAAATATGCCCCTCCTTAGCAAAGTGACCCCATTCAGTTTACTCTTGAGTGCCGCCCTAACATTAACTGGCTGTAACGCTGATAGTCAGCACGACGACGATGATGATAGTTTACACCCAGACATCGGAACGGGTGTGTGCTCATCCCCTTCCATTGAAGCATTGCAACAGCCGTTAGATATTCATTTTGATGATTGGCGTTTTGATGCCGGCAATGCAGACTGGGTTGCAACCGCGCAGGTTGCAGGAAAGTACGCCGCAGCCAATAGCAAAACGCTGTCCATCGAGCTCCGTGATATCAACCAGAAGATTGAAACAACCATCACTGCCGATAGAATTATGCAATCAGTCCCTGACGTTATTCTAACGTCAGACAGTCAAATCTGCGCAATGAGCTTAACCCCATCTGGTCGCTTCCTTTATTTCGCCGTATGTGGTGACGACCAAGACGCCATCTTTGCCTATAACACCAATACCGACTCATTATCACTGTTTGACCAGCGCATTCTCTCTAGTCAACGCCAGCCACGCTTGGGAATGACGTATTTTCAAGGGCAATTATTCGTCGGCAGCGATAAAGGCGTTTATCGCTATAATGCAGATCGTAACGCTGTATATGACGGGGCGGGAAGAGGGAACGGTGAGTTAATCACTACCGATTCAGCAGTCACTGGCTTAGCGGTTGATATGCTGGAGGCGACACTCTACGCCACCACATCAACGGGGCTATACCGCTTTTCTCCACAGGAAAACACGGTTAATCAAATCAGTGACATTACCGAGATCGAAGCCATCACCTTAGGCCGGGTCTACGGCGCAGAAAACAGTGGGGGGTTATACCTTTTACAGTGTAAAGCCGATGATAAAGAACAACGGCTTTGGCATGTTGGCCTTACTGAATTACGGGATACAGACAAGGTCACCCCACAACTCTATCACCGTGAGGTAGACACCGCCCTGAGTGATATCAGTGCTACCGCTGACGGACGCATGATGCTGGCCCAGTCAAACGTTAAGATGATGTTTGAGCTTGGCGATCAACGTTTAAGTTATGATGACTGGCTGCTCAATGAACTTGATAGCTATAAACAAGCGATCTTCAGTCTCGTTGAAGGCGGCGGTATCCCTGGCACCGGTAATCAGCACGATAAGCCCGGCATGCTGTTACGCAAGATATCAGCATTCGATAAAAATCCCAACAAAACACCGATTGCCGATAATGTCGGTTGGGCGCTATTCCTTTTGATGGCTATCGATCAAGTTGCACCAGATCCGGATATCGAAAAGGTTATCGAACTTCTGATCCGCACCCATGCTGGCCTTACTCCGGGCCATGGTGGCGAGCGAACTGTCGATGGCCACTTCATTCGCGTTTATCGAAATGACGGCACCGTCGACGGAGAAAGTAACCCCAACACTGGTCAACTTCGCTCCCAACCTCAGGTATACGTAAGTATGAAGTTCTTGCCAGCGGCAATCAAAGCGGCAGAACTCTACCCTGACAACGCAAATCTGCAGCAATATCAGGAATACCTCCGCCAACTATTTAAGCGCTCCTCGGACGTTGTCGCGGCGCAACAAAGGATCACTTGGACTAACGACGATCATGGTCCAGTGCCTACAGGAGCAAAAGGCACAAACTTAATGGCGAATGAAACTTGGATCTTCGGTGATATTGCAGCCGCACAAGATCCCTACGTAACGTCAGATTACGCCCGTTATACCTATGATCGCGAAAGCTTCAAAATTGATGATTACCTAAAAGGCGAACCCGTAATCAAAGCTTCCCAGTCTGCATTTATCATCATGGGCGCAACAATGATCCTTAATCATCACTACTATGATGATGGCTGGAAAGAGCAGAACCGAAATTACTATGGCCTCACGATGGCGGAAACCGACGATATGGGCGCACCATACTTTGCCGCCTTCTCTGCTGGCAATCATCCGCCTTGCCCAACCGGTGACGAAAATTGGTGTGGTACGTATTACAACGATGGCCCCTCTGACCATCCTAATGATATTTTGCACTTCCCTGCAGTACTCGGCTTTGGCCAGCACCAACTAACGGCCCCTGTGGTAGGGGGATATATGGCTTATCGGGACGGTCGCCGCCAAGCAATGAATAACGCCTCAGGCGGAGAGTCCATCGAAATGCTCACTCGTTGGTCAATGGCGCTGGATGACTTTACGATGGATTCAGTTGGTATCGCTGACTTCTGGTACGGGGGCGTCGGGTTGGCAGAGGCCATCGCCCCCGGCACCATAGATAAACTGCGTGGTGATTTTTACCGCCCTTATGTGCAAGAGCAGGACGGTAAACTTATCTTTTCAAACATGACTCCCCGTCGTGTAATTGGCATTGATTCAAATGGACAACGTACCGATTACGGCTATCAAATCGCCCCATTTTCTCTTCCAAGAAACCACAGCCACTATGAAGTCATTGATCCCGAGGGTGACTGGATCGAATTGGAAGATACCATTGCAGAACTTGAAGGGCGAACCAAGCAGTTTACCAATCCGACCTTCCTACGCAACCTGCAAGGGTGGCAGAAAGTCGGCGGGGGGAATGCCGAGGTTGTCTCTGGCTTCACCGGTAAGGCCGTTCAATTGACAGCACAAGGCGAAACCTATGTAAACCAACCGCTGGATGTATCACTGGCTTTAACAGATAGCCGCTACCTTGTCGAAGTCATCGCAAGTGGTGACGGAAATGGTGCGCTACGGCTACGCTGGCGCGCAGACAAAGATATGAACAGCGCTCTTCTAAAAGAAGAAAGCGTGGACATTACAGGTTCAAATCCTCAGCCTCTAAGGCTTAAAAGTCACAAGCCTGATGGCGCAAATTACCTCCATATCGAGTATGTCGCCACGGAGGGCAGCGTGATGTTTGAAAACACGGCTGTCATGCTTCGTGGGGCTGATAGCCCAATCGAAAACGGAGGGTTTGATCAGGGCTTTTCTCATTGGTCGCCTGGCGATGGCGTTGACATAATAGACGCACCTGAATTGGCAACATCGGGGACTAAAGTACTGGAATTTTTCCGTGGCGCTGGAGTAATGCGATCTGCCAGTGTGGGGCGCAATTTTGACATTTCAAACGACCCAATTGGTACCCGCTACTTGTTTCGGTTTGACTACGATGCAACACAAGTCGAAGATGTTCAGTTCACAGGTCATATCGAGGTCCTTGATGAGGATGGCGAAAGGGTTGTATTACGACAAGATATTGTGGACTTAACACCGGGAAGTCAGGGAGAGCGAACATTTACCATTCGTAAACGGCCGACCGATACCCACTTTCTTCTAACATTAGAAATGAAGCAATTAGATGCGAACGCGCCGGCTGCGCGTATTTTCATCGATAACTTTCGCTTAGACAAGGAGCGCCTATTCCATCCCTCAGATTGTGTGATGGATAGCCCTAGTGGCTGCTTACCGTCACAACATAAATAGGCCGTGTTATTGTTTTACTCTCGGTAACAAGTCATTGGTGGAGGTCATTTCCACCAATGATTTTTTTTGTTCTTATTTATCTCCAGGCTCCAATACTACTCTCTTTTATCGTAATCAAGATGGGCTTTTTCCAGCACATCGATATCATCGCCACAGATCATATCTTTTAGAGCCTGGATCTTACTCTCGGGCCAATCGTAAATATTCAGGGCCAGTAACCGCTCAATGGTATCTGGCGTAAAACGTTTACGAATAGTTTTCGCAGGACTACCACCGACAATCGCATATGGCTCAACACCTTTGGTGACCACACTATTGGCGGCAACAATTGCCCCTTCACCAATAGTCACGCCCGGCATGATCATGGCACGCATACCAATCCAGCACCCATCGCCAAGGTGAGTATCCCCTTTCGACTGGTAAGCTTCGTCAATTTTGTCCATAAACGGGTAAAGTGAAAACCAATCAGCGCGATGAGTATGGTTTCCTCCCATCAAGATCACAGCCTCAGCCCCAATACAGACATAATCGCCGATATAGAGCTTATCGATTTCCCAGCGCGGTTCACGATGACAAGTTTGCTCATCGCCATGGAGATAACGCACGACAGAACGCTCGAAACCATTGTCGTAAGCATCGCTGTAGTAACTGTGAGTGCCTTTGATGGAAACATTTTGGTTTTTGACGGTCTCATGGAGCATTTCCATTTTCGACCAATGCTTATTGTTCGTCATCGCTTAGTTCTCTTTAAAACAGAAAAAACAGTTAGCCGATGAAAAGCAATTCAAGACCATCAACCAAACGTCCGCACCTGCAAGTTATTACGGCGAACATGAGTATATCTGTATTGGTGGTCTCGCTTTATTCTTCGGCAGTAAATAATTGAAGTTTATCTACTGCCTGCACTAAGCGACTTGGGGCTGCTTGAGGTAAGCCGTTTTGACAACGAAGATGCAGGTAAGCTTGCGAGTTAACATCAACATCTTGTGCACCTCCGTAATTGAATGGGTTCGAATAATTCAAGTACGGCTATCTTAGCGATATAACGCTTTCGGTCAATCTTTGCTTGCACGATGAAGCAGAAAACTAACGTTACCGTATAGAACGTAGCCTTCGAAGAACGGATAGAGCAGGACGTTCGAGAATACAGTGCTGATACTATGCATTTTCAGCAGGACACAACAATAACAAAAGCCCCAAACAACAAAATTAAGCCCTTGAAAATCATCACCCTTAAAAATAAACATCTAGAAGCACTACAACACCTAGCATAAGAAAAATTGATCAAGCTCAAGCCACCCTATCAATTTGTCTTATAATATAGCTAAAATAAATTTGAATAATTCAAATAATAAAGGAAAGTACACATGGAATTTTCACAGCGTTTTGTTAAACCTATTGTCGCTATATCGGTAATTTTGGCTGGTTCCGCTATTGCGACTCACATCAAGTCTCGTAATAGTGATGAGCTTGATTTAAAAAGTTCAACAGAATGCCTAGCTGAAAGTCTAGACAAAAGTTGCAATGATAGTCATAGCGTTCGTGACACTAATGGCTATGTTCTGGTGAAGTAATTCAAATACAGTGCTGACTGCAGCATAATTTCATCCCTACAATACGAAATTATCCGCTGTCGCAAGAGTGGAAATAAAAAAGGATTAGCTGTCACGCTAATCCTTTTTCTTGATTTGAAGCGTTAATAACGCTTAATCAAACAAGTCTATCACTAGCTTATTGTTCTTTATGACCAAATTTGGCTCGGCCGATTTGATTAAGGCTTCCTGCACTGTTGAACTATCGAGCTTGTACACCGGCTGTTTTGATAGCGCGTAGCCAATCATGGATACCGCAGGTTTTAATAGTTTTTTGATTTCTGGGGTAAGTTGTTTGCTACTTTCATCAAAGCGTTCTAACCGCAGTGATTTTAAATAAACCTCACCGCTGTCTTTGTCATATTCAGGAATAGCACTGAACTCGACATCCAAATCCAACCCCATGCTTTTCATTGTTAACATTTGTACCTGCGCATTGGTACTGGCAAACACAGACACCCGATCGGCATCAGCCCGGCCAATTTTGACCTCTAAATCATCTACCGCGACTTCTGCATACATCACATTTTCAACCCCCACAGATTGATCCAGACTGACGGAATCTTGCAGGTAGTTAGTCATATCTTGTTCTGAAATGCTGTAACTGGCGCAGCCCCCAAGCAAAGCGGCAGCCAATGCCACAGAAAGTATTTTGGCTTTTGTTTTTATCATCAATCACTACTCTTAGCTATCACCTCTTCTATTGTTAGCACAACAATAGAAAAGTGTTTCTATGCTTTGTTCTATTGTCATCAATACAGCATCTCTGCCAGCATCAAGTCATCGTGATGTCAGTATTTCATGGCTAACGACCAGATCAAAAAAGCCAGCAATATTTTGCTGGCTTAATCATCAACCGGTACAGAAATCTGCCGAATTTACATTTGAGCGAGCAGTGACTTTCTTTCCTTGTTCACCACACAGAAGTTTCCGCGCTTGGTACGACACTTCGAGCAACGCTCACACTCAACCGGTGCTCTGTCACCCTCTTTCCAACGCTTAATCAAATGCGGCTCAGACAGCAAAGGACGTGAAAGCGCGAAATACTGGATAGTAGTGTTTGCTGCAATCTTCTCTATCGCCGCAATATCCGTTAAGCCACCCACGGTGATCACAGGTACATTCACTTCTTGGCTGATAGCATGACCGTATTCATGAAAATAACCTTCTGCCTGGAGAGTGTGCCCATCAAAAGACTGGCCGATCATACTGTTTGCTTTGCCGTGAATATTGCCAGAGATGATAATGGCATCGACACCAACTTTCTCGAGCTCTTGGCAAACAATGCGGGTCTCATCGAAGGTCAAGCCACCTTCAAAAAACTCTGAGGCCGTCAGTTTGACGAGGATTGGAAACTCATCACCCACCAGCTTTCTGGTTTCAGCGTAGATCTCCATCAAAAATCGCATGCGGTTCTCTAGGCTACCACCGTACTCATCTTCACGGCGGTTGTAATATGGGCTTAGGAACTGATTGATCAGATAAGTGTGGGCTGCATGGATTTCCACTCCATCAAAGCCGGATTTTTGGGCTCGCAAACTCGCTTCAGCAAACGCTTTGACGATGTAATCAATGTCGTCCTTGGTCATCGCCTTGCCCAGTGTTTGGGTACCTATTTCAGGTACTTCACTTGGAGCAAGAATAACCCTATCGCCGAGGTTAAAGGTTGTTTTTGTGCCTCCGTAAGCTAGCTGCATGACAATTTTCGAATCATTAAGATGAACCAGCTCAGTCAGTTTCTTGTATTCATCGATAAAGGAATCATTGTAAATCCCCATCATCCCTGCATTGGGCTTTTCTTCTTCAACAATGTTTGCATAACCCGTTACGATCAGACCGACTTCACCTTGCGCGAGTTCTTCATAGATAGCGTAAAGCTTATCCGTCATATGGCCATCTTCTGTCGCCATATTTTCCCACGTCGCACTGCGCATGAAGCGGTTCTTTAATGTCATACGGCCAATACGGGTTTCACTAAACAAAGTGCTCAAATCCAATCCTCTACAAATATCGTGTGGTACACAAAAAGTGGTGGCTGATATTACAGAGGATCTGCATGGCAAAACTTAATCTAGATTAAGTAAAAGCGATACGTCGCACCATAATCTACGCCGAGCCGCGAATAATCAGCTCAACACCGTATTTCCTGTCGTTAACTACCAAGTGCCTGAAGGAACCTATTTAGCTTGGATAGCTCTCAACCCATTAAACATCGATATGGATGCTTTGATCACAGCAATCAAGCAAATACAGCCGTAACCAAAACAAAATAGCGATGACAGACTCACTGGCATCGCTACCTCACAGTTTTCATTCAATAACAGCATATTCATAGTGACTAACTATTCATTTTTGATAACCTTATCACCAACAGTAAACGATTGAGGTAACAAAGGAATGGTACTCACACTGCTAGGCGTTGTTTGTGGTTTACTGACCCTGTTGGCAATCAAAGAGCGCGGGCAATTTCGCAAATTATTTGGTGTAAGTGCACTTATCACATCATTCATCACGAGCTTTTTCTTGTTTGAACACCTTCAGGAAGAAAGGCGTCTTCGCGCTCTGACACCTTCAGCGCCTCAGTTTGCATTTGAAACCTATGCGCCCGACGAGTTCCTCAATACCGAAGGGGATCATTTCAGTTTAGAAGATCTCGAAGCGATCGCTTCCGAACTTGTTCGCCAACTACAAGAATCTGAAAACCACATCCATTCTCTTCAGCAACGGCTTGATAGTAAAAGGCAATTTATTTTGGATAATTGGGATGATGAACTTCCTGATGAGCTAAATATTAGTAGCGAATCCCTGCGATAGCCATCACACTTACCTCCAGTGATTCGGCGTAATATATGCAACTTACATACTATAGCTGCACAGAATACTATGATTACGCCGATTGATTCCTTTGACCCTATCAACTTTCGCCACTTCCTTCATCAATACCCCGAGCTTTCTCACCATGAGCGTCAAACCGCTGATGTGATCAACCAACAGCTGCGCCAGTTTGGCCTTGTCCCGAAAGCTGACCTCGGAGGACACGGTATAGTGGTGGAATTTGACAGCAAAAATCCCGGTGAAACCAGCCTGTTTCGCGCCGATTTCGATGCCCTGCCAATACATGAGAATGCCTGTCACCATTATGCCTCTCGTCATTCCGGGATCATGCATGCCTGCGGCCATGACGGACATACCGCTTCCTTGATGATGGTCGCCAAATACCTCTGCACACATCCACCGGTCACAGGCAGGGTTCTGTTACTGTTCCAACCGGCAGAAGAGACCGGATCCGGCGCCACGGCAATGCTTCAAGAACCTTGGCTAGCCCAACAACATATCGATAATGTCTTTGCTTACCATAACCTGCCCGGTTACCCGCTCAATACAGTCGTCATAAAACCCAATACATTTGCCTGCGCCTCAACCGGCGTGAGTATCGAGCTGTTTGGCAAAACCTCCCATGCCGCCAAGCCCGAAAACGGTGTGGCCCCAACTTATGCGATGATGGAAACCATCAAGTTGATCCAACAATTGCCTGAGCAGTTTCCCGACGTATTCGCATTAACTACCGTGGTGCACGCCTCTCTTGGCGAAACGGCTCAGGGCAAGGCTACGTTCGGTACCGCTCCGGGTTATGCCAAAGTACTTGCGACACTGCGCAGCGATAGCAGCGAAACCTTGTTGATGATGAAGTCGCTTATAGAGCAACAAATCGCCACCCAGTGTCAGCAGGAACAGCTCGGCCTCAAAGTATCGTGGCAAGAATGGTTCAATGCCGCCGTCAACTCACAGCCACATTGCCAGCAGGTTATCCACCAAGCCCGAGGGCTTGGCCTTCCCGTCAATATAGTTGAAGAGCCAATGCGATGGTCGGAAGATGTGGCGGAATTTCTGGCTAAGTGGCCCGGCGCCATGTTCTGTCTTGGCAGCGGTGAACAACATCCGCAGCTGCATAACCCCGACTATGACTTTCCGGACGCGCTTATCGCCACAGCCAGTCAGTTATTCTGTGCATTGATTGAAGAAAAGCACGGCAACATGAGTGACATGCCGATCGATTAACAAATCGGAACGATTAATCGACAAGAAGGCTCTAGAACTTAGCGGATGGATTGAAATATAATAATACAATTATTCACCTTTTGAATCCCTTTATGCAACAAGGAGCCCTCTTGCACCTCTCTCCATTTGTTAAGAAAAACCTCACAACCGCATGGCCATTGGCTATGAATGCACTGCTGATGCAGTCGATGTTATTGATTGACACTGTATTGATCTCACCACTTGGAGAAGTCCCTGTTGCTGCCATTGGTATTGCCACTGCCATTGTGGCTTTCCTACTCGGTTTTCAGAACGCGCTAGCAAACGGCACCCAGTTGGTGATCAGCCGGGCATATGGTTCAGGCCGCTCCGAAGCGCTGAGCGACTCGATCCTAAGTGGCATGGCAATAAACTTGGGGGTTGCAACGCTATTTTCGATGTTGCTGTTTGTGTTCGGGGAGCAATTGGTTGGCCATATCACCCAAAATCCTGAATTGCTTAAGTTAACAGTTGGTTATCTTAATATATCCACCTTAACCTTGCTGTTCAGCGCCATCACCCAAGTTCTGATTGCAGGTTTCAATGGGCTAGGTAAAACCAAGATTCCTTTTAAAGGCTATCTGATTGAATTACCGGTTAATGCCGTGGCGACGTATCTGCTAATCCATTCACTTGGCTTGGGTGTTTTGGGCGCGGCATTAGGCAGTTTAGTCGCTATTGTCGTGCGCACCATTTTCCTTGCTTATTGCGTCAATTTAGATGACATGTTTACCCTGCGCAAGCCAGAAAAAATCAGCCGTTTCGTTTACCTCACCAAGCGCCATTTTATTGAAATATTTCCGATTGCGGCCAATATGGCCATGCTGGCCGTCGGGGCGACTATCTACCAACTGCTTTATTCGCAGCTAACCCTATACGCCTATGTTGCCATCACCTTGATCATGCCGTGGATCCGTATGGGTACCCAAGTGACAACAGCTGCAGCCCACTCAACCGCTATCCTGATCAGCCAAGCCATCGGGGCCAACAAACTCGATGATCTGCGAGAAAATGTTGATACCAGCATTAAAATTGCAGTGATACTGTCTATCATCACTTGCGGCTTTTTCTTTGTGCTCAGTTTGTGCCTGCCGTTCATCTATCCAGAGATGAAACAGGAAACCTTCCAGGCACTGGCGATCACCGCCCCACTCTATATCTTCCTGCCCCTAGTCCGTGGCTACAATACCGTCCACGGCCACGCCTTGCGGGCCTTGGGCAAGACCAAAGCCGTCTTTGCCATCAATTTCTCTGGCCAATGGTTGGTGTCATTGCCACTGCTAGCACTCTTGCTCCAATTCTTTGATGCACCGCTGTTCTGGGCGTTTGCCATCATGCCATTCGAAGAATGTATCAAGGCAATTCCATTCCGCCACTTAGCACGCAAGACCCTCAATGAGTTCGACCAAGACAAAGCCTCAGAGCTGAACTACCACTAACGTACTAAACTCTTAGGGGAGAAAAATCACCTAGCACGACATCTCGCCTGTTCACAATTCAGAATCAGCTTAGATCTGGCTCAGATCAAAAAACTGTGAACTGGCAAAGATTTCAAAGCAATCTACATTTGCTTTAAGGCGAACAGACGTATATCCTTAAGCCAAATAGTCATACAATAGTATTTTTTATTAGGAGTCTGAAATGACTAAACCAGTAATTGGTTTCATCGGTCTTGGCCTTATGGGCGGCAACATGGTTGAGAATCTTCAAAACCGTGGTTACGAAGTTAACGTAATGGATCTTAACAAAGATGCAGTTGCTGCAGTTCTAGCTCGTGGCAACGCATCTGAAGCAGCTTCTGGTAAAGAACTAGCTGAGAAAAGTGACATCGTTATGCTTTGCCTAACAACTTCTGAAGTTGTTGAAAAAGTTGTATACGGCGAGACTGGTATCCTAGCAGGTATGTCTGAAGGCAAAACACTAATCGACTTCGGTACATCTATCCCAGCTTCTACTAAGAAGATCGGTGCTGACCTTGCTGAGAAAGGCGCAGGCATGATCGATGCTCCTCTTGGTCGTACTCCAGCTCACGCTAAAGATGGTCTTCTAAACATCATGGCTGCTGGCGACATGGAAACGTTCAACAAAGTTAAGCCTGTTCTTGACGATCAAGGCGAAAACGTATTCCACCTAGGTGCGCTAGGTTCAGGTCACGTTACTAAGCTTGTGAACAACTTCATGGGTATGACGACTGTTGCAACTATGTCTCAAGCTTTCGCAGTAGCTAAGCTAGCAGGCGTTGACGGTCAGCAACTATTCGACATCATGTCAGCTGGTCCTTCTAACTCTCCGTTCATGCAGTTCTGTAAGTTCTACGCTGTAGACGGCGAAGAAAAGCTAGGTTTCTCTGTTGCTAACGCTAACAAAGACCTTGGTTACTTCCTTGCGCTTTGTGAAGAGCTAGGCACTGAGTCTCTAATCGCTCAAGGTACTTCTACTAGCCTACAAGCTGCTGTTGATGCAGGCATGGGTAACAACGACGTACCAGTTATCTTCGACTACTTCACAAACCTTAAGAAGTAATTCGAACATAATTTAACGACGGCGCTGCAGCTTTATTGCTTCAGCGCCGTTTTTTATTTGGGGCTATTATTACTGAGCCTAACTCACTAAATTTCATCTCATTAATAATGAGACAGCCTTCCTTGATAAAACCAACGCAAAATCTGCACCTCCGCTTTCAGGTTGTATGCCGCCCCACCCCGCAAACTCACTCTTGATCATTGATGGCCATAGCCACACTCATCCCATAGCGGTATGAATTAAACCGCCTCACCTGGTAATAGCTAAGTAAGCTAGTAATTTCAGCTGTTATGCCAATCTGAATAAGTAGTTGATCTATAGATTACGCAGGAAAAATTGTTGTTATCAAGGCGGAAGTTGCAGTAATACCAATCAGGATAAATACTTGATGACTGAGGCGAACAAAAAACAGTAATGCAGCCATAGAGGATTGTTATGGTGGCCTTGAAGCCACCATCAAAGACTTATCCTCGCCGTTTGACGAGGATTGCTGTGTCAGACATTAAAATCAAATAGGTACGACAAAAAGAGTGATGCTGACCATTTAGAAATACACTCGGAAACCAGCCCTTGCTTCCAGCTCAATATCAAGTTCATCTAAGTACACTGCAGGCGTCAAATCAACATAGAAGCCCATTGGACGTACGCGGAACTCTGCACCGATCCCCGGAGTGATCGCCACATAGTGTTTATTTCTATCTACGTATTGCCCACCCAGGAACAAGTAAAGTGGCGTACCTTGTACGCCGTAGGTTTTATTTACACCAACACCGAACTGATCATCAAGGCTGACATTGATTCTAAAACCGTTGTGCTTCATGTCGACGCCCCAGAATGGGTCGCCCACTGAGAGGCCAATACCAGTATCAGCCTTCGCGGTCATTGATACACACATACCCATAGCTAAAATGACGGACATTATCTTTTTCATGTTGTTTCCACTGCGATAAAAGGCAGGATCTTAAAGCGACGGAAACGATAAAATGTTAAGAAATAAAAGAATTTACTGACATTTTACAGTTCAGGTCAGCTTTTATACTCCAATGAACAGGGACTAATCAAAACAAAAGCAGGTCACTGCTAGCAATTCAGATACTCGTTCTTTTACCAACCATTCACACAATCAATAACTCAAAAAAAACTACTACTTGTATCTCAAATTTATGGCTGTTCCACACCTACAAAGCAATGTAATAAAATTACAAAATAACAACTACGATTCTAATATGAGCATAATACACACAATTTTCGTGCGTAATTCATACATAAATTCACCACGCAAGTCAGTAACAGTTCAATTATGTGACAATCATCACTAATTATTTATGGTGCCATCAAGGATAAAATGTGACCATTATCACTCATTATTGATAATCATTATCAATAATGGCTAAATGAAAATTTAAAACAGCCTAAACTTGTGACAATAATCACATCAGCCTGAGGTGTGAGCATTTTATTGCGTGATATGGATCACTAAACGACCGACAATCATGCTTTTTTGAAATTTTGTGATACATTTTCCTCAACGATTAAACATACTTTTTAGGCCAGCTTGGTCATCCAATACATTACTTGAGGTCAACTTTTATGCTATCACCAGATGCAAAGATCAAAGTCCAAAGCTTTGGTCGATTCCTCTCAAACATGGTAATGCCAAACATCGGAGCATTTATTGCCTGGGGTTTCATTACTGCTTTGTTCATCCCAACCGGTTGGCTACCAAATGAAACGATCGCCTCCCTCGTTGGTCCAATGATTACTTACTTGCTGCCACTTTTGATTGGTTATACCGGTGGTAAAATGACCGGTGGTGACCGCGGAGCCGTTGTTGGTGCGATCACCACTATGGGGGTTATCGTCGGTACCGATATCCCGATGTTCATGGGCGCGATGATCGTTGGACCTCTGGGTGGTATTGCAATCAAGCGCTTTGACGAAGCCGTACACGGTAAAGTTAAAAGCGGCTTTGAGATGTTGGTAAACAACTTCTCTGCAGGGATCATCGGTATGATCTGTGCGATCATTGCATTCTTTGTGATTGGTCCTGCGGTTAAAGTTCTATCAACAGGCCTTGCGGCGGGCGTAAACTTCCTAGTTTCAGCGCACCTTCTACCGTTAACGTCTATCTTTGTTGAACCCGCTAAGATCCTGTTCCTCAACAATGCGATTAACCACGGTATCTTCTCACCTCTTGGCATTCAACAGTCTGAAGAGCTTGGTCGTTCAATCTTCTTCCTAATCGAAGCAAACCCAGGTCCTGGTCTTGGTCTATTACTCGCCTACATGGTATTTGGCAAAGGTAACGCAAAACAATCAGCAGCGGGTGCATCGATTATTCACTTCTTCGGTGGTATCCACGAAATTTACTTCCCATATGTACTGATGAACCCACGCCTGATCTTAGCGGTTATCGCAGGTGGTATGACGGGTGTGTTTATCAACGTTGTTTTCGACTCTGGCCTTATTTCTCCAGCATCACCAGGTTCTATTTTTGCCGTATTACTGATGACACCTAAGTCTTCTTTCCTGGGTGTAATCCTCTCAGTTATTGGCTCTGCTGCTGTGTCCTTCTTTGTTGCCTCTGTGCTGATGAAAACTCAACGCGACACGGGTGAAGAAGATGATCTAGAAAAAGCCTCGGCAGAAATGAAAGGCATGAAGTCTTCTTCGAAAGGCCAAACAACGGGTGCAGCAATTAACCTTGCGGATGTTAAATCAATCTTCGTAGCTTGTGACGCTGGTATGGGTTCTAGTGCGATGGGTGCAAGCTTACTACGTAAAAAAGTGGATGCGGCGGGCCTTGACATCTCCGTTACAAACTTAGCAATTAACAACCTTCCAGCAGACTCGCAACTGGTTATTACCCATAAAGACCTAACAGACCGAGCACGTACCTTTGCAGAGAATGCAATGCATATCTCTTTGAATAACTTCTTAGATGGAGACATATACGACAACCTAGTTTCAGAACTAACTGAAAGCCAAGGCAGTACAACTAAAGCGCCAGTGACAGCAGCGCAAACTGAAGCACCAACGAATAATGATAATAAGCTGACTCTGACAAGCGATGCAGTTTTCCTTGGCCTGAAATCTGATAACAAGCAAGACGCTATCAAGTTCGCAGGTGACCAACTGGTCAAACTGGGTAATGTCGCACCTCAATATGTTGATGGCATGTTTGCCCGTGAAGAGCTGGTTTCAACCTACCTTGGTGAATCTATTGCAGTGCCACACGGTACGATTGAAGCGAAGCAATTTGTCCAAAAAACAGGCATCGTATTCTGCCAGTACCCTGAGGGCATCCAGTGGGGCGAGGATGACGATGACATCGCCAAGATGGTTATCGGTATCGCAGCCCAAGGTGATGAACACAACATGGTGCTTATGGCCATCACCAACTCCCTAGATGACGAGGAAGCGGTAGAACGTCTTCAGAACACTAACAACCCAGATGATGTTCTGCGCATCCTGAACGCATAACTGCCGTTCAAGCGAGCTACTGAGTGAGGGAGGCCTGTCCCCTGACGGGCCTCACCTTCAGTCTAAATAGCTCACTGCTTATTTCGCAGTTAAGTCGTTAGCTATATAGATTCAACTTCTAAAAGGTCAAATATTATGAAAGCGTTACATTTTGGTGCAGGTAATATCGGTCGTGGTTTTATTGGTAAGTTATTGGCAGACGCTGGTATAGCTGTTACTTTTGCTGACGTAAATGAAACCGTTGTTTCTGAACTACAAAAACGAAATGAATACACCGTTAAAGTCGTTGGCGAAGAATGTGTTGTTGAAACGGTTAAAAATGTCACTGCGGTAAACTCTGCAACAGATGCTGTTGTTGACTGCATTGCCGAATCTGACCTTGTCACTACCGCTGTCGGCCCAACCGTGCTGAAAATCATCTCTAAATCTATTGCTTTGGGTATTGAAAAACGTGCAGCAGCCAACAACACTGCACCGATGAACATTATCGCAGCAGAGAACATGATCCGTGGTACGAGCCAGCTGAAAGAAGCGGTATTAGAGCACCTCTCTGATGAGATGAAGGCGTTTACTGAAGAGCATATCGGCTTTGTTGATTCAGCCGTTGACCGCATCGTACCACCAGCAGCAGAAGGCGAGACTGACCCGCTCGCAGTAACCGTTGAAACCTTCAGTGAATGGATCGTCGATCAAACTCAATTCAAGGGCGAAATCCCCAATATTCCAGGCATGGAATGTACTGATAACCTGATGGCTTTTGTTGAGAGAAAGCTATTTACCCTTAATACTGGCCATCTGATTACTGCCTACCTTGGCGTATTAGCCGGTCATGAAACAATCAAAGACTCAATTGAAGATGATGCTATCTTGGCTGAAGTTAGCGCAGCGATGGAAGAGAGCGGTGCAGTTCTTATCAAGCGATATGGTTTTGACCCTAAAGCGCATGCAGCTTACATCCAGAAGATCCTTGGACGTTTCGCCAACCCATACCTACGAGATGAGGTCGACCGTGTTGGCCGTCAACCAATCCGTAAACTCAGCCCTCAAGATCGCCTGATCAAACCACTTAACGGTACAATTGAATACGGCTTACCAAACCAACACCTGTTAAAAGGTATCGCAGCAGCCTTCCTTTACAAAAATGAAGACGACCCTCAGGCTGTCGAACTGCAAGCTATGTTCACAGAAAAAGGGTTTGCTGAGACATTAGCGCACTATTCAGGGCTGAAGAGTGATGCAGAAGTTGTTAAACTAGCCGAAGACGCTTATTTTTCACTGAAGTAATCACATAACAAAGTGCCACTGATGTGGCACTTTTTTCTTGTAGTAACCTTATGCCAATACACCCAACGAATGAATCTGAATTACTAGAAGCAATTTCTGAAGCAGAAGGTGCTGCAGGGGTCTTACTCGCAGCCTATGACGCTTTGGATGACAGTGTAGATGCACTTTTGCATAATATTTTTCATAAAGACGATTACGCGGTTAAGTTTATCGTCGAGCCTTTACTCACCAATGACGGTCCATTAGGTGAGATTATGGTACGGGCTAAGTTACTACTGGGCTTAGGAGTGATCAGTAAGGAAATTTACGATGACATTGAAATATTTGTCACGCTCAGGGAGTGGGCCAAAGTCCAGGGTGAAGATGTCTCTTTTACCGATGAAAATGTCTTGTTTGAACTAAACCGAGTGAATGCAATTGTGAAAATCATGCCAATTGATTTTGACGCCGACACCATTTCCAGCCTGTCAGGACCGATGCTGAAAATGTTTTTGGGCAGACACAACCAAAAGGTCCAATCAACCATCGTGCTTGCCATTACTGAAATCGTCAATCAGTTGTTCAAAGATAACCCGCTGGCTTCTTAATACTCGAACATCCTGATATAACTTATCCCATAAAAAAAGCCACTTACGTGGCTTTTCCTTTACTTATACCAATCTGGATAAGTCGTTAATCAAGTATTTATGTAAGTTGGTATTACAACACCTTAAATTCCTTTGATGTTCTCGGCCTCAAGCTCAGTGAAATACTTTACCGTTTTCACTTTCAGTTCCTGCTGTGCAGGCTCATCGGCAACAATGATAGCCTGACGATGAAGCTGAAGTGCCGTCACCGTCCACATGTGGTTCACACTACCTTCTACCGCCATCTGTAGTGCCAGTGCTTTGTTATGGCCTAGGCTTAGGATCATCACTTCTTCAGCATCAAGTAGGGTAGCGACACCGATAGTCAAAGCATATTTTGGTACTTGGTTGATATCGCCTTCAAAGAAGCGAGAGTTCGCAATACGGGTATCTTCGGTCAGTGTTTTAATTCGAGTACGAGAAGACAGCGAAGAGGCTGGCTCATTGAATGCAATGTGACCGTCGATGCCAACCCCACCCATGAATAGGTTAATTTTTCCGTAAGACTTAATTTTTTCTTCGTAAGCCGCGCAATGTGCATCAATATCGTCGGCAAGGCCGTCTAGCAAGTTTATGTTTTCTTCTTGGATATCAACGTAATTAAAGAAGTTATTGTACATAAATGAGCGGTAAGACTCAGGGTGGTCAGGATTAATCCCAACATACTCGTCCATGTTGAATGTTACTACGTGCTTGAAGCTGACTTCACCGGCGTTGTAAAGCTCGATAAGTGCTTTATACGTTGAAAGCGGTGTACCGCCAGTCGGCAAACCAAGTACAAATGGACGCGCTTCGGTTGGCTTGAAAGCATTGATCTTTTGAGCAATATGGCGCGCAGCCCATTTGCCAACTTGCTCTGCATTTTGTAGTGGAATCAGTCTCATTAGAAGTATCCTGTAAGTATTAACCAGCTCTTAATTTTCATTGTAAAATAAGATCCATGGTAAGGCTAATCTTTTCCAGTCATAAGTAGGGTTATTTATAGTTAAAAGGGTTATAACGATACCCTTTCCCCATACCTTTCCCAACTTATTTTTTTCAGCATTATAAGGGTGACGCGCAATACAGCGGAGGGAGGAGAGAGTGATGAAAAGCTTGTTCCAGCACATGGAAACAAGTCGTAGGCAAAACAGCTTGAGGCCCACCGAAGTGAGCCTTTCGTAAATGAAGAATATCGGCAATATGTCTATATCAATGCATGGCGGCAGCGGGCTGAGACCCACTCCGATACGACAACGGTTGCCAAAATCGAGAGGAAAATCACAGTCACCTGCGGCCAGGCCAACACTGCCATTGACTCTTGCAGCTTGAGGCCAATACCACCCGCACCGACCAAGCCCAGTACGGTAGACTCGCGGATATTAATATCCCAACGGAAGATAGAAGTGCCGATAAAGTTTGGTAATACCTGTGGCATCACTGCATAATCGAGGATCTGGAGCGGTGACGCACCCGTTGCAGTTATCGCCGCCACTTGGGTTTTATTCACTTCTTCGATTGCTTCGTACATTAGCTTGGCAACAAAACCAATCGAACGCAGGGCAATCGCAATAATCCCCGCCAGCAAGCCTGGACCCAATACTGCCACCAGCAACAAAGCCCAAATCAATGAATTAATCGAACGACTTGCAGCAATGATATATAGCGCAACAGGACGGACAAACGCCCTTGATGGTGTGGTATTCCTCGCAGCCAAGAAAGCCACTGGGAAGGCCATAACGACACCTAACAATGTGCCTAGGGTAGCAATATTGAGGGTATCCCACAGTGGTTGCCATAACTGCTCCATATAAGACCAACGTGGCGGCCACATTCGTCCCGTAATATCGGCCACCTGATTAGGCGCATCAACCACAAAGAACCACATAGTGTCCTTGTTCATCACCTGCCAGCAATAGATACAAACCGACACAAACATCAGCCAACCAAACCAACGCCACAAGCTCTCTTTTGCAGAATACTTTTGCCACTGGGCCTGATACGTAGAGTGAGTATTAGACATATCAGCTCCTATTGAATACGGTTACGGATAATGGCTGAAAAATATTCCGCCAGCATCACAAGACCAATGATGATCAACAAAATAGCCGCCGCCGAGCTATACTCGTAGCGATCCATTGCGGTATTCAGCGTCGCGCCAATACCGCCAGCGCCGACAATACCGATCACTGCTGACTCGCGGAAGTTAATATCCAAGCGGTACATGCTAAGCCCAATCACCCGTGGCATGACCTGTGGTTGAATCGCGTAATTTACCTGTTGGAACCAGCTAGCACCTGTTGCTTTCATCGCTGTCAGTGCAGCGGGATCAACAGATTCGATTTCTTCGGCAAACAACTTAGCCAAAAATCCGATAGTGGCAAATGTCAGGGTCACGAAACCGGCAAAGGTACCAAAGCCAAATAAAGCAACACACAAGATCGCAATGATGATCTCTTGGAAACTCCGAGCAATGGCAACGAAACTGCGACAAAACAGGTAAACCGGACGTGGAGCCAAATTCTTAGCCGCCCCAAGACCAAACGGGATAGATAACAGCACTCCGGCAACGGTTGACGTTAGTGTCATGGTCAGGCTTTCCACTAGACCAATACTGATGTTGTCCCAGCGACTAACAAAATCCGGCTGCATAAAGGCCATGATAAAGTTCAAGCCCCGCTCGGTTCCTTCGTAGACGCGCATCCAATTGATTTCAACAGAACCAATTGCGACATAAAAATAGAGACCGGCAACGATCCAAATCAGCCAGCGCCAAAACGGTTGCGCAATGAAGGATGGTTTTTTCCAGTGAGTAGGATACGTCTGGGCCATTACGCAGGCTCCGCCATAAGCCCAGTCATTACTGGCATAACCTCTTCCTGACAATCCATTTCCTGGCTATCAGTGGCACTGTTCCAGTCTTCTTCGCCGTAGATACGGGTCAAAGCATCATTACCCAACTCTTCGGGCTTGCCGTCGAAGACTACTTCACCGGCCTTCAGGCCGATAATGCGGTCGACAAACTGCTTGGCAAGGTTCACATCATGGATATTAATGATGGCTGGTAACTGGTGCTCGTTACAGATATCACTGATTAGACGCATAACCTGTCGAGCAGTACGCGGATCCAGTGCCGCGGTCGGCTCATCAATCAGCAGCAACTCTGGCTGCTGGGCAAGGGCGCGAGCAATCCCCACACGCTGGCGTTGGCCACCTGACAGAGCATCGGCACGTTTATCGGCATGCTCCATCAAACCAACACGATCAAGCAACGCATAAGCCGATTGGATATCGTTACCTTGGTATTTACGTAGGAAACTGCGCCAGAAAGGTACATAGCCCAAACGACCGGACAGTACATTTTCCATTACAGTAAGTCGCTCAATCAAGGCGTATTCCTGGAAAATCATCGCAATTTTTCGGCGAGATTGACGCAGTTCACGACTTCCCAGTTTGGTCAAATCCTGCCCTTTGAACAAGACCTCTCCAGACGTAGGCTCAGTTAAGCGGTTTACACAGCGGATCAGTGTTGATTTACCGGCCCCAGAGGGGCCGATAAGTCCAACAACTTCACCAGCTTGAATGTCTAGCGATACATTACTCAGCGCTTTATCTTTTGGTGAGTACTGCATCGTTAGCGAACGAAGTTGAAGTGTTGACATAATGGTTCCTATTAACGGCAAGAGTAAGAGACATCGTTAGCCTCATCAATGGTGCGGATCACCGCCCAGTGCTCTTGGTATGTAATAGGAATAAATTTCGCCTCGCCGTTACGAGTAAACTCTTCTTGTAGCTTGGTACCTTCCCAGTCGAAGCTGAAGAACGCCTCTTTGATCTTCTCTTGCAGCTCTGGATGAAGGTTGTGCGCCAGCCCGTAAGCCGTTGTCGGGAAAGTCTGAGACGTGTAGATGTTTTTGATATCAGATGCTTTAACCACTTCACGATCTAGCATGCGCTGAAGGACTGAGTTCGCTACAGCTGCAGCGTCATAGTCCTTATGAGCAACACCGATAATTGAATTATCGTGGGCGCCAGAAAAAGCCGGATTGAAGTCACGCTCAGGGATCATATCGTACTCTGCTTTCAAAATAGCCGAAGGCGCTTTGAAGCCGGAGTTAGAGGTTTGAGAAGTAAATGCTAGGTTCTTGCCTTTCAGCTCGTCAACACTCTCGATACCAGAGTCAGCATGCGTGATGATTTCCATTTCGTATCCGAAAGAGCCATCTTCACCCGCCATAATTGTAAACGGTACGAAGCCAGAGCAGTTTACGGCCAGCGGTGTAGAACCGGTGTTAAATCCGGCAATGTGCAGGCGGCCAGAGCGCATAGCTTCAATTTGCGCTGCATTATTTTGTACAGGAAAGAAGCGAACGGATTTACCGGTTTTTTCTTCCATGTGCTCTAGGAACTCGCTCCAAACACTGGCGTATACCGATGGGTCTTCAACAGGTGTATAAGCAAAAACTAACGTTGATGGGTTTACCCACTCGGCTTCGTTTTGAGGCAGGTCGGCAGTTAGATTACCAGCACGATCTTCGTAACGAGCGTCCATTGCAAATACAGAAGTTGTCAGTACCAGTGATACCGCTGCAGCGAGTGATTTTTTGAACATATTAATCCCGTGATATATGAGCATGTTTTAAATTCATGCTGAATATAGGGATTGGAAATGACAGAAAAGCTTAACTTCGATGATGGAAAAAAGACAAGATGTTTCTTTTTGTTACACGAAGATAAGTTGACAAGGTACTGGCACGATATATCAACATTTCACACAATTACAGGCTGTTCAGTCATTTTACGGCTAATTTTATGGCCATTTGTACTAGTATCAAATGATCCCGATGCTAATAACTAAGCTCAAATTTCACCGCACCGCTATCGATATCAACAGTACTATCACCCACCATTGCACCACCAGCCTCGACAGAAATACTGAAATCATTCGTCGCATTGAATTTCAATCCAGCACCAAATTCAGTCGGATCTTCAATATTTTTATTTTGGTAAATACTGTAATTATCCCGGCCAGTATTATCGACAGGGCGACTTCCTTGGCCAATAAACTCCAGCGGCTGCTTCGATTGTGATTCTTCGATAAAAATCTCGCCTAACTCACGCTCTATAACCGCATGCGCATTACCCGCAACGATTAGCATGACCAACAATCCATGTCGCCACTGACCCTTCATTAATACCTCACAACTGACTACATCCCACGATGAAAACTCATACCCACCGATCCGCATGATGCTGCAATATGAAGTCAGGTGGGTATATCTATTTTTTAAACTATCATCCGCTGAAAAACAATCCTATTCGAGGGCTGTTGAGATAAGAAATTGATAAATAGCCATCATTAACGCTGGCAACCTATCATACCGGGTAAATCACACCCAAAGACGCAGGTTGTGATGCCCCTGTGACTTCCGGTACATTACTCGGATGGCCATGAATACGTTGACGAGCCAACCAGGCAAAGGCCATCGCTTCCATATAATCAGGATCTATGCCAGCATCACCGGTATTGGCCACAGACCAGGCCGGTAATAGTTCAGCAAGGTGAGACATAAGGAGGGAATTATTCACCCCACCGCCACACACCAACAAACGTGGCTGCTCACCGTGGGCAAAACAGGCCACCTGCTCGGCAATGGTTTGTGCAGTAAACTGCAACAACGTTGCCTGCACATCCTGCTCGGACACCGTCTCAGCCAAGCCAATTAATTGCTCTTCCAGCCAAGGTAAGTTGTAGTGCTCGCGCCCCGTGCTTTTCGGGTATGAACGGCCAAGATAGGGGTCAGCCATCAACTTCTCAAGCAAAGGCTGACAGACCTTACCTGACGCAGCAAAGACGCCATCTTTGTCATATTTCTGGCCATGATGGAGATACACCCAAGCATCCATCAACATATTACCCGGTCCAGTATCGTAACCAATGACAGGCTGTTCGGGTCTAAGCACCGAAATATTGGCAATACCGCCGATATTCAATACCACCGTGGTCGAGTCTTGTTCGGAAAATAAGCCCTTGTGGAACGCTGGGACTAACGGCGCTCCCTGCCCTCCCAGCGCCATATCTTTGCGGCGAAAGTCGGCGACGGTGGTAATACCGGTTTTAGCTGCTACGATATTGGCATCACCCAGCTGCATGGTAAATGGGTAATCACCATCCGGTTGGTGGTATACCGTCTGCCCATGGCTACCCACAGCCATTACAGCGGAAGCCTCTATTTCCGCCTTTTCCAGTAGTTGATTAACTGCACCGGCAAACAGGTGCCCCAATTGGTGATCCAACTGGCCAATTTGCTTTAGATTTGTCGCCTGGCCCATACATACATCGAGCAATGCCGATTTCAACGTATCTGGCATCGGGTAAGCATCGGTTGCCAGCAGTTCAAGTTTTAAAGCCTGATGAGACTCGCTGTCAAATGCCACCAATGCAGTATCTACGCCATCTAGGCTGGTACCTGACATTACACCAATATAGAGCTCACGAGTCATAGCGTTTCCTTTCACAACCGTTGTTAATGCCAATACGCAGCAAAGATAAGTCGATGACTCAGCCTTCCTCTCCTGCCTGGCCTTTTTCATTGCTTGCCATTTGGATAGGCCGCGTAATATGAGGCGACTGGGTGAGTTGTACCTGCATCGACACCACATTATTGATCATATTGAGCAAGGAAGCCCATTGCACCGTTTTTTCTTTTTCAAACAAGCTATCGAAGTTATCCGGTGTCCACTCAACAAATGGTCGAGGATTCAAGGCTCGTCCCAAAAAACGGATCTCATAGTGCAAATGGGGCCCCGTCGACAACCCCGTATTGCCCGTCCAGCCAATCAATTCACCTTTACGGACAAACTCACCACGCTTCACATTGAACTTGTCCATATGAGAATACGTGGAGGTAAAGCCCATGGTGTGATCGAGTTTGAGGAAGTTACCTGATCCCTTGTTGCTTGGTCGAATCACCTCTATCACACCATCTGCTGGCGCATAGATCTCAGTGCCGGTATTTGCAGCAAAATCCAAGCCCAAATGGCGCTTGCGTTTCCCCGTTACAGGGTGGATCCGAGTACCAAATTGCGATGACATCCTGATCCCCGGCGTCGGATTGCCATTAGGGATCATGCGGAACAAAGTGCCCCTTACTGCCGAGCTAATCGCAGCGCTGTCGACTCGCTCTTCTAGGGTAACCACTTCGCCAGCTTCGTCTGTTTGCAGACCAAGAATGGTTTCTACGTCATCGATACGCAGGGAAAGGGCATCAAGCTCCGCTTTTTTCTCATTAAGCTCTTCAATCAACTCACGGTTACTAGCACTTTCCTCAGACAGGGAAGCGCTTAGCTGCTGCGCCTGAACATTAAGTTGGCTTAGCTGCAGCGTAGAATGAAGGTTATCTTGATAAAGGGTATAAACACCGTATCCACCGCCTGCCGCTGCAGTTAACAGTGCAGCGACCGCAAGGCCGATATAACGTTTCTTAAAGCGGTTAATAAGATAATGAGAGGTGCCACGATGATCGGACACCGAAATACAAATGTTTTCTGACATGATAACAATTCACGACTCGTCGAGATGGTTTTGCAAATCAGCTAGTTGTTCCAGCTCACGATGTAATAGTTCATCAGTGCCAACATTTAATTCGACCAAACGCCGGAGGTGCCCGGCACTTTCTAAATCAATATGGAAGATATGCATACGTAAATAAGCAGCATCATAGTGAACCAGCTGGGTTTCCATCCGCAGCTCAATGTCAGAGTCGTGCAGGAAAAACGATAAAAAATATTTATCGTCAGTATCTTGCGCTAACCAGCTCTCCGGCTTGGTCAGTAAGATCCCCTGCAGGGACAAGTCCAGAACTTCCGCCTGCCATTCACCATTGGCATTCATTAGCGTAGCTGGAGCCTGATATAAAATACGACTAAAGTGACGACGTTCAACCATAATCACTGCATTCTTTGTTGTTTTTTTATTGAACTGATTGTAATGATTCTTCGGTGATTAGACCAGATTTATCCTAAAACACAATTAATTATATTGAGGTTTTATGATCTCAATACTGATAAGGCACCAACCTAAGGCGGCATTTTCAAGCAGGAAATGTTTCATTAGTGAGAAAATAAAAATCGCCATTCTCATCACCGATATTCAGGCGACAATAAAATGACGATGTTATTCACAAGGATGCTTATCCCATTGACGGCAGTGCCCGTCGTTACGGCTGCAAGGCTTTAAGACTCTCTAGCGTGATGTCTTGTTGGTAATCAACACCCTCAAAACCAAAGCCATTGAGCTCCATGAAGTCCTGTTTATACCCCTTATAGTCACCCAATTGGGTGAAATTCTCAGCGGTCATCTCGGCCATGATTTCACTGACCTGCTGCTGCACATCAGGTGCCAGCTCCCAATCATCCATCCGGATCAAACGCTGCTCATCGGTTAGTACACCTTGCTCAGTCTCTTTTGGGCAATAGAACCGGGCATTGAACAAACGCTGCATCTGTTCAATACAGCCTTCGTGGGTGCCCTTCTCTTTCATCACCTTGAACAAAGCAAGAATATAAGGCGTAAAAGCAGGTATGAACACACTGGCTTTGGTCACCAAGGCTTTACACACCGCTACATGGGCTTGCCCACCAATTGCTGCGAGCTGTGTATTGATCTCTTCGGCAGTGGTATGCATGTGCTCTTTCGCCCTACCTAAGGTGCCCTGGTGATAGATAGGGTAAGTCACTTCTGGGCCAATATAAGAATAAGCCACGGTACGACAACCGTGAGCCAGAACACCCGCGTCAGACAAGCACTGCACCCAACTGGCCCAGTCTTCTCCACCCATCACCTTTACCGTGTCGGCAACTTCGTCATCGGTTGCGGTTTCAACGGTCATTTCCGCTAGGCTATCGGTTTCAAGGTTCAACGTTGGCCCCACCACTGGCTTGCCTGTGGTTTTGATCACCGATCGCCACATATCACCAGTTTCAGGGTTCGGTCGAACCCCGGTTGCCAAGCTATACACCACAAGATCAACCTTACCGCCAAGATCGCTTTTGACCGACTCGATCACTTGCTGGCGAACCTGCTGTGAGAACGCATCACCGACAATATTTGTCGCAACTCTGCCTGCTTTCTCAGCTTCTTGCTTGAAGAAGATATTGTTATACCAGCCCGCACTGCCGACTCCTTGGTCACTAGGGCCACGCTCAAACGACACACCAACGGTATCGGCCTCTGCACCACCAAAAGTATGGGCAATGCGCGATGCCAAGCCAAACCCTGAAGAAGCCCCCAGTACCAGCACTCGCTTCGCACCTCGCTCAATCGGCTTGGCTTGTTTCACATAATCAATTTGCTTACGCACCGCTTGCTGGCAGCCATAAGGATGGGCCGAGCGAGCCACAACGCCTTTGATCACTGGCTCAATAATCATTGTCTACTCCAAAACGAATCACTAAATACCATTTCTGGTGTCACCCTATCGGAATTTCGTGATTAGCAATAGCAAGGAAATCAATAAATGTTGGTGCTGAAGTGACTTCAAGGCTGCGTATTAAGTCATGCATAGCTATTTAACGAAATGCAGCTTTTCATGCTCAAGCAGCCAAACCTTGATGTCCAGCCCACCGGCATAGCCTGTCAACTTGCCAGAACTGCCGATCACTCGGTGGCACGGCACAATAATGGGGACGGGATTTTTGCCATTGGCCGCCCCAACGGCACGCACTGCTTTTGGGTTACCGATATCATTAGCAATATCACCATAAGAGCATGTATCCCCGTACCCGATGCCGTTCAACGCCTGCCAAACTGTTTGTTGAAATGCCGTACCTGTCATATCCAGTTCAACGTCAAACTTCTCTCGCTGACCATTGAAGTATTCTGCCAGTTGCAGGCAGCACTGTTCTGTTGTCTCAGAAGGCTGCTGTTGTAGATCAGGATCAGCATCAAACTCAATCGCGGTAATCGCATTGACACTCGCTACTACATTCAGCCAACCGATAGGGGTATTGATCAGTTGGTTACTCATAATGTTTTCCATAAATATAAGGTCAAATAACTTTGCCAAGGCATAGCCAACTCTGATTGGAAAGGCGGCATACCGGGTTTGTCTTGCCGCTGTTCTTGCAGTTTCTGCAGCGCTTTTTTCACCCCCAAATCACCGACAAGAAATATATTGGGATCACTCAAGCCGCGCAGTTTCAGGTAATCCACTGTCCACGGCCCGACTCCAGGCAGAGCCAATAACTCATCCGGTTCCTCTATACCCTGCTCAGCAACATAACGGCCAAATACCCGCAAGGTCTCCCGGCGACGCTCTGGCATACCCAGTTGGCCCAAGTCATAGTCAACAAAAGCGTCAGGTTCAGGGAAGAACAGTCGCTCAGGAAGGTTATCCGGATTCATTAAAATCAGCTTCTCAGTGAGGTTACGTGCTGCTTTTACTGATACCTGCTGGCCCAAGATAGCTCGAATACCTGCCTCAAACGGACTCCAAGTCCCCGGCAGACGGAGGCCCGTTTGGCTCAAGGGTTGCCCCATTGCCGCTTCAATCGCACTATCAATCACCGCTGAATCCGCATCCAAATCCAAACAACGACGAATATTAGCAATCGCTCGTGGTAAGCACTGCAAATCGAACAAGTTTAGTTCAACCCGAAATTGCGCTTTATCCGCCTGATGATAAGCGGTAAACCAGCCCTGCCCGTATTCTTTGCCGAACGTTCGACCATAACTGGTTTCGTCCAGCCACTCCAAGCCTTCAATCAAACGAGAGGCAAAAAATTCTTGCACCGACTCCCAGTCATAAGGCGGACGATACGACAGGGTAACCGTCACTGTCTGAGTTTGGTTTTCCGTATTACGACTCACCTCTGCTTGAGTAAGCTGCTTACGTACTTGCGACGGCGTTAACGAGAAGTGTTTGTGGAAGCAATCATTAAAGCGGCGGATGCTGTTAAAACCGCTTGCCAAGGCAATATCGGTAATGGGCAATTGGCTTTCGTGCAGTAACTTTTTAGCCAGCAAGCATTGTTGGTAAAGGCTATACGCTTTTGGCGACAGACCCATTTCAGTGTTGAATAATTTCCTCAGGTAACGATCGGTCACACCGAGTCGTTCCGCCAAATGCGCCAAGTCACCATTCACCAATGCCCCTTCATCAATTAAACGCTGCGCCCTTACAAAGGTCGTGCTTTTCCCTTGCCATGCTGGCGAACCCGGTGCACTGTCCGGACGGCAACGCAAGCAAGGGCGGTAGCCCGCCTGAGCGGCAGCCACCGCCGAAGGGTAATACTCAACATTCTTTTCCAATGGGGAGGGAGCCGGGCATATCGAACGGCAATATATACCGGTGGTTTTCACCGCAGTGAAGAACAAACCATCGTAGCGTCTGTCACGCGCCAAACGGGCTTGCTGGCATTGGGCGGGGGTCATCATGGCAGCTTGTCCTTCCGTACGGTGTTGATTGCTGGGCAGCTAACTCTTCTTTTTAGTCTACCCCGCCGGTTGGACAATACTAGCCATTTTCGGAACTGGTTTAAGTCAATAGGCTGACCGCTTATTACGGCGCTATCGCCCTGAAAATATTTTGTCCTCAATGAGAAGTCTTTTCACGTCACATGACGTGAACACAATAAATCATCCACCACACCTTAATGGGACAATTTATTTTATATTTTCATCACATTTTTGTTTTCAAATCATTACCAAATAAATGTTATAGCAAAATATTATCAATAAAAATCACCACTACCACATAATAAATCAATGCTCGCCACATAAAAAGAAATCAGCCGTCGTTAGCTATGATCCTCACTGCCAACTTAATAGCATCATCAAATTCTATATAATGGGTGAAAAAAATAATAATAAACAACGAACTAACAATCACAGGCTCACACAACACCACTCGAAAAAACTGTAAAAACAGACACTTCAAGACACCAAGAGCAAACACAAGCATTACCTACCAATACAAAAATCAATATCAATAAAATTACACACCCAAATAGTCAATATAAAAAAATGCACTTAACGAAAGGAAATATAGTGACACACTAAAAATCAATAACAAATAAGACATGGATTAATCCAATAATTAAGACACCGCCTATCACTATTAAAACTTATCTTTGAGACAACCCCAATCAACGGAAACAATTAAGGAAGGCTCTTAATAAGGGCCGCCATAGTTGATCAATACTAATGAACAAATCGGAGGCGGAATGCCATGACTCGTTCCAACCCATCTCATGTGTCGCCAGCAATCAGAAACAAACAGGTGCTCTTACTTCCTCTCCTAGGCCTCGCCGTTGGCTTTGCCATTAACTCAACGGCGGTAATGGCAAAAAAAAACAAGTCAGAGCCGCAAGGCGCAGATTACGAACTGACCTATTTGGAAGAATTGGGTAAAAGGTTATTTTTTGAAAATATTTCTGACCCCAAACGCATGGCGTGTGCCTCTTGCCATTTGCCTGCAGCAGGGGGCACTAACGGTCACTCACAGACCAACCTCGGGCAGGTAGCCGTGACTGGCGCCGATCCCAACGGGGTAAACTTTGGCCATGATCCGTACAAAAATATCAAGGAGAAGGGTAACCCTAACCCCGGCCAACCCAATGTCGGTGCACTTAAGCCACCGACTAATAAATACGTGCAGTTTTTGGATGAATACGGTGAGCGGGCAGGTACTCCGAACTTTATAGTCGAATGTGTACAAGCTGGCCCAAATATTTTACCTTGCGGGGGCGCATTCTGGAATGGGCGGGCTACCGGCACCAAGATCACCGATGACGGGATCAATGTCTTCGATGGGTTAGGAGATAAATACAAATACCAGCAAATGTACCAAAAATACCTCGGCCCGGTAGCCGACCAGGCTCATGCCAGCCCGTTTGTGAACCCGGTAGAACAAGGCCACAAAAGCAAGCTGGCAACCTGCGAGCAGGTCGCCAAGACTAAGTGGGGCTCAGAACTGTACTACTATGCTTGGGGAGTTGAACTCGACTGCCAGTATGATACCGATAACGCCTTCGGCCGCTTTGCTGTAGCCCTGGGGGCATGGCAGATGTCGGCAGAAAACAATGTGTTTAACTCCAAGCGTGACAAAGCACTGGCTTATGACAAGAAATACGATGATGGTAAATTCCCACTCATCGGCTTCACCTATGAAGAAAACCTCGGCCATGATCTGTTCTACGGCAACCCCTTCGCTGGCACTGGTGCAGGCTGTGCTTTCTGTCACCGCAGCGGAAAATCGCCAGATGGGACCGACAAATTCGAGCGCTATACCGATGATGCCTATCACAATATCGGGGTGCCCAAGAACTACGAGGTGCCGGGCGTGGACGAGAGCTCGATACCAGATATTGGGGTAATGTTCTTAACCGAGAAGTCGAATCACGAAGGGCTGCACAAAACCCCAACCCTGCGCAATGTCGACCAGCGGCCGAACCCTCAATTCCACAAGGCGTATACCCACAACGGCTATTTCAAGACGCTCAAGCAGTTGGTGCACTTCTATAACACCCGGGACGCCAAGCCCAACTGTGAAACCACGTATGACATCAAAGCTGCAACGGTTGAACAAGCGATGGCCAATGACTGCTGGCCAAACTCTGAATACCCAAGCACAATGGCAAGGGGAATTGTCGGTAACTTGGGCCTATCTCCTGAAGAGGAGGCGGCAATCGTGGCTTACCTGAAAACCCTGACCGATACTACGGTGGTCGAAAAGCCCAAGCCTTACCAGTCCACCAGCTATGATCTCAAGCGTTTAAGCCATAGCTACTTAGCTAAGCCTTAACCACCTAGCAATAACTGAAAATGCACCATCAAGCCTGTCAGCTTGGTGGTGCTTCTATTTAAGCTTCACCGCCGTGCCGTAAACCAAGATTTCTGATGCGCCCTGCATAATTGCACTCGTGGTAAAACGGACATTCACTATCGCATCGGCACCTAATGCTTCCGCTTCGGCTATCGCGCGCTGAGTCGCCTCCTGCCGGGCTTCGGTCAGCATCTCAGTATAGCCGCGGATTTCACCGCCGAAGATAGTCTTGAAACCCGCCATGATATCGCGGCCAACATGCTTGGACTGCACCACGTTGCCAGTGACAGTACCTAGAACTTCCTTAATTTCGCGGCCGTAAACCTCAGGGGTCGTGACATAGAGCATATTCATCATCCTTATATTTAATAACAACCTACAAAAATATTTGATCAGTCTTGTTGGTCAAAATCGCTGCTTTTCTGACTGTGGTTCATAGCAAAGGTTCAAAAAAGCAAAAAGCCAGCTAACATTGTGCTGGCTTTAACATATCAGATAATAATTTGTAAGTTATTATTTTATTGAGGTTAATTACTTACTACCACTCAACATCATCAAGGTAAGTTAGGAAACGCTGCCACGATTTAAAATCGGCATCCTGACGGTAGTTATCTGAGCCATAGACAGTGAAAGCATGTGGTGCACCGCTGTACACAATCATTTCATTGCTCACGCCGGCTTTTTCCAATTCACCTGATAACACCGCAAAGTCGGACATCGAGATCGCGGCATCCGCAGCCCCATGAAGGACTAAAATATTACCGTTTGCTTTTGAATAATCCTGACCTTCCGGAGTCTTCAACCCACCATGGAAGGTGGCAAAACCTTTCATGTCGGAGCCAGAACGAGCCAACTCAAGTACAGCCGCGCCGCCAAAGCAATAACCCAGCGCTACTGACTTATCGGTATTGGCCCCCAGCGAGTCCGCCATTTGTAGCGCACCATTCATCAAATCACGCATTTTCTGTCGGTCTTTGTAGAGCTCTCCGGTATGCTGACGCTTATCTTTCACTTCGGTCGGCCTGATCCCAGCACCAAACAAATCAGCAGCAAACACCGCATAGCCTTGTTCTGCCAGCATCTGAGCTCGCTTGACTTCATAGTCAGTCAAACCATCCCAGTCGTGAATAAGCAACACTAATGGCGCCTCCTCAGATGGCGATATATAGTATCCCTCATAGGCCTCATCATTAACCTTGTACTCTATCGCCCGACCTTCAGTTGCATTTGCCCCTAGAGACATCACTGCCAGCAACACTCCTAACGTCATACGTTTATTCATCACACTCATCCTTATTGACTGCGCTATTACTTAGTTTCCAGAAATAAGTGTAGGCAAGCACTGACGAAAGTGTAGAAATACCCGGACGACAATCCTGTTTCATTATATGAATAAATTTATTAACTTAGTGTTAATATACTTGAGCACATTGACACGGAAGACACCATGACTGCTTTTTCAGAATTTATTAAACACGTTGGCCGCGGAGAAAAGGGCCGTCGCTCGCTCACCCAAGACGAAGCGCGTGAAGCGCTGGATATGTACCTCGACGGCAAAGCCGAGTTATTGCAACTGGCCACCCTGCTGATGCTGCAACGGGTCCGCTGCGAAACGAGCGAAGAAGCCGCTGGGTACATTCAATCTCTACGTGGCCGGATCTCAGCAGACTGGCGTGAGCTCGATGTCGATGTTGACTGGCCATGCTTTGCCGGTAAACGCCGCCAACCACCTTGGCTCTTGCTCGCTGCCAAACTACTCGCGCAAAATGGCATCCGTGTCATGCTAAGCGGTCATATGGCTATTGACGCGATCAAATATCAGGTTGAAAGTGCATGTCCTGCACTGAGTATCCAGCAGGCCGCGACACCGGATGAAGCGAGACGGATCCTTGCCGAAGAGAATATTTGCTATATCCCGCTTTCAAGCTATTGCGAGCCACTCATCGACTTATTGGCATTGCGTAAGTTAGTGGGGCTTAGAACCCCGCTCAACACCGTAGCCCGGGCACTCAACCCAACGGCTGCACCGTATGCGATTCATGGCATTTTCCATCAGGGCTATGAGCAACTCCACGCCGAAGCCGCCCAATTAGTGGGAGACAACAACATGGTCGCCTTCAAAGGCGAAGGTGGTGAGAGTGAGCGCAGTCCACGTACCGCATGCCGTTTATCAGGTGTCACCCAAGGCCAGTTATTTACTGAAGAGTGGCCGACTTACTTGGAAGGCGCCTCTGGTAAACACGGCGAGATCAGTGGGGAGTTCTTGCAGAAAGTCTGGCTTGGTGAGGCAGAAAACCATTACGGTGAATATGCGGTGATTTCGACCTTAGCAATTGTGCTGAAGATGATCGGCATTTGTAGCGAACAGGAACAAGCGCTATCGATGGCTCGTGAATGGTGGGAAAAGCGGTTGAGTTAAATTACGGCATGGCGTGCTGAACTTATGCCTATTCTTTGAAACGCTTATCGAGCCAAATGCAGCGGTATTATAGAGTCACTCTGAAGTAGCAGCTTATACCAACCTACATAAATATTTGATCAACGACTTATCCAGATTGGTATTACCTACAATAATCAGGGGCAAAACCGCCCCTGATGATCATCAAACCTTACGCCAACACCTACGCGCTCGCAGTATGGATGTGGAACTTATCGACTTCTGATGACAGCTCCACCATGCGCTGCTTGATCATATTCATCTCATTGTGAATATCCGCTATTGCCTTCATGGTATTGCCGGCCAGTTCCAGCAAACCATCAATATCGGCATCCACGCTTTTAGCTGTTTGGGATTGCTGACTCGCTGCCGTCGCTATACCAATATTGAACTCGGCAATTTCATTAACGTTACCAATCAGCCCTTCTACCAATAATTTAGCTTCAGAGACCACTTCCTGAGTTTCCATCGTGGCCTCACGACTTTGCTGCATATTAGTGTATGACGCTTTAGCATTCTGGGTAATACCGTCGAGTAGCTGGCGAATATCTTCAGTGGATGTTTTACTCCGCTGGGCCAAGGTTCTCACTTCATCCGCGACGACGGCAAACCCCCTACCTTGATCACCCGCTCTTGCAGCTTCAATCGCTGCATTCAGTGCCAATAAATTGGTTTGCTCAGAAATAGCGTTGATCGTATCAAGAATAACGGTCACCCCTTTCATCTGCTGTTCAAGAGTTTCTATGCACTGATACGTCTCATTGACACTATCTAGCAGCCGCGAGGTCGTCTGTTGTGATTGTTCACTTTGGGCATAGCTCGAGTCCGCACTTGCACGAGCCAATTCGGTACTGTGTTGCGCATCATTGGTAATACCGGCAACCTGTTCACTGGTTTGTGCCATTTCGGTCATTGCGGTAGCAATACTGTCACAACGGGTATGAGTTTGCTGACTGTCCGTGCTTGCCAGTGCAATTAACTTCACCATCTCTGCCATCTCTTGCTGGGTTTGGCACGCGACACTATGGGCCTTGTAAAGCGTATCGCTTACGCTATCCGACAATCTATCCAGCTTCTTACCGATCTTCCCAATTTCATCATCGCGACTATCAGCAAGGCGAATGGTTAGATCTTTCGTTGCCGCCATCGTTGATAGTTTGTCTGAAAAAGCAGTGACACGCTGAGCTAACCGTTTGATAGAAAAAATGGTGAACAAAATCAAAGGAAGAATAATGAGTGCAACGAGGCCAGAAAAAAAACACAATTGATTAGCAACACCTTGCTTTTCAGCTTGCACGTTGGCCGTTAATTCAGCGGCCATCTGATCACGTAGGCCTTTGACTGCGGCAATTCGCTCTGTGGCTAACCCAAACCAGTTCGGTGCACTAGGGCCTTCAATAGCAGACAGTGATGCTTTCTGGGCTAAAAACTGCTGTTGAATGCTCATCACTTGCTGCCAAGTATTTGAACGTATGATGGTTTCAAGTTGCTGATAATTTTTCCCGCCTAGCAGTAAGCGAGCTTGACGGATCGCATAAGCTTCGTCGTTGATATATCCCTGGATTTGCGCATAACGGTCGAGGCTTGATTGCTGGCTAGCGAATACTCCATTGAGTGCCCCACGTGCCATTCCTGCCTGCTCTTTGGTGATCAGCAACTGCAGCAAGCCCTGCATCTCTTGCTTGAGCTCAGCATTGCTTATTTGTGCTAACAATATCGAGAGGTTATCCAGTGCCAACCGATTAATATTTGAGTAATAGGCAAACGGGGAGTCAACCAGCTGCAACGTATCGACTTGCTGTCGGATTACTTGGCGCTTATCCAATTGCGAACGAACCGCTCCCAACAGCGGTTCAACGGCTTGGCTATCCAAATACTCGGGGGTGAATGCCAGTAATGACTGATAAGCATTGTCCGCAAGAGTTCTTTGTTTTCTTAAGGCTTGCACCTGAGGGCCCACCCCTTTACTACCGATCACACCCGCAGTTAATCCACGTTCAACCGCAAACTGATGGGCCACCTCATCATAAAGATGAAATAAGGCGACGGTTTCCTGAGCGATATCGGCTTGAGAGCGTTTATCCATTAATTGATGGGTTTGCCAACCAATCACAGACAGCAGCAGTAAAGTGGGGATAACGAAGGTAATGAGTAAAGTTTGGCGTATGGTCAAAGAGTTGAACGGGCTGATCATGGTTAACCTCTTGATATTTATAATTCCTTTTACGAATTAAAAATATCAAATAAACGTTATGATATCCGGTAACCCCATCACCAATTGAACAAATGCTGACGAAACAATCAATACAGAAGGAATTTACCATAAAGTTACCCACTGTTTTTGTGGATAACATTAAACAGACGTTTAAAAACAGCAGGTTAGCATTTTCAATGAAATAGCGATATTTTTTAGCTGCAAAATAAAAGCCGCACCATTGCAGTGCGGCTTAGTTTTATCACTATTCTGTTGCTCCAGTCTACCTACACAGCACACATAGAGCGTTGATTGAAATACAACTTGAGGCTTCGCCACTCATTACGTTGAGTATGCCGTATCCGATATAGTCACAAATTTAAATCGGACATCTTTAGTGTTTGACGAAGAAGTACTTTGTTTTTTTGTCACTTAACCAAATTGTAAACTAAGCAATACCGACGCTTAGTGTGGTTGATTCACATCAACCTGCTTCCTGTACCCTTGAGCCACATGTACGAAAACAGCTCATTCCTCCAGAAGCTAAATATAAATCAGCTCATTTACAGGTCACAAACTAAATATGGTACTAAATTCCACTTTTAGCAAACCTGATTTACCAAATCTTCGACCAAAATGTGACCGAGTCCAAACTCTGTTTTGATCCATCCCCCGTAATCTCACTGCCAAACTGTTGTAGAATGCTTCCTTCTCCAATCTGTTTTATGTTCAACGAAGGTTTTTATAACTCAATGACAGCATTAACCAATGCTTTGATACACATTCCTACGGCCCAAGCCGCGTTGGCTTTAGCCTCAATGGGAACGGGCCTTGCCTGGTCACTGTACTTCCCTGAGCATGCCGATTGGTATCGCGGTATAGGTGCTCTGATCGGTGCTATGCTGCTGATCCCCGTGGTTCTTAAGTACTTGTTCAACCCTAAGCGTTTTATCCAGGACCTCCGCCACCCACTCTATGGGAGCTTAATGGCGCCGATGTCGATGACCTTGCTGGTCTTATCCGACTACCTATCTTCGCTCCATGTTGAAGTCGCTCGCTTTCTTTGGTACCCCGCACTGGCCTTGCATATGTTTATGATGGGGTTCTTCTTTTTCTGCCAAATCAAAAACTTTCGATTAACTAATATGTACCCAAGCTGGTTCCTCTACCCTGTAGGGGCAATTAGCGGTACCTTGGCTGGCCCACAGCTTGGCCACCACGATTTCGCTTTGGCCATGACAGATGCCTGTATCGCCATTTACTTCCTTATGTTACCTGTCGTGCTCTACCGTTTATGCTTTGCTGGACGACTGCCAAGACCAGCCCGACCGACGCTCGCTATCATGGCAGCCCCTGTCAACCTTTCGTTGACCGCTTATCTGTTGAATGTCAGTGAGCCGGACCCAGTCTTGACCGGTGCTTTAGCGGGAATAGGTATCACCATGACTATCTTGGTTTACCTGTGCTATTTCAATTTACTTAAGCAACGCTTTCAACCGTCATTGGCCGCAGTCACCTTCCCTTCGGTGATCAGCGCCGTTGCACTTGAGCGTCTTACGGACTGGTTTGCCATCTATTATCCACATTGGTCATGGCTCGAACGATTGGGTATTTTTGAAATGATCGTTGCGACAGGTCTCGTACTTTGGGTTGGTTGGAACTACCTCGGCTATTACTGGCCTCGCACAGCCCCCTCCCGGTTGCTATCTAACAGTTAGACCACAATAAAAAACGGGCTTTTATGCCCGTTTTTTCATAAGGATTTATACTTGAAGTGTAAGACCTGCCCAGCAGTCAGATAGCCTATCTATTTGCGCTAGCGGGATCACTTTCACACTTGCTTGCGGAGGTAGACGATGAAACACCTAGTTTTACTTGTAGCTGTCCTCGGCTTAGCGGCCTGCACCGGTCAGTCTTATGACACAGAACTGGCTCAAAAAAACCAATGGAAAATGATTGGTGTTAAAGACGGTAAAAATGGCCGCTTGGTTCGCACCGAGGCCGAACTGAATAGACTCAGTGAAATGCCTGAAGGCGCTATCAACGATTATCGCCTGGGTTACCAACAAGGTATTGAAGATTACTGCCTACCCTACAAAACCTATAAACATGGTAAGCAAGGGGAGCACTACACAGGCCAGTGTCTCAATACCAAGCATGAAAACTTGGCCACCCAAAGGTGGGAGGCTGGTTACCGTGAGTATGTTTCCGAACTAGATTTACTCTTGTTAAATAACGAATAACACAATAAAAAAGCGGCTCATTTTCATGACCCGCTTTTTTATTTAACTCTGTCTCGACAGCCACCCCACTGAAGGGCCTGCGATTTATTGTCGTCTTATTGCTTAGCTTCCTGCTGTTTGGCGTCCTGCTGTTGCTTTGCCTTCTGCTCATCCGCTTTTAGGCGAGCCAGTAAAATTTGGGGGATTGCTAACATTTCAATCATTTTGCCATCACACTGTGTAATTCATTGCCAAGGAACGACCAAACACTACCCTTAAGTGTGACCCGGTTCAAATTAATTTAATGTTTTCATGTAATAAAACAATAAAAAGTGGTGACGTCAACAACCGGAAACATTTTCATCCAATAGAAAAACCACCAGCACAGGCAAAACAAAATATTTTACT
Organism: Photobacterium sp. DNB23_23_1; assembly: GCF_052873815.1. Taxonomy (NCBI): domain Bacteria; kingdom Pseudomonadati; phylum Pseudomonadota; class Gammaproteobacteria; order Vibrionales; family Vibrionaceae; genus Photobacterium; species Photobacterium sp. DNB23_23_1. Next base: position 147,923 of record NZ_JBNNXT010000001.1, on the reverse strand, counting down.
CTTGCACGAAAAAGAGCTTTTCAACATTCAATGTACCCGAACATACTGCATACATCACACAAATGAACAAAGTGTCAGATCTTAATCGGTAAATGCAACTAATTGAGCATTTACGTCAACTTCTATTCAGGTAAAAACACTATGCTGGTATCAGTATCTGTTTATGGAGAGAACGATGAAATTATCTGATATCAAGAGCCTCCGGCAGCTTAGCAGCCACTACCAAAAGAATACGCAGGGCAGTCTTCACCGCCGAAGAAGAAGTCGAGTTAGGGAAGAAAACCCAATTGAAGATTTGGCTGACACGACGGTTTGGTCAGGACGAAACCGCCGTTACAATACTGCTAATACTTAATACCAATCTGCAAAAAATTTGTTTAGTATTTTTGGTATAAGCCGTACCTACACATTGCTCTGATATTTGACCAGACAAGAAAAAACGGCCCTGAGCTTTCGCTCAGGGCCGTTTCCCGTTCCTAATATCCAGGGTTCCAATCAGGATATCAACTGGGCTTCCCCAGTCGGTCTCAATCACACAAGTGCAGTAGTAGACCTTTAAACCACTCTCCCCCGTTCTAAGGAGAATGATCTTTTATTCGCAATTTGATGCTCTCAAATCTTGAAAGCAATTTATCATATAATTTTATAATTGAAAAAAATATTTGAGTTAATACTTGTTTATTTTATTGTAATAATCATGAATTCCATTTCCTGTTGATTATACTGAAGCACATGAATAACAATCAGTCTCATAACAACTTCGTTATAACGAATAAAAAAACACATTTAAAACAATATTATATAAAAAATGGAAAATGTGACGCCTCAATCCAAGTATACCTGTGACACTATAACCCGAGGAAATCTGAAATGTAACGCCACTTTTAACTCAACAAAAGTTGAATTAAATCATCCTAAAATGCTCCCCCAAATAGGGGGCAAGAGCGCAACAAGCCAATCTATGATTCATACCAACCTACATAAATATTTGATCAGTCTTGCTAGTTAAAATCGCAGTTCTCTGCGTTAGATATTTTATAATTAGAGCAACTAGTTACTGCAATATCTGCCTTGTTAACAACGATTTTTCCAGTGCAAATACTTGATCAACGACTTATCCAAATTGGTATCAAACTCCTAAAACGAAATAGAAAAGCATCACTCGAGTAAAGTAGTGATCATGACCATACTTAGTTCCGGCTCCAAGCCCATCAGCTGGCTACGAAGCACAATGCGATGACTGATATTCAATGCCACTCGCTGATAAGGCCACTTTTATTGACTGCAAATTTCCACCACGGCTAAGACTAATATAAACGCTATCGCCTACCCATTGTACATCGACACTGTCGAGTGGCTGTTGGCTATCAAGATCATGGATCACGACTGCTTTATAATGTGTTTTCTTGCTTCTCAATAACATATACGACAAATTACTGGTGGCAGGATTATCCGGCGCCTGACCTGTCAGCAATGCGCCATCCGCAGCAACAAAACATTGATACGGCGCTTCACCTTTGATATCAAACTGCTGAGCTGTTATACCAGAGACTGATTGGAGCTGACATTCAGTCATTCGAGCGAGCGGCCCGTTTAATGGATTATCACACTCAACCGCCGACAGATTTACTTGATGCTCTCCGCGAACATGCCAAATTAGATCCAACTGCTGGGCATATGGATTGTCCACCTGATTAATTTCAATAGCGGCATTACCCAACCAGATCACGCTGCGGCGGAAACGAACATCACGGTACGCATCTTCATCCCAATGTACCAAGGTATGACTGTCCAAACCTGGATGCATTTTGGACCAATCAACGACAGTATCAAGGCAAGTAACGTCATCTTTCTGCTCAAAACTGAGCACTTCAGGGATAGCCGGCGGCTGGTTTTTCTGGTTAACCGCCAAAGTGTTGTGGGTCACTGTATTTTTATAATACCCGTAATGAAGCTCAGCGCCGTATCCGGTAGTACCGAGATCAGGTAGGATTTCTTTACCATCACGACAAAGGATAATCCCCAAGCGATCATAATGGTCATGCTCACCACCATATGGTGTGTGCTTCACCAGCAGCATGTTATTTCGAGTGTCGTCTTTGCAAATCGTCAAGCCAACACCCGGAGCATGGATAGGTTGAGTTACTAATGGTTCTGCATCCGGCAGCACATCCACCCCATACAGTAAAGCGTCAATATTATCGCGGCTTTTATTTTGATAAATGCTCTGTAATGCCGAAGCAAATAGCGGATGTTTGAATTCGCTGTATGCATACTCGAATAAGTGCGAATGAGTTAGCATCTCTTGACCAGCAATACAGTCATTCAAGCGTGGAAAACGGCCATCAATTTGTATTAATTTCAACGGGAAAGCGAGCATTTGGAAAAAGCTAGGGTGCTCCTTCAGTGAATGCTGGCTACCTCGAGCCATCATCTCATAGCCCATCAACGCCTGCAGGGCATAATAATGGTAATGGATCGAGCCTTCGAACCACAAGCCTTCGCCGATAATGCCGTGGTCCAACTGATAGCGAAGACCGTATGGGCTATTAACAGCAAAATCGATAAATCGTTGCTCATCCAACAATAAGCCAATGACCCCAATGGTCGAGCTGATCTTCATTTCATGGTTATGTAGCTGATCGCTGCGATGCAGCATCATGAACTCAGCGCCTTCACGCAATAAATTCTGCTCAATATGAGCCCGCTCTTCAGCGGTTAAAGCCTCACGGACAAAATCATAACCGCGGGCAAAATCCATATGGCAATTTGCTTCACACAGCGTCTGGGCATTTGCCTTACCCGGCCCATTGTAGGGAATACCGCCGTGTTCTTCATAATCTGGGTAATGATCGGCATACCCCATCAGGATATCACGAACTTTATCGACGTATTTTTGCTCACCGGTTAAGTGCCACAGCAAACCCAATTCATTACAGGCTTTTGAATTCAAACCATTAAGACCGCGCCACCATGCCCCATCATAAGGTTCGCCAGTATACACCTTACCGTCAACGGAACAGCGGTGTTCGCAGGGACTGTTTCTTTGCCAGTCAAGACGAACGCCATGCTCGGGACAGAAGTAATACAAGTTCCATGTTGCACGAGAGTCCGGCGGAACAAGGGTGTCAGACGTCATAATGGTATGGTTACTTGAAATCAGGCTATCAATGATTGCTGAACAATCCTTGCTCTTGACCTTTGCCATCTCATCACTTGTAAATTGAAGCATTGCTAACTCATTTTTTATGAACCGTTGTTTTAATTATACACATGAGATGAGACTTGTTAGTAGAAAACATGAAAAAACCAAACAAGCTCACAATTTTGACAATCACTCAATGACAGTCAAGCAAACCCATGGCTGCCAAAATTTACGGCAAGCTTCTGTTCTGGAAAACCAAATATTTCTCACTTTTAACCACAAAACAACAAAAAGAAATAGCGTTTCATTTTTTTACGAAAGTGATTTTGATCACGGAATTAGCAACGGATAATACATAAACTGCCTCCCATCAGTTTTGGACTATGAATAGCAACAGACCAACCATCCTATGTGATGATTGGCAAACCTAAGAGAGCACTATGAATATAGAGATTATGGTAATAGGTGGGTACTTTATGTTGATGATTTTCATCAGCCTCGCCTTTAAAAAAATGGCCAGTAACTCTTCAAGCGACTACTTCCGGGGGGGAGGCCGAATGTTATGGTGGATGGTGGGTTCCACCGCTTTCATGACCCAATTCAGTGCCTGGACGTTCACAGGTGCAGCAGGTAAAGGCTTCAATGATGGCATGTTGGCTGCCGCGGTATTCATCGGTAACGTGCTGGCTTATGGCGTATCATACCTTTGGTTTGCTAAGCGCTTCCGTCAAACCCGCGTTGACACACCAACACAAGCAATTCGTAACCGCTTTGGTAGTACCAACGAACAGTTCTTCACCTGGGCTATTATTCCACTCAGTATTTTGAATGCTGGTGTATGGCTAAACGGTTTGTCTGTCTTTGTCGGTGCGGCATTTGGCTTTGATATGACCACGACTATCTGGCTGACAGGTCTGGCAGTATTGGCTATTTCTCTGCTATCAGGCGCTTGGGGTGTTGTTGCCTCTGACTTTGTTCAGACCATGGTTGTCGCGGTTATTTCTGTTGCCTGTGCCATTGTTGCACTCGTTGCGGTAGGTGGGCCCGGTGAGATCGTCACCAACTTCCCATCCGGCTTTGTCATGGGGCCGGACATGAACTACCCGCTGATTATTGTTGGTACTTTCCTGTTCTTCTTCGTTAAGCAAGTTCAAAATATCAATAACATGCAGGATTCTTACCGCTTCTTGAATGCTAAAGATTCCAACAACGCCAGCAAAGCTGCGCTAATGGCGATGGTGCTAATGGCTGTGGGTAGCTTGATTTGGTTCATTCCACCATGGGCGTCTGCCATCCTTTATCCTGAAGCAGCTACCCAGTATGCCGCTCTTGGCGGTAAAGCCTCCGATGCGGTATATCTTGTGTTTGCAGAAAACACCATGCCAGCAGGTACAGTCGGCCTTCTTGTTGCCGGTATCTTCGCCGCAACCATGTCTTCAATGGACTCCGCACTGAACCGTAACTCCGGTATCTTTGTTCGCAGCTTCTGGACCCCTATCGTCCGCAAAAACAACCCAGGTAGCGAGAAATCACAGCTACGTGTTGGTCAAATCACCTGTATCGTCAACGGCATTATCGTCATTCTTGTTGCCCAGCTATTTGCTAACCTAAAAGAGCTGAGCCTATTTGAGTTGATGATGACAGTATCAACACTGGCTTCGTCGCCAATCCTTGTTCCATTGTTCATGGGTATGTTCATCAAGAAGACGCCTCGCTGGGCAGCATGGGGAACAGTGGTATTCGGCATGTTCGTCTCTTGGCTATGTGTGAACGTCTTCACCCCTGCCACACTGGGCGAGCTAATGGGTATCGAATTTACCGGACGTGAAGTCTCTGAACTGCGCAACATGATTGCTATCGGTGCTCACCTGTTCCTAACTGCAGGCTTCTTCTGGGCGACAACACTGTTCTACAAAGAGGATTCACTGAACGAGCAGGAAAAAGCCGAAGTCACAAAGTTCTTCGAAAATGTCGAAACAGAGTGCATAGCTGACGACAACCAGGACGAGTTCGACAAAATGCAGCGTGAGAAACTAGGAACCATCACTATCATGATGGGTACCGGTCTGCTGGCAATGACGCTACTCCCTAACCCACTGTGGGGAAGATTCATGTTCCTGTGTTGCGCAGGGATCATTTTACTAGCAGGTTACTTGCTCAAAAAAAGTGCCAATATCAAGCCACAACCAGCGGATGATCTTGCAACTCAGCGTTAATTCTTAAACAGACCAATAGTGCCGCTTCATTGCTTGAGGCGGCATTTATATATATTAAAGAGTAAGTAATGAAGAAGCCTTTTCTTGACCAGCATTTTTTACTTCACAACTCAACTGCACAGCACCTCTATCACAGCTATGCCAAAGAACTTCCAGTCATTGACTATCACAATCATTTAAGTGCCCAAGATATTTATCAAGATATCCATTACCACTCTATTGCCGATGCTTGGCTATCACATGATCATTATGTGTGGCGGGCGATGCGAGGCAATGGTATCGATGAACATTACATTACCGGTACAGCCAGTGACTACGAAAAGTTCCAAAAATGGTGTGAAACGGTCCCTTATTTAATTGGCAACCCTTTTTACCATTGGGCCCATATGGAGCTACAGCGCTACTTTGGTGTCACTGACCTAATCTGCCCTGATAACTGCGACAAAATATGGCAGCAATGCAATGACCAAATAAAAGGAGAAGGCTTCTCTGCCCGGCAACTACTTGAACGAATGAATGTTGAATCACTCTGTACAACCGATGATCCCTTAAGCGACCTTCGCTATCACCGCCATTTAGCCGAATCAGGTTTCAGCGTAAAAGTACTGCCAACATTCCGTGCAGACGATGTCTTCAATATCGACAACAGCAAAAAGTTTGTTACTTGGGTGGCCAAACTCAGCTCACTGACTGACTTAAGAATCAACAATATTGAAAGTCTGTACCGAGCATTGGATCTACGGTTTGATTATTTCCATGAACATGGCTGCCGCTTATCAGATCTAGGGCTTAAAACGGTTCCCTATAGTGACTCAACACTCGAAGATGCTGACCGCTCTTTAAACAAGGCACTTTCCGGCCAGCCCTTGTCAGACAGAGAAGTCAATCAATTCAAAACCCAGCTATTCCAGTATCTGGGGCAAAAAAACTACGATCTTGGCTGGGTGATGCAGCTCCATATTGGTGTGCTGCAAGACACCAACCAACGCCGCTTTGAGCAACTTGGTGGCGCTACCGGCTTCAGTGCCATTGACGATACTTGCATTGCCCAAAATCTTGGTAAGCTACTCAGCCAGCTGGACTACCACCGTTCATTACCAAAAACTATCCTGTACTGCCTCAACCCCAAAGACAATTATGTACTCGGAGCAATGGTCGGTGCTTTCCAAGACAGCGACTGTGGCCCCGGAAAAGTTCAACTGGGTGCAGCTTGGTGGTTCAACGATCAAAAAGATGGCATCGTAAACCAGCTAAAAACCTTGGGTAACCTTGGCGTACTCGGGCGGTTTGTTGGCATGCTCACGGATTCAAGAAGCTTTCTCTCCTACCCTAGGCATGAATACTTCCGCCGTATTCTCTGTAACCTCGTAGGAGAGTGGGTAGAACGCGGTGAATTGCCAGACGACGAAGCATTGCTGAAACGCTTGGTCAGCGACATTTGTTATCACAACGCAAAACATTATTTTAGTCTTTAAGACGCTGAAAAATAAAATGTAGAAAGGGTGATTAGATGATACTTAATGAATTTAACCTTAAAGGTAAAGTTGCCATTGTTACCGGTTGCAATCGAGGGTTGGGACAAGGTATTACGTTAGGACTCGCTCAGGCAGGCTGTGACATTGTGGGGGTTAGTTCATCGGGCAGCGAGGAAACCAAAGCAATCGTCGAAGCGTTAGGCCGCCAGTTCATCGATATCCGCGCTAATTTAATGAAGCTAGATGATATCCCTGACATTGTAGCTACAACCTTAGATCAATTTGGTAAGGTAGATATTCTGGTTAACAATGCTGGGATCATTCGCCGTGAAGATGCGATCAATTTTAGCGAGAAAGATTGGGACGATGTCATGAACATCAACCTCAAAACCACGTTTTTCTTGAGCCAAGCGGTTGCCAAACAGTTCATAGCCCAAGGCAATGGCGGCAAAATCATCAACGTGGCTTCAATGTTATCTTTCCAGGGTGGCATCCGTGTCCCTTCCTACACCGCGTCGAAAAGTGGCGTGATGGGTGTCACGCGTTTGATGGCCAACGAATGGGCTAAGCACAACATCAATGTCAACGCGATCGCACCAGGCTATATGGCAACCGACAATACCGCTCAACTTCGTTCTGACGAGCAACGTAATGCAGAAATCCTAGACCGAATTCCAGCTGAGCGTTGGGGTGAGCCTGCTGATTTGGCCGGTCCTGCTGTTTTCCTGGCCTCCGATGCCGCCAATTATGTCAATGGGTTTACCATGGCCGTCGATGGTGGTTGGTTGGCTCGGTAAGCAATTTTCAAATAAAAAGGCCAGAGCAATGAACAATGCTCTGGCCTTTTTTTATTTCGTAAAGGTTATGCCTCTACAAAATCCTTACGCATTGGCGTAAAGGTATCAATCAAAATACCCGCCTTCAGGCAACGGCAGCCGTGCAAAATTTCAGGCTCTTTGTACATGGTATCGCCCGCTTTGACGATTTTCGTATCATTACCAATGGTAAATTCAAACTCACCAGACAAGACATAGGTCAATTGCTCGTGCGGATGAGTATGCAGCGCACCGATTGCACCATCTTCGAAGTGCACTTCAACTGACATCATGTTGTCGTTGTGAGCCAGGATTTTACGGCTGATACCTTCACCTAAATCTTCCAGTACAACATCGTTATTAAATACAAACATTTGAACACCTTTTCTATGGTTCTGAGCATTACTTGCTTGGCTATATCTTACATCAAACACCAAACAAGTAAAATAATTGAAACCATGTTTCACTAAATATAGATAGCATGAAGGTAAACGCACCGTATTTCTTTGAAGTAAAGACAAGACAGAGAGTCACGGCTAAACGAAGCACCAGAAACGATGACAACGGCAATAAAACAATAATTTAAATGAAAAAAATTGGAAATACCAAATCATTAGTACAAGCCAAGCAGAAAAGCAGTGCACATTCTCAGTAGGTTCCAATAGCATCAATTGGTAAATCAGTGCAAAACCACAGTTTAAAATAATTTAATTTTTATTTTTTTGAAAAGCCTTTTCATTTTTAAGCCTCTATCTTATACTTACCATATCAACGACAGAGAGATATTGTTATGAAAATCGCACTAATGATGGAAAACAGCCAAGCGGCAAAGAACGCTATGGTTGCAGCTGAACTAAACAACGTTGCTGGTGGCCTTGGTCATGACGTATTCAACGTAGGTATGACAGATGAGAACGACCATCATCTAACATACATCCACCTAGGTATCATGGCGAGCATTCTTCTCAACTCTAAAGCTGTAGATTTCGTCGTAACCGGTTGTGGCACTGGTCAAGGCGCTATGGTGGCAAGCAACCTACACCCTGGTGTTGTTTGTGGTTACTGCTTAGAGCCATCTGACGCATTCCTTTTCAACCAAATCAACAACGGTAACGCTATCTCTCTAGCGTTTGCTAAAGGTTTTGGTTGGGCTGGTGAACTAAACGTACGTTACATCTTCGAAAAAGCGTTTACAGGCAACCGTGGCGAAGGCTACCCAATTGAGCGTGTTGTTCCTCAACAAGCTAATGCAGCGATCCTTAACGACGTGAAAAAATCAGTGTCAAAAGGCATCGTAGAAGGTCTACGCGCCATCGACCAAGAGCTAGTTAAAACGGCCGTTGGTAGCGCACACTTCCAAGAGTGCTTCTTCGCAAACTGCCAGGATGAAGACATCAAAGCGTACGTACTGGCGCTTCTTGAGAAGTAATTTGTCATTACACTGAAAACGCATAGATTACGGTTTTCGAAATGACTAAGGCTCTGGGCATGCTCAGAGCCTTTTTGTTTGTCAGTATCTTTTAGCCGTGAGTACATTTGATCTTACTTGGTACCTGTCTGGCTATTTATTGCAATAATCATAGGGAAGAAAAGCATACTCTGTTAGACTCCCATGCCCTCTTTCCTTCTGGGTTTAGAGCTTGTAACACTGCCGTGTTTGATTGAAGACTAGCGCGTAGATCCCCAACCAGCCTTGGTTAACTAGATACTTAGGAACTCATTATGATGACTGATGACGAAAGAATTGAATTACAACAGAACAACCCATTGCACGGTCTTAAGTTAGAAACATTACTGCAAGAGCTGGTCGACTTCTACGGTTGGGACATTCTTGATACGGCAATGCGTTTTAACTGCTTTAACACCAAGCCATCGATTGCCAGCAGCGTGAAGTATTTAAAAAAAACCGACTGGGCACGAGAGAAGCTAGAAAATTTCTACCTATATCGCTTTAAGCGTATGCCTCGTGCATCAAGCGAAGAGTTTGAAATGCCACCACGCGCTCGTACTTTCCCTCACGGTCTTGAGCCGAAAGAGCCGATGGAACTGACTGTTGAGTCAATTTTGAAATCACAAGCAAAAGCAGCATCTGCCCACAAAGAGCGTTCTTCGCGTGGACGCCACTCGCGCCGATAATTAACAACGACCTCAACATTTACAACGTGGCCGTGAGTAAATAGCGAAGGGTTAGCTAAGGCTGATTGGCCAGTTGTTCCAAACTCGGCATCTCCGATTTGGAGCAACAAGTCAATTTTGGCATAGCCCGCTGCTGGCGACGTAACCGGATTATAGTCGCCACATTCACACTCAGTAACGTTGCTTCCAACAAGGTACCACCAATCGAGCCGACCACTATATTGTTACTCAGCCAACATAAAGCCCCGACGAAGAACGCCAACCTCATCTTAATCCCCTCAAGGCAAAACAGGGCATATGTCCCAATACACGCACCGGCAATAGGAAGTAAATCTAGCCAACGTTCTGACAAATAAAAGCCGACAACCAAGTTACAGACAATGAAGAAATACGCAAGTAGCTTAGACTGATACTTTACCGACAAGGCAGTTCGAAAAGCCGAAATCAGCGCACTAAAACTAGCAATTGCTGCACCGAGCAAGAAAAAGTGAATCATATGGTTAATATTAAATATCACCATCAACACTTTGAGTTTTTTGTCGTCTTTTTGATAGAACGCCGTGATCCCCAATGCGAAGCTAACAAAACCGAGCGCTTGGGCTAGCGATAATTCACTCAACAATTTCCGACTCTCTTTTACGTTTCACCACACCTTTCACTATGGCGAGATACAAATACGAAAAAACGGCCGCATCTCACAAGAGATACAGCCGCTAAAACAATCACTTAAAAATTAGCGAGCTAGCCAGCCACCATCAACAGCCAGTGTGTAGCCGTTGACATAAGAGCCAGCATCAGATGCTAGGAACACACAAGGACCTGCCAAGTCAGCTGGCTCACCCCAGCGATCAGCAGGAATACGCTCTAGGATCTCCGCATTACGTTTCTCATCAGCACGTAGCTGCGCAGTATTGTTGGTTGCCATGTAACCTGGGGCAATCGCATTAACATTGATATTGTGCTTCGCCCACTCGTTAGCCATCAGACGTGTCACGCCCATTACACCACTTTTCGATGCCGTGTACGAAGGCACACGGATACCGCCTTGGAATGAAAGCATCGATGCGATATTTACGATCTTACCGCCATGGCCCTGAGAAATGAACTGCTTGGCAACCGCCTGAGACATAAAGAACAGTGACTTGATATTGATGTTCATCACGTCATCCCAGTCCTGCTCGCTAAAATCAATCGCATCATTACGACGGATAATACCGGCGTTATTCACCAAAATATCAATTTTGCCAAACTTGGTAACAGCTTGGTCAACAATGCCTGCAATATCATCAGTTTTCATTAGGTTGGCACGGACATCGAGGAATTCACGTCCAGTCGCTTTGATTTTCTCAATCGTTTCAGCTGGCTCAACAATGTTAACACCCACAATGTCACAACCCGCTTGGGCCAACCCCAGTGCCATACCTTGTCCAAGGCCCGTGTCACAGCCCGTCACGATGGCAACTTTACCTTCTAGGTTGAATGTATTCAGAATCATCTCATTTCCTCGGTGTGTGTTCCCGGCCCCAAAGCCCTGAACAATATGTTTATGTTCCCGTTAATGTAGGCTTACTATATCAACCAAGAAAAGCCACATCAAGTTTTTTGAAAAGCCGTTTTAATTTTGATTTTATAGGTATGACTCAAGTCACATAACTACAGGTAATTTGTGTTGATTCATATTTTTTAAAAAAGGTTTTCATAAAAATAGATACAGAAAAAGTTAGAACGTATAATGTTAACGACAACGAATATAATGAAAGGAACGTTTGATGGAATCTGCTAAACAGCCTGAAGCTGTCTCGTCAGTAATGAAGGTGTTCGGGATCTTGCAGGCTCTTGGCGAGCAAAAAGAGATCGGCGTTACCGAGCTTTCTCAGCGCCTAATGATGTCAAAAAGCACCGTATACCGCTTTTTACAAACAATGAAAATGCTGGGTTATGTCTCTCAAGAAGGTGAAACAGATAAGTATGCACTAACTCTGAAGCTATTTGAGCTTGGTGCAGCCTCATTAGAACATGTAGACCTCATCGACTTGTGTGACAAAGAAATGCAGCTAATTTCTCAGCAGACCAATGAAGCCCTGCACCTTGGTGCGCTGGATGAGAACGCCATTATCTACATCCACAAAATTGATTCAGGCTACAACCTGCGTATGCAGTCACGAATCGGTCGCCGTAACCCGCTCTACAGTACCGCTATCGGTAAAGTTCTATTGGCTTACCGCAGTGAAGAGTTCACCCGTAATGCCCTGAAAGACGTTAACTTTATTAAGCATACGGATAAAACCCTAGAAAATATTGACCAATTGCTTAACGAGCTGAAAACAGTCAAAGAGCAAGCTTTTGCTGAAGATAACGAAGAGCAAGAGCCAGGTCTACGCTGTATGGCTGCGCCTGTTTTTGACCGTTTTGGTAATGTTATTGCAGGCCTGTCTATCTCGCTGCCAACGATCCGTTTCGATGAAAAACGCAAGTCCTACTATATAGAACTGCTACAAAATGCCAGCCGAAACGTCTCAGCACAGATGGGATATCACAACTACCCACAATAAATAGAAACAACATTTCATTTTTATTGACTTGTAAGGGCTTATTGTTAAAAATACCCTCAACAACCAATCTTGAGGGTTTTTTTATGGCTTTAAAACGTGTTGCTGTGATCGGTGAATGTATGGTCGAACTGCAACGTAAAGGCGAGCTCATCAAACAGAGTTTTGGTGGTGACACGCTCAATACGGCACTGTACCTTTCCCGCTTGACCCACCAGCATGATGTCAAGACAAGCTATATCACAGGTCTTGGCACTGACAGCTTTAGCCGCGACATGCTGGCTGACTGGCAGCAAGAGCACATCAGCACTGAGCTGGTTTTCCAGTCCGAAGAGAAAAACCCTGGTCTTTACCTGATCGAAACCGACGATACCGGTGAACGTACCTTCCATTATTGGCGCAATGATGCAGCTGCTCGCTACTGGTTGGATAACATCGACATCCCCACCTTAGTAGAAAAACTAACGGGTTTTGACATGATCTACCTCAGCGGGATCAGCCTGGCTATTTTGCCTTCGGAAGCACTTGATAAGCTTTTCCTCATACTAGCCGCATGCAAAGCGCAAGGCAGTAAAATTGTTTTCGACAATAACTACCGTCCTCGCTTGTGGCAAAGTGCCGACATCGCAGCAAAGCGCTACCAAACCATGCTGTCATTGACTGATATCGCCCTACTGACATTTGATGATGAAATCATGCTATATGGCGAGCATACTGTGGACGAGTGTATTGCTCGTACTCAGCAGTGTGGTGTGGGTGAAATTGTTATCAAGCGCGGCGCTGAGGACTGCCTTGTCGTTACAGCCCAAAATTGTACATCTGTTGCGGCCACCAAGGTCGACAGCGTCATAGATACCACTGCCGCCGGTGACTCATTCAGCGCCGGTTACCTGGCAACACGCCTGACAGGTGGTGATACCGAGCAAGCGGCAAAGAATGCCCACGTATTAGCCGGTACCGTGATCCAACATCAGGGCGCCATTATTCCAGCCACAGCAATGCCTGTATTGTTCAATTCTAATTAAGGAAGACATCATGACTACGTTAAATGCTCGTATGGGCGAGCTGAAAGTTATCCCAGTGATTGCCATTAAAGATGCCGATAAAGCCGTAAAATTGGCTCAGGTACTCTCTGAAAACGGCCTTCCTTGTGCCGAGGTGACTTTCCGTACCGAAGCGGCCGCGCAAGCTATCCGCAACATGCGTGATGCTTACCCTGACATGCTGATCGGTGCGGGTACTGTATTGACGGCAGCACAAGTAGACCAAGCCATCGACGCAGGCGTAGACTTCATTGTCAGCCCAGGCTTCAACCCTACCACAGTGAAATACTGTCAGCAGCGTGAAATGCCAATCATCCCTGGCGTCAACAACCCAAGCATGGTTGAGCAAGCCATGGAGCTTGGCCTTAATACTTTGAAGTTCTTCCCGGCAGAGCCTTCTGGCGGTGTGAACATGCTTAAAGCGATGACTGCAGTATATCCAGTTAGCTTTATGCCAACAGGTGGCGTAAGCCCATCAAACGTTAAAGACTACCTAGCGGTTAAGTCGGTGTTTGCTTGTGGTGGTACTTGGATGGTTCCGGGCAACCTCATCGACGAAGAGCGTTGGGACGAGTTGGCGGATCTGGTTAAAGAAGTGGCTAACGTAGTCGCTTAATAATCGCATAACCCAGTACGGCTCAACATTGAATAGGTAGAGGAACGAAAATTTCAAAAGCGCATAGACACACCCATGTGGCTCCAAACCGTCACCTCTGACGGTTAAGGTTTTGAAATTTTCTCCTCTGCCTTTCTCGCTATCCTGCCTGGCTCCCTGCCCAGCCCTCCCTTCCACTGCAAATTTCCAGCCTGCTGTTACACTTGAAAGACCCTTAAATGTTTTCCAGCTAGAAGTCTTTCACAATGAATTACGCCAAACCAAAGCCTCGCTACCTGATCCCTTTAAGACTCGCTATTTACAGCTCAGCCTTGTTCGCAGTGGTTCACCTTCATGCCGAGCAAGGCAAGCTGACTGTCGCCATCTCAACTGATATGCCTCCGTATGTGATGGACAGTGGTAGACAAGGACTTGAAGTAGATATCGTCAGGCAGGCATTGGAAGGCTATGAACTCAACTTTGTCCAAATGCCGCTGAGTGATGTACAAAATGCCGTTCAGGACAAAAAGGCCGATGTAGCGATTGGCGTTTTAGTGGATGGCGGTGACATTTTTTATTCCGATCACCTCGTCACCTTTGTGAATTTCGCCATCACTAAAAAAAGCGATGATATCGCGATTGATTCTATCGATGATCTCAAAACCCACCCGGTACTGACTTGGCAGAACGCCTACCTTGAGTTAGGTGATGAGTTCCAGACATTATTTGCTCCAGGTGCAGAATACCGCTCTAACTATCATGAATTTGGTGACCAAGCCAAGCAGGTCGCACAATTCTGGAAAGCCGACAAGCAAGTTATTGTCATCGACCGAAGCATTTTCGAGTTCTTCAGCAAGGCAATGAAACAATCAAGCGACAGTGTCGAATACCACAGTATTTTCCCGCCCGTTACTGAATTCAAAGCCAGCTTCAAAGACAAAGCGGTCAAAGATGCTTTCAATAAAAAACTGAAGGAAATGTGCCAAAACGGCAAATACGTCAAGCTGCTAGAAATGTATGACGTCGAGTTGGAAGCCACAGTGTGTGACAAACTGCCGCAATAACTAGCCTAGAATATAGAAGCACATATCTTATCTACGCCAAGCAATACACACATAATCGATATGTGTGTGTTGCCTTGTATTAACATTCAAACAACACAGTGTAATGTGATTACATTCTCACTTTAAGTGGGTTATTAAGCATTTTATTAACAGTGCTCTATGATTTTAATACCAGATTAATCAGAAAATGGAACACCCTATTTTGTTGCGATGCAAGAAATGGGAAATATGCAATGGATAGTTTTACTCTCGATATAAGAACACTTAATTTCATCATTATTCTATTTTCTTGTATCTATAGTGCTGGCTTTCTTCTCTATCAACGCTCGCAAAAAAAGATCTCAGGCTTGGGACTCTTTGCCCTGTCACTACTGTTCATTGGTATTGGCCCATTAGTTCTCAGCTTTAGAGGAACAACTTCAAACTGGCTCTCCATTATCATTGCTAATGCCATCATCATGTTAGGCTTCCAATTGGTCCTGCACAGCCTGTGTTTATTTAGAAAGAGTTCGCTGAAATATACTTACTTCACTTATGCCTGCTATCCGCTATCCATCTCGTTATTCTATTATTATTCGCATATCGTACCGTCGATAAAAGCACGGGTCATCGTCATTAGTGTCTTTGTTGCCATCAGTACGATAATCACGGCGATAGCCACTCTAAATGGAAAACAGAAGGACTTAAAAATCGCCGTATGGATGATGTCATCATCTTTATTTCTGTATGGCACTTTTATGGTTTTTCGTGCTACTTGGTCTGCACTTTCAGAAGAAATACACAACTTCATGTATGCAGGTTTACTCCATCAACTCACGTTCTTATTTAGCATTCTGTTAGTGGTTGCGATGAGCTTTAGCATGCTGTGGATGATCAATGCCCGCTTGGTCAGATCAATTCGAGAGGTTTCTAGACGTGATCCCTTAACCCAACTTTATAATCGCCATGCATTAGAAAGAGTATTACCCCGCATATTGGTAGAAAGTCATAAAGCGATGTCACTAAGCATCATTATGACTGATATAGATAATTTCAAGTCAATAAACGACAAGCACGGTCACTTGGTCGGTGATAAGGCCTTAATACGAGTGGCAAAAGTCATCAATACTGTCACTCGCCCCTGCCATTTTGTATTTCGCTTTGGTGGGGATGAAATACTGATCATCTTGCCTAATAGTCACCTTGAAGAGGCCAACATTCTCGCTGAGTCGCTAAGAAAAAGCATTTTCACATGTGGCTTAGTTGATAACATAAAGCTACCACTCACATCGAGCTTTGGAGTCGCCAGTCTTCGTGATGGCGAAAGTTGGGAAAGCTTAGTATCAAGGGCCGACCAAGCACTCTATCACGCAAAAAAATTAGGGCGAAATACCGTCGTCACCAGTCCGCAACACATGGAACCAAGGAAAATTCATCAAGTTGCACCTTGTGACAAAGCCATATCCTAAGCGCCACAATCTCTATTATACTTTTTCAATCACAAACATTAGCCAGACATAAACCGGTAATGAGTCGCCTTTCAGCACACAGTCCAAACCAGCGAACCTTAATCAGATCTGTTTTTGCAGTTCTAGAAAGTCATTATGGCTACTTCGACTGGTGGCCAGATACCCCGCCCTACCAAACCATGTTAGGCACCATCCTCGTCCAGAACACCAACTGGAGAAACGCCGATAAGGCTCTGAATAATCTGGGTAAGTCTGCTAATAATCCGCATCTTATCGAGCTTTTACCACTTGACGAACTGGCGCAAAAAATCAGGCCTAGCGGGTATTTCAATCAAAAGGCTATCAAACTCAAAGCTCTAACCGAATGGTTCAAAGTCTACCAGTACGACATCAAACAAGTTAGAGAAATAGAGCTTTCAACTCTCAGAAAGGAGCTATTAGCGATAAAGGGCGTAGGGGGAGAAACCGCTGATGCCATCTTAGTTTATGCCATCGGCAAACCGTCTTTTGTTATCGACGCCTATGCCAGGCGGATATTCGAACGTAATGGGCTAGAAGTACCCAAAAACTATGAAACGTTCAGGCTGCTGGTTGAGCAAGCCATTCCAGCTGATACCAAGCGCTATGCATTTTACCACGGACTTATGGTTGAGCACGGTCAGCAGTTCTGCAACAAATCCCCCAAATGCGCCTTATGCCCACTGGTATCCTCATGCCCCACAGGAAAACAAAACATCCAATCGTCATAAAGAAACACTTGCTTACATCTAGCACGAAATAGCAACTAAATGCTGCGAAAAAACGACCTTTTTGTCAGCTTTCTGTGATTTCAGCTTCCTCACTGATTACAAACGGCGTCTTCACCTCCATAATCCTCCCGCTTCCCACTTTGACAGTAAGACAGACAATGAAAAAGTTACTCGCAACCGCCGCCCTAACCATGCTGACCACAGCTCCAATGTTCGCCAGCGCTAATCAGCATCACACCCACCACCATTATCATCATGGCGGTCCTAACGCTTATCAGGGGCCGCGTGTTGGCTTGGGGATCTCTTATCTGTCTGATCAATACATAGATACTGATACCGGCTTCAAGTTGGAAGGGGGTTTCGATTTCAACCGCATTGTGGGCTTTAACCTTTCTTATGAAGAATCAGGTTATGACTACTACCGAGGCTCTGTGGATTACAGCACTGTTAAGCTTGGGACGGACTTAGGCTATGCATTCCCTCTTAGCCCAAGCGTATCATTAAAGCCCTACGTATCATTGGGCTTTCATCGCACAACTGAAGATGACAATTGGTGTTCGAGCAAATATTGTTATTCGACCAATTACTCTGATACCAACACCTATTACGGTATTGGTATGCGCCTGACGGCAGACATGTTCTACATTAATGTGTCTAACGAAGTGATGAAGCTTGATGTGGGTCCTTACCGTTACGAGCCAAACCAAATCGCTGTTACTGTCGGCCTAAAGTTATAATCACAAACAGGCCGCCAATTCTTTATAGAACAGCGATTTTAACCAGCAAGGCTGATCAAATATTTATGTAGGTTGGTATAATTGGTGCCGACAGAAAAAAGCCCGTACACAACCTTGGAATATGTACGGGCCGGACTGCGCCATTAACAATGACGTTAAACTAGCAAGCTAGAAGTCTAACTCTTTGGAGCAACCTGCAAACGGTAGCTTGGACCGATTTCGTCAGCCGTCAGTACATGAAGTTTTGACACGTCTGCACCACCTTCAGCGAACTGGTAGAAGTCGCCGACCTTGATGTAGTTTGGCTTCTGCTGAGAAACGCCTTTTGGAACACCATCAATACCATGTACCTGACCAAAGTAGATCTCATCGCGGTATGTCGGACTTGTTAACGGGGTCGCAGGGTCGGCACGCAGAGCCTGCAAGCCTTCCCCTTCGTTGTACACCACGTTGCTGCTGAACGAGATGTGATCGCCGGTGAAGATAGCCTCTACCTCGCTGTTATCGAACAGGCTGACACGGTGACCCTGATTGCCATGAACCATCCCGAACTCGACATCAACCATGGTGTTGTTTTCCACCGTCACGTTCTTCGGCGTCCACTGCTTATTCAGCTCTTTGCCTTTTACAGACTCATCAAGCTTTTCATTGTTCTTTACATCGATAATACCAGTGTTGATCACCACGCCACCACGCACATCGGCATTACCGGCAATCTGACCACCGGATCCGCGCAAGCCCACAAGGTAGTTATTGCGCACCACATGATCTTCATCGTAGATACGGATACCACCGGTGTCCTGTTTGTTGTTACCGATGATCACGTTGTTCTCAACCACGTTGGCCTTACCATGACGCAGTGAAATCATCGCGGCACTTTCAAAAATAGTGTTACCGGCAATGCGGTTCTCACTCGATTTAATCGAGATCAGCTCACGCTCACCATCCGAGTCCACCAGCAAGTTATTCACAAACTGGGTGCGCGATGGCCACTGACTGCTCTTCGAGTCGCCAATACGGATCGCTTCCCAGCTATTGCCGTTATAGCGGATCGCTTCTTTGATATCTAATTCGTTATAGCGGTTTTTCTTCTGAGAGTAGAAAATATTGCCTTCGATAAGATGGTTATCCGCCTTATCGTCAATGTTCTTCTGGATACCAATCAAGGTACCGCGTTTGTGCTTGCCTTCGAAGCGGTTATTGATGACCTTGCCATCTTTGCCCCAAAGTGACACCCATAGGTAACGTGGGTACTCACTACGCCTTTCGTCCGGCTCGTACGCGTAGTCATCGTTGAAGTAGTAGAACGTTGAGTTCTGCAGTGTATTACGCATACCTTCAAGACGTACGCCACCAAAACGCTCTGCCGGGCCACCCTCAGTAAACACAAGGCTATCTAGGGTAATATCGTCACCCTTGACCACTAGTTGAACCAAGCCAGTCAACAATACTGTCCCCGGCTGCTCAGCCTTCACCGTAATGCCGTCAGCGGTTAGCTCGACCACGCCCAAGTCGGCATAGCGACCCGGAGCAATCGTGATCTCCTCACCCGGCTTAGCATTTTCAAGCTGTTGCTTCAACGCCTCAACCGCTGGCTTGCTCACAACGTCAACTTTTGCGATATCAACCACTTCACGATTTGCGGCTTCAACCAACTGCTCGGCAGTTAAGGATGTCAGTGACACTTCAGCAACAGAGGGCTCAACCGTCATTTCAGGTAATTGTACCGGTACTGGTGCATTTGCATCCTGGGTCGAAGCTTGGACGTTAAAAGACAGCGCAGCTAGCAATGCCAGCGCGATAGGCGTGTATTTTTTCATTCTATGTTCCTTATACCGGGCGACAGGATTGCCGCCCGGGAATTACAGGGAGAGGTTTACAGTTTTGGATATAGCAGGTAAGCGTCTCGCTCTGCCCACACTTGGGACAGGTTATTTAGCTCGGCATTTTCAAAGCCAATCTTGTCGATAACCTGATCGTAGTAGTCAGTACCCCAAGCTAAGTCAGCCTTACGATATACCGTCAGCATACGGTAAGTCTGGAAACGGCCCTTCTTCACATCGTTGTCAGCGTGCGGCCAATCTTCGATACGCTGGTATTGCGCGACATAGTCGATAGCCGATTTCATGCTGCGACCACGATAATCATGGTTCCAGATATCGACACCTAGCTTGTCACCAAGTTGCGCCAAATATGCCATCGCATCCAGGTTGAAGTAGCTGTAGTGATAACCTCGGGTACGCGCCAGCTCTTCTGGCTGGGTACCCTTGCTATCAAGCTGCTCACGGATCCGCCACTTAGTTTGCGCGACGGTCATCTTGGCGATGTCTTCGCGACCAAGGTAGTAAGCGATACCAGCGATCTGCGCCTGCATCCAAGTACCGTGGTTGTTCGGTGAAAACTGCTCTGCCGTTCCTTGCTCGGAAGTGATCAACCAGTCAAGGAAATCGTTGAGCCAAGCCCTCATTGCCGTATCGTCTTGCTCGGTCCAGTGCTCAGACAGTTCAATCAACGCCAAGGCATCAACCAGACGGTCAGAAAAGCTGCGCGAATCAATCATGCCGCTGCGGCGCTGGTCATCAACGCCCGGAACCGCTTGCGCATAACGCACGTTCGGATTCATGCGTGTCTCTGGGTTGATAAACCAATGACGTAACATGTCCGCGGCCTGCTCGGCGTACTTTTCCTCACCCGAGAAGTAGTACGCCACACCCAATGCTCTTACCGAGCGAGTGAACAAGCCAATGCGAACTGAATCGGTCGCATCCGTTTTCGAGTCCGGATTGGTGTTGCCATCATCACGAACCCAAGGCAAACCATCTTCAGTCTTCTCGTTCGGCCACCAGTAAGGGCTGATAGAGAAATAATCATGCTTATCACCGCTTGGCGGCATCAGAGTCTTGTCGGTTACCGACAAGAGCCCAACTTTCATTGCCGCTTCCGCTTCATCCAGCAGGCGCTGGTAACTAGCCTGCGCCTCCTCGGTAGCCGTATCATTGTGGATACGTGCCTTGCTTTCGGCAATCAAATCAGCATCGAAGAAAACGGTGTTAGGCGTTCCGTCAGCAGCAAATACAGGGGCGGCAAACAAAGCACCAGCAATCGCTATAGATGTGAATGTACGTTTCAACATACCCACCCCTTAGTCCTGCTCAGCCGCGAGCTCTGCGCCATTTTCGACTTTCTCATCGACGGCTTTAACCAGTAGCAAACCAACAGCCAGAACAATTGCACCACACAGAACAAAGATCATTCGGCCCCAGAGTGGGTTCGGTAGGACAAACATAACCATCACACCCACACCCGCTGTCGCGATCAGTGAGCCCAGCATGCGGCGCTGTTTGTTATCCAGCTTCTTCTGTTCAGTTGATTCAGCAACCAATGGTGTTGCTAGGTTATTGAAGAAACGATCAACGTCTTTCTGGCGCTCTTCCGTAAGCGGCTTGTAGAACACAGTCGACAGGATGAAGAAACCAGCAGTGAAGATCAGGTGACCAATCAGGCCGATAGCCACTTTCAGGTCAGCCCATTCACGGCCAGTAAGCGGCTCAAGGTTGAACCAGCTCTGAATCATGTCTGCGGTAATAACAAAACCAACGAAGTATGAAACGATACCACCGACAACCAGCGTACCCCAACCAGCCCAGTCTGGCGTCTTCTTGATGAAGAAACCACAGAATGCAGGAATCGTCATTGGGAAGCCGATAAGCGCACCCACATACATCATGGTGTCAAACAGGCTTAGGCCTTTCAGTGAGTTGATAAATAGGGCAACCAGGATGATTGCGATACCGAAGAAAGTAGATGTCAGTTTAGAAACAACTACCAGCTCTTTTTCAGACGCATTTGGACGTAAGATTGGCTCGTAGAAGTTTTTAACAAAAATACCTGAGTTACGGTTAAGGCCTGAGTCCATAGAAGACATAGTTGCGGCAAACATCGCAGAGATAAGCAGACCAACCATACCAGCAGGCATATACTGCTCAACAAAGTATAGGTAGGCAAAATCACCCGCTTTAGAACCCGCATCTGGGTATTGAGCAGCCAGATCAACACCTTGTCCAGCGATGAACCAAGAAGGCATGAACCAGATTAGTGGACCCATTGTCATCAGGATACAAGCTAGCAGTGCTGCTTTTTTCGCATTCTTAGAATCTTTGGCCGCTAGGTAACGGTATGAGTTCAGCATGTTGTTGGTGATACTGAACTGCTTGAAGAAAAGGAAGAACGCCCAGATACCAAAGATGCTTAGGTAGTTGAGGTTGTTACCAGAAACAAAAGAAGCACCTTCTTCCAGTGGGAAGTTGTTAACGATCTCGCCAACGCCACCACCCTGGATAATTGCAACAATCGCACAGGTAACGGTTACAGCCATGATGATAACCATCTGCATGAAGTCAGAGGCAATAACTGCCCATGAACCACCCGTTACAGACATGATGAGTACAACCAGACCCGTTAGAACGATTGTCATGGTCATATCGAAACCAAAAATACCAGAAGCAATAATCGCCAGGCCGTTCAACCATATACCCGCGGTAATAACGCTGTTTGGCATACCTGACCAAGTAAAGACCTGCTCATTGTTCTTGCCAAAACGTAGACGGATAGCCTCAATAACTGTCACAACTCGCATTTGGCGGAACTTAGGTGCGAAGTAAAGATAGTTCATCAAGTAACCGAAAGCGTTAGCTAGGAAGATAATCGCAACAGCGAAACCATCATCGTACGCTTTACCCGCCGCACCAGTAAATGTCCAAGCACTGAACTGGGTCATAAATGCAGATGCACCTACCATCCACCAAAGCATGCTACCTCCCCCACGGAAGTAGTCACTGGTGGTATTTGTAAATGTGCGGAACATCCAACCAATTGCAATTAGAAACAAAAAGTAGATGCCGACGATCATAATATTAAGATCCATCGAAGGGAGTCCTTTTGAGTAGTAATTTGCTTATACTATAAAAACCCCAGCCACTTTCTTGTACTACAATATTCATTAATCGAGATAACGATCACGATAAATTTAAGCTAATAATAACACAAATCAATTTAACTCATTTAAATCAATAGCTTAAAACAATTAAGTGCAGCTAGCATCATACTGAAACAAATTGATTGAAATCAAAATGTCATACTTTTTTGATCTGTTTCACGTTTACAGCCTTAAGGAAAATATTCAAAAAAGCCAAATAAATGTAATTAAACTACTGAATTAAATCATATTGAACAATAAACCGTGATCGAGATCACCATAGATCATGATCACAATTACTAATAACCCCTGATTGACGGCAAGGAACAAAACAATACTATTGTATTACTTTATTAAGAACGCCCTACAATTCAGGAAAAAAAACACTATGTTCAAACATTCTCCCCTGATGCTACTTATTGGTTCAGCTCTTATTGCAGGCCAGGTCAGCGCCGCTTCAATCGATTTCCGTCACGAATACAAAGGAAAATCAGAGCAGCA
Source organism: Photobacterium sp. DNB23_23_1 (assembly GCF_052873815.1). Taxonomy (NCBI): domain Bacteria; kingdom Pseudomonadati; phylum Pseudomonadota; class Gammaproteobacteria; order Vibrionales; family Vibrionaceae; genus Photobacterium; species Photobacterium sp. DNB23_23_1. The sequence continues at coordinate 124,475 of NZ_JBNNXT010000001.1, read as the reverse complement.
TGCTAGCCGCGTTAAAATCAACGAAAGCATTGGTGATCTTTATTTCAGCGGTGAACTGAAGTTCAAGGGTGCCAATGGCAAGTTTATGGAAGACTTGAAAAATAACGGCTGGGAATTTGATTGGGGATACCGCTTCCGTAATGGTAACTGGACACTTCAGCCAGGCATGCCAATTGAGGGCCGTGAAAGCGGTATGACCTATAAGCCGCAGGTTCGTCTAACTTATGCGTTTGAACAAATAGAAGGCCTGACACTGAGCGGTCGTTACCGCCATGATTTCAAAACCTACAGCAATGGTGACAGCACAGAAAAGCGCCACCGTGTAACGGGTAACGTTGGCTACAGCATTAATGACTGGCAGTTTGGTCTTGAAATGAACTACTACAAAGCTGAAGGCTATGAGCTGTACGACGGCAAAGACACCAACTACGAAAACAACATCAGCATCCGCTACCGTCCAGGCGCTTGGAGCCCATATGTTGAATTCGGTGATGTTAACTACACCCGTGATAATGGCAAAGACGACCGCGAACTACGTAGCCGTGTAGGTATTACTTACAGCTTCTAATAATTTAGGCATGCAATATTAGCCATTAGCTAATATTGCCCCCTAACGGCAAGTTCATTATGATAAAAAGCCGACGAAAGTCGGCTTTTTTGCATGACAATTTCGAAACTGCTCAAGTAAAAACGCAAAATCCAGTATACTGTAGTCATATAGTCATACATATAGTTATCGAACCAAGGATTAACATGTCTTCTAGTTTTACCGTGATAGCGGGATCCAAACGCAGCCTGCACGTTCAGGTAGCCCGCGAAATCGCCCGTCGCATTCTCTCTGGCCAGCTAGCGCAAGGCCAAGTGATCCCTGGAGAAATGACGCTTTGTGAACAATTCGGCATCAGCCGTACCGCTTTGCGTGAAGCCGTTAAACTTCTAACATCAAAAGGTCTACTTGAATCTAAACCGAAGATCGGTACCAAAGTCGTTGATCGCCTTAACTGGAATTTCCTAGACCCACAACTACTTGAGTGGATGGAAGGTTTGGAAAATGCCGAAGTCTTCTACCACCAGTTCCTCGGTTTACGTAAAGCTATCGAGCCAGAAGCATGCGCGCTAGCTGCCCGTAATGCCACTGCAGAGCAACGTATCGAACTATCTGAAACCTTCCAACAGATGTGTGATATTGCTGCTGACTTTGACCAAGCTCGCTGGGCTGAAGTCGATATGAATTTCCACCGCTTGATCTTCTTCTCAACAGGCAACGACTTCTACCTGCCTTTCGGTAATGTCATGGCGACCATTTTCATGAGCTTCATTCACCACTCATCCAAAGATGGTGGCGTGTGCATTAATGAGCACCGTTCAATTTACGATGCGATTATGGCCGGTAACGCCGATAAGGCACGTTCTGCTTCTCAGTTCCTGCTTAAGGAAGAGAAACACCGTTTGCCAAGCGAAGTCGCGTAATTAGCCACCTACCGCTAACTGTATATACCCAAGAGGCACCCTAAGTCGCTTGGCTATATACGGTTATGCTTATCACCTCCTCCAACTCAGCATATCTATTATATCAACCTACATAAATATTTGATCAGTCTTGCAGGTTAAAATCGCTGTTCTCTGCGTTAGATATTTTGTAATTAGAGCCACTAGTTACTGCAATCTCTGCCTTGATAACAACGATTTTTCCAGTGCGAATACTTGATCAACTACTTATCCAGATTGGTATTACTCCACAAACTTGTCATATCTATCTGTTAAGCTTGAATTGAATCATTGAGTTTGGAGTTAGTATGATCCGACACGCCACTATGGAAGATGGCCCAGCAATTTGCGTATTGCTCAAACAACTCGGCTATCAAGCCAGTCCAGCCACTATTGATGCCATGCTAGATAAAACTGACCAAGTCAGTTTTGTATTCGATGGTGGGGAAGCCTTATACGGGGTGATGACCCTGATCACTTTCCCATATTTTCCCACTGGCGAACGTATTTGCCGAATCACAGCCTTAGTGGCTGATAAAGATAAGCGAGGCAAAGGGATCGGTTCAACGCTGATTGAAGCGGCTAAAAACCATGCGAGAGAGCATGCTTGCCAACTGCTTGAGGTGACGACATCTTTAAGCCGATATCAGGCCCAAGAGTTCTATGCTAAACAAGGTTTCGAGAAGCGCTCTCTACGTTACACCCTTGAGCTCTGAGCCTTGGTCGCCTGAGTTAAGTGCTCTGTCAGTTAATACAGCAATAAGTTGTACATAGAGCTATATATAAATGACTGTAATAAGAGTCGATGTTTATCCAACATTGTTAATTTACGCATGACAATACTAACTATAAGGCTTAATTGTATATTGGCCGCAAAATAAACCAACATTTTGATATTCACCTTTACCTATTAGTCACTTCTCTTCATATTAGGCAATAATACAAACCAAAAAGAGAGTTATCTGCAACTTGTTGGAGTGAATATGGAAGTTATAAATCAGCTAACCCCATCAGATAAGCAAATAGAAAGACTCGGCAACGAGCCTGATTCCGGAGAAATCCACTTGCTGAATCTCTTTAAATTTCGTGAAAAAGCGGTATATCCCGACGGTCGAAAAACAACATTAACAGGTAAAGAAGCATATGAGCTTTGTGGCAATTCTATGCTTGGTGTACTTGATAAACATGGTGCTGAAGTGGTGTTTTTCTCTGAAATAACCGGGCTAATTATCGGTGAGGTTGATGAGCTATGGGATGCATTCGTTATTGTAAAATATCCATCAAGAAAAGCCCTATTAGAAATGACATCATCTGAAGAATTCCTTGCATTAAAAGCCCACCGGGAAGCCGGACTAGAAGGGCTGTTAAATATAGAAACCAGCATACCCTAGGAGCATAATTAGGTAATGAATTACTTATACTCATTAATATTATTTGCTGTTGTATCATCAGCAACCCCAGGTCCCAATAACATCCTGGTTATGACTTCTGGATTAAACTTTGGGATAAAAAAAAGCTTACCTGTGTTATGTGGTATATGCCTCGGTTTTGCTTTTATGTTGCTGATCGTTGGATTTGGTTTCGGGCAGGTCTTTGACCTCTTTCCCCATTTACACACCATTATCAAAATATCTGGTGTGCTGTATTTACTGTATTTAGCATGGTTAATTTCAAGTTCAAGTGACGGATTGGGAACCAAGGAGCAACCAGAACCGTTATCGTTCTTCAACGGAGCTTTATTTCAATGGGTCAACCCCAAAGCATGGGTCGTGGCAACTGGTGCTATAGCCGCTTTCACGACCTCCAACAGTGAGTTTGCCGCTCAGGCCCTCATTATCGCGGGTACATTTTTAATCGTTTCTTTTCCTTGTGTGGGGATCTGGCTATATTTTGGCACATGGCTGAAGCGATATTTAAACCATGAACACCATCGCAAATGGTTCAATTTCTTAATGTCTGGTTTATTGGTATTCTCTGTATTACCCGTTATAGGAGAACTTATTAAACCATTCACCTAAGGCCCGTTAATTAAGGAGAACCTCGTGTACCAATTGTATTACTACCCCAACAATGCAAGTCTCGCCCCTCACTTTCTGCTATACCATATGAAGCTCGACTACGAACTACTGTTAGTCGACAAGCAGTCTAATTCACAAAAGTCGCCAGACTATTTAAAACTCAACCCTGCAGGCCGGATCCCCACCTTGGTCAATAATGGCATAGCACTTTTTGAAAGCCCGGCCATCTGTATCCACTTATGTGAGCAACATCCAGAATATGGCTTAATACCGGCACTAGGCAATAAAGCACGCCCTTTATTTTTCCAGTGGCTAACCTACCTAAACAACACCCTACAGGCCGAGCTGATGGTTCGCTACTACCCTCACCGCCACACCAATGACGAAAAGACCATTCCCAATGTTATTGCGGCGCAAGATGATCGCATTGCCGATGCTTTGGCAGTGATAGATAAACAATTGGCAGGCAAAACATACCTGTTAGGTGAAAAACTCACTGCCTGTGATTTCTTCTTGTTTATGCTGGCCGAGTGGTCTTTACCTATCAAGAAGTCACCGCTGCACTTTTCCCATTTAGCAGGCTACCTAAAGCGGATGTCACAACACCCAACAGTAACTGCGGTGTGTAAAATAGAAGAAATAGATCTATCTCCGTTTCAATAACATCACTTTTGATTAATACAGTGGCTTAACTGCGGTTACCATCGGGATCAGAAAATAACAACAAGAATGCTCTTGAGAAGAATGATTTGAAAGGGATAACAAGCAAACAGCCTCGAACTGCAGGCAAAAAAATAGCGCTCCGTCCTAGAGCGCTGTTTAACAAGGCAAAGCTTAAGTTAGGAAGTAGTTGTTATAATAAGTCAGTCTCAGGGTAGCCATTTGAGGAACGGCTATCTCGATTGATGAGCTCATTATAAGATCACGCCTCTTGTAATACAATATACCCAAAGCGATAAAGCGTTATAATTTGCATTTATTAACAAAACCATTATTAAATCGTGACCTAGATCTTGTTTTTATGATATTGAATTTCACCACAGCACCCATTAATAATACAAAAGCACTAGCGCATTTCCGCCTCCTAGCTTCAACCAATCAGGGCGGCTCTGGCGACACTCAGGTCATAGACGCAAAAAAGCCGGGCAAGCCCGGCTTTTCATTATTCACTTAATGAGTGTTTGTTATAGCTGAGCGTATGGACCTTCCCAGCTGAAGCTCTCGCCAGCAAAGCTCACTTCATGCTTGCCGTCTTGCAGACCACCAGTTTGGTTAGATACTGCATAGGTCAGCACCTGGCCGTCAATAAGATGCAGACGAACAACAGATGCAACATCATCCATACCCACCACTTCAACGCGCTCTACTTTACCGCGGGCATCAACCGATGCTTCTACCGCTTCGTTGAAGTAACCGTGCGTTTCCAGCACGTTGGCAAACAGGTGAGATTTCGCTTTCTGGCGCAGTACAAACATTGGCTCAGAGCGTAGGTTGAAATCAGGATCGTTGGCGCCCAAGCGACCGAAGATCACTTCACCCTTGTTGCCCGCAGAGCTCACCATGCTGTAGTAGCTGTTGTCATGCAACCAGCTAACTAGCGTGCTGCCTGACACTTCGCCTTGAGCAACCTGCCAGATATGCTGGTAGCCATCGCTTTCACCCATTGGCTTCAAGCTAGCATTTGCCTGGTAGTCGAAATCAGTACGAATGATCTGACCTGTGTGGTGTACAGGGAAGTCATACTCGTGCTCGTCTTCAGAGATCAAACGGTATAGGTCGATGATCAATGGGTTTTCGATACCGTCAACTTTCGCCAGTAGCACGCTACGCTGCATATCAACACCTGCGTAGTATTCGCGTACGATGCCGCTCATGCCCTGGAAGTCTTCGTTTTCAGTTTTGAAGAAGTGCAGTTCACCGTTACGAGATTCAGCCATTGCCGTGTTGAATTCGTTCTGGGTCTTGCGATCAACAACTACTGTGTTGTGCGCGATAGTTTGCTTACAGTAGCTCTTGTTTTCTGGAATGTAGCGACCACCGAACTTAGGCTCAACGTTTACCCAACGGCCGAAACCGTAGTCATGCAGGGTTTCGTGGCCTTTGTTAAATACGCTTAGGTGAAGGCCGTCGTAGTGACCGTGATCCAGTGCAGAGTGGTACTGGTGATCAGAACCGTGCTGACCGAACCATAGCAATGCCATGGTATCTTGATCTTTGCTGTCACGGTGACGCATGATGGTCAGGCCACCCTTGTCGCCATTAGGGCCATCAGTGACAAACAGGCTACCCCAGTTAAATGCAGGGATATTTTCTTCTTTCGCTACCGCGTCAGACAGTTTCTTACCGGAGATATGTACCCACACATCCTTCTGGTGAGCAGCCATCGCCAATAGGTTGGCGTCTTCTTCGTAACGACCGTAACACGCACTTGTCGTGATCAGAACACCTTCATCATTGATGTCGATGGTCTTAGACGAGTCGTTCAAAGCCGGTAGCGTACCGTCTGGGAAGGCCGTTGACATTACCGCATAGCTGGTTGTTTTAATCACACCATCTTTATGGGCGAAAATACCCACTTCTGGCTGACGACGCTCAATTGCTTCGGCAAACAGTTGGATTGGACGCAATGAGAAACGGTGGTAGTAAGGGCCTTCCATGTAGTAGCCGTCTGGCGAGAACAGTTGAGAAAGCTGAGCCAGGAAGCCACCGCTAACGCTATCGCCTTTTAGACCGTAAAGCGCCTTATCAACGATTTCCTGGTTCTGAATTGCGTAACCACAGATACCCACACCAGCAACAGCCCATAGACCGTGGTTGTGAATGATATCGAAGTCGTGCGCGTAAGTGTCAACAAACATATCAGCCATGATCTGGAACAAATCGTTTTCGATCAAGCTGCGCTCGTCGTCAGACAGCGTATGGTGAATACAGCTGTACGCACAAGACGCGTAAAGCATCCACATGTTCTCGTTCAGTGTCTGGTGGAAAATACGACCAGGGTGGTTACTGTCTAGGCTGACGTTCAGTTCCAGCTTAGGGTAAACCTCTGCATACGCTACCAGTAGGTTGCGAATGTAGTCACGGTAAGCTTCATTTTCGGTGATCAGATACAAACGGCCAGCAATATCCATATGGATGTAGTTTTGCTTGTGGCGGTTGTGCTCATAACCACCACCCTCGCCATGGCCAGGTACTTCAATACCAACCGTCGCGATGTAGTCTTCCAGTTTTTCAATGTCACGGGCCAGTGCGTTGCCCATTAGGGTATCTTTACCCAGATCTTCGCGAAGGATCGCGGCTTCGTCAAAGCTAATCAATAGTGGTTGGTACGTCATTATTTCGTCTCCTGCTCAACAGCAAGGAATCCTTTCCAGCTATAAGTCTTGTCGTTAATGATAATTCGATGTTCGGTCGTGTCAGTTACATTTGGCTGGTTGCTTACCATTACAGTGAAGCGGATACCTTCCCCTTCAATAGCAACCACCGAGCCTGTCTCGTTGTGAACCAGAACGTCAATCTGATGGATCTTACCACGGGCATCAACAGAGGCTTCCACCGCTTCATTGAAGTAACCATGGGTCTCCAATGCCGAGGCGAACAGCAAATCTTTGCCTGTAGTTCGCAAAATAAAACTGGTTTCGTGGCGCAGGTTAAACTGCGGATCATTGGCACCAGTCTGGGTGAAGATCACCTCATTGTCGGCGCTTGAACTGGTGCCAAGCCAGGTATAATAACTGCTACCCTGCAACCAACTGACCAAGGTACTCTTACCCGCTTCGCTGCGGGCAAGGTTCCATAGATGTTGGTAACCATAATTATCACCCAATGGGTGTAATTCAGAGTTTGTCTTGTATTCAAAGTCAGTACGGATGATCTGGCCTTGATATTGGTGCGAGTAGTCGTACTGGTGCGGCTTGTCGCTGGTCAGGCGGTACAGATCAATCAGCAGTGGATTTTCCAATTGGTCTGATTTAAGCAACATCACAGTACGCTGCATCCCCACACCGGGATAATGTTCGTCAGCAAAGGCACTCATCGCCTGAAGCTCAGTACCTTCGCCCATAAAGAAATGTGGTTTACCGTGGGTGCGGTCAGCACGCTCGACATCAAACTGGTTCTGACAGCCTTCATCCACCGTCACACCATTATGGTTAATCGTCTGACGGGCGTAGCTCTTGTTCTCATCAAGGTAGCGGCCACCAAACTTAGGTTCGATATTCACCCAGCGGGCGAAACCGTATTCACGCAGAACTTCTTGACCACGGCTATAAAATGCAACACCCAAGGTATCAAAATGACCATGCCCCATACCGTGCTGGCCGTAGTTCATCGAAAGTTGGCAAATGTCTTTGTCATTGCCTTGCATACGAAGGAAACCTTGCGCACCGCATGTGCCGTCAGGGCCTTCATTCAATTCAACACTAGGCCAAAGAGGCGGCTCAATATTCTCTTCGGCGTCGCACGCTTGTGACAATGCTTGCCCGCAAGGGTGCATCCACACCAGATCCTGAATTTGTGCCATCCCAAGCAGGTTCTTATCAAAGCCATAACGCTTGAAGACCATGCTCACCGCGACCACGACACCCATATCGGTGATCCCCATAGATTTGGATGCATCATTCAAGGCCGGGAACACACCATTCGGATAAGCCGTCGCCAGCAATGCTTGGGTCGTTTGCTTAATCACCTGCCCTTTGTAGTTGTAAATATCCAACTCAGGCATATGGCGGTGCAGAACCTCAGCAAAAACCGCCAATGGGCGAATAGCGAAGCGATGATAATAAGGCCCTTCAATATAATAGCCCGAAGGCGAGAATAACTCCGAGAGTTGAGCCAAAAAGCCGCCGGTCTTGCCGTCACCGGCTAACCCATAAACAGCCATATCGAGGTATTTACGCTCGCCGATAGCAAGACCGCAGATCCCCGCAGCGGCTACAGCCCAAATACCATGGTTATGAATACGATCAAAATCGAAGTCGTATTTCTCTGTGGCAACGTGCAGCATCGGTTTAAACAAATTTTCAACGATGTGGTCACGTTGCGAATCACTAAGCCATGTACTAATGCAGGAATAGCCTAAACTTGCATACATAAGCCACATGTGCTCGTTGAGCATTTGATGAAACAACCGACCAGGAGGGTTAGTGTTGCGTTGAACATGAAAGTCGAGCTGTAAGTATTTATCTGCATATTGGGTCAACAATTGCCCTGCATACTCGGCATAACGCTCATTTTTAGTGATCAGGAACAAACGGCCAGCGAGGTTAATGTAATGGTAGTTTTGCCTATGCTTATTATGTTCATAGCCACCGGCTTCACTTTGTCCGGGAACATCCATTGGCAATGCCATATATTGCTCAAGCTCAGTCTGCAGCTTCGCAATCGTTTTTCCCATTAACGACGAACTACCGATTTCTTCATGTAAATCAGCAACTTCATCGTGAGTAAATAATACTGGCTGGAGAGTAGTGTTCATGTTGACCTCTAGATTAGAGCGTATACGCACCTCTTTGATAGACATAAAATAATACAAATAGGTTTTTGTTTCACTACTGTTTTGAAAAAACTCGACAGCAGTCACATTTCAGCACTCGTATTGACCTGCGTCAAAATTGAGACCTAAGCAATTGTTTATTAAAAATATAATCGCACTTTAACCCATTCTAAAAAATGAGGCGCAGAAAAATAAATTTGATGGAGGTCACGAAAACAGTCAACTTGTATTACAATATAACTTTTCAATTATTACACTACTGCCAATTCGATAAACTTAAGGCTGAAAAAGATGACCATTGATACTTTCGTAGTTCTGGCCTATTTCCTATTTCTAATCGCTATCGGGTGGATGTTTAGAAAATTCACCACCTCTACCAGTGATTACTTCAGGGGGGGAGGCAAGATGTTATGGTGGATGGTAGGTGCTACCGCCTTCATGACACAGTTTTCAGCATGGACGTTCACTGGTGCAGCAGGGAAAGCATTTACAGATGGTTTCGCCGTAGTTATTTTGTTTTTAGCAAATGCCTTCGGTTATTTCCTTAACTATCTGTATTTCGCACCAAAATTCCGCCAGCTACGAGTGGTAACAGCAGTTGATGCCATCCGTATGCGTTTCGGTAAAACTACAGAGCAGTACTTCACTTGGGCCAGCATGCCAGATAGCCTTATCTCGGCAGGTGTATGGTTGAACGGTCTGGCAATCTTTGTTGCCGCTGTATTTGACATCCCAATGGAGGCAACAATTGTCTTTACGGGTATCGTTCTGATGGCAATGGCTGTAACGGGTGGTTCTTGGGCGGTTATTGCCTCTGACTTCATGCAGATGCTTGTTATCATGGCGGTAACTATCACGTGTGCAATCGCTGCATACTTCCACGGTGGCGGTATTGGTAACATCGTTGATAACTTCCAGGGTAACTTCCTGGTAGGTAACAACTTGAACTACATCAGCATCTTCATCCTTTGGGTTGTGTTCATCTTCATCAAACAGTTCGGTGTGATGAACAACAGTATCAACGCATACCGCTACCTTGCTGCGAAAGACAGTGAGAACGCGCGTAAAGCGGCAGGCCTTGCTTGTATCCTAATGGTTGTTGGTCCTGTCATCTGGTTCCTACCACCATGGTACGTAAGCGCATTCATGCCTGATTTTGCAGCGCAGTACGCATCAATGGGCGACAAAGCCGGTGATGCTGCTTACCTAGCCTTCGTGCAGAATGTAATGCCTGCCGGTATGGTTGGCCTACTAATGTCTGCAATGTTCGCTGCGACCATGTCTTCTATGGACTCGGGTCTGAACCGTAACGCGGGTATCTTTGTTTGTAACTTCTATCAGCCAATTTTCCGCCCACATGCGAACCAGAAAGAGCTGATCATTGTTTCTAAACTAACCACTATCATGATGGGCTTCATCATCATCTCGATTGGTTTGTTCATTAACTCACTGCGTCACCTAAGCCTGTTTGACATCGTACTGAACATCGGTGCATTGATTGGCTTCCCTATGCTTATCCCAGTCCTTCTAGGTATGTGGATTCGCAAGACCCCAGACTGGGCAGGTTGGTCAACGCTAATCGTTGGTGGTGTTGTTTCTTTCATCTTCGGTATTGCACTAAAGGCCCATCACATCGAGAGCCTATTCGGTCTTGAGCAGCCACTAACTGGCCGTGAGTGGAGTGACCTTGTGGTTGGACTAAGCCTAGCAGCACACGTTGTGTTCACTGGTGGTTGGTTCATCATGACTAAGTTCTTCTACAAAGGCTTGACTGTAGAGCGTGAGAAAGAAGTAGAGAAACTATTTGAAAACTGGAATACCCCACTTGTTTCTGGTGGTGACGAGCAGCAATCGCTAGATACAGCACAGCGTTCAATGCTTGGTAACCTGATCAGTGTTGCAGGCTTCGGTATTCTAGCAATGGCCTTGATTCCAAATGATCCATCAGGCCGTGGACTGTTTATTTTGTGTGGCTCTATCGTACTAACGGTCGGTATCTTGCTGGTGAGTGCTTCTAGAAAAAAGCCTGAAGCCGCAGCCGAAACGAGTGCGGCTTAAACAATAACATCAGCAAAGGTTGAGCCTTTGTACCCTACTTTCATTTGTAAAATTTAAATACATTATTTTCGGGAGAATCACACAATGTTTTTCGATATCAATAACACTCCGTGGGAAGATCTAGGCGATGGCATCCAACGTAAAATCGTTGGCCACACTGAAGATCTAATGGCTGTACACCTAATCTTCGCCAAAGGCGCAATCGGCCACCCACACGCCCACGATATCCATGATCAGATTGGCTACGTGGTAGAAGGTAGCTTCGAAGCAGAAGTTGACGGCGAGAAGCGCGTGCTGAAAAAAGGCGACGCATACATCGCTAAGAAGCTAGCGGTTCACGGTGCGGTAGCACTAGAGGAAGGCAGCATCCTTCTAGATATGTTCTCACCTGTTCGTCAGGACTTTTTGAAGTAATTACCCTTATGGGAAGGTCACCACAGTGCCCTTCCCATCACCTTTTTCCGGAGTATGTATGGCTACAATGAACATTGCCATTCTTGGCGAGTGCATGATCGAACTGCAACAAGCCAATGACCAACTAACCCGTAACTTTGGTGGTGATACCCTTAACACAGCGGTATACCTATCTCGTCTGACCAAAGACCATGATATCAACACCACTTACGTAACAGCCCTAGGTAACGACAGTTTCAGTGATGAAATGTTGGCAGCTTGGAACAAGGAAGGGATCAATACTGACTTGGTGCTACGCCTAGAAGGTAAACTTCCTGGCCTTTACTACATCGAAACCGACAGCACTGGCGAGCGCAGCTTCCACTACTGGCGTAACGATGCAGCAGCAAAATACCTGCTTGAACAAGAGCAAAGTGCAGATCTGCTGAACAACCTAATGGCTTTTGATGCTATTTACCTTAGTGGTATCAGTCTAGCTATCCTAACGGCCGAAAGCCGTGAACAGCTATTTACTTTCCTTGAAGATTTCAAAGGCAAAGGTGGCAAGGTATTGTTCGACAACAATTACCGTCCTAAGCTATGGGCCTGTGTGAAAGAAGCACAAGAAGCCTACCTTCGCATGCTATCCCTTACTGACATCGCACTACTGACGTTTGATGACGAGCAGCTGTTGTTCGGCGATGAGACACTCGAAGAGTGTATCGAACGTACCCAAGGTGCCGGTGTAACAGAGCTGACTATTAAGCGTGGTAAAGACGCTTGCTTGGTTGTGACCAGCGAAGAGAACGTATATGTTCCAGCGCTAGTGGCTGAAAACGTTGTCGACACGACTGCGGCAGGTGACTCGTTCAGCGGTGGCTACCTAGCCAAGCGCTTCACTGGCGGTTCAGCGACTCAAGCAGCTCATGCAGGTCATCAGGTTGCCTCGACGGTTATCCAATACCGCGGTGCTGTTATCCCTGCCGACGCAATGCCAACGATTTAACACACGATACTAAGTGAGAGTAAAGAATTATGAGTAACCTAAACGACAAACTAGCTGCGTTGAAAGTAATCCCTGTTATTGCTATCAAAAACGCTGAAGATGCAATCCCACTAGGTAAAGCCCTAGTTGACAACGGCATGCCTTGTGCTGAAATCACTTTCCGCACAGAAGCCGCTGTTCAGGCTATCCGCAACATGCGTAAAGAATTCCCTGAAATGCTGATCGGCGCAGGTACTGTTCTAACTAAAGAACAAGTTGACGAAGCTATCGATGCTGGCGTTGATTTCATCGTAAGCCCTGGTTTCAACCCAACAACTGTTAAGTACTGTCAGGAAAAAGGCGTTGCTATCGTTCCTGGCGTTAACAACCCAAGCCTAGTTGAGCAAGCAATGGAAATGGGTCTACGTACCCTGAAGTTCTTCCCTGCTGAGCCTTCTGGCGGTGTTTCAATGCTTAAAGCACTTACTGCGGTTTACCCAGTTAAGTTCATGCCAACTGGCGGTGTTAGCCTTAGCAACATCGACGACTACCTAGCTGTACCGTCTGTACTGGCTTGTGGCGGTACGTGGATGGTTCCTGGTGACCTTATCGACAACAAACAGTGGGATGAGCTAGGTCTGCTAGTGAAAGACGCTGTTGCCAAAGTACAGTAATTGCTCCACCCCCGATGAATTTTCTGATTTTAGTCGATCATTTTGATTTTTATTAGTTATTTGCCAAAGTAACTACATTAACGGATCCATTTGCCCTAGCGATATGCTGGGGCTTTTTTTTATCTAAAAATAGGCAAACAACTGACAACCCGCTGTGATACCAATCTGGATAAGTGGTTGATCAAATATTTATGTAAGTTGGTATAAGATGGATTATCTCGAACTGTTCTTTAACTATGAATTTTAACTAACAGGCGGGCGGGGGTATTGATAAACTTCAGGCGGTGGTCTGTTCATCTTTTCGGTGGTGCGGTAAAGCTCCATGTATTGACGGTTCATGGGCGGCTCGGCATAACTGCGTGTAAACATACTACTTTCACAACCCATTAGGGCCAACAAACCGCATCCCCCCAGGAGTGCTTGCAAATATAACCTCGTGCGACCCCACGGCTTTGCACTTACGGTTGCCAGACGTTTCATCAGATGCTCTCACTCAGCAGATCACATCTTAACTATAAGTCAGATTCTCACTTTCTGGAGAGCAATAGAAAACAAGCTATATTGAAAACCGCTTCAATGTAAAGGATGAGGGGCGGCTCAGGCCCCTAGAAAAACTTAGCGGTGGTTAGTCGTCAATTCATAGTGGTGCATGTCATACACCTCTTCCAACCGCGGTTTCGACGGGCCGAAACACTTTGTCATCAGTGCCAACAGCAACTCACCGGTGGCAACCGCATCAATCAAGGCACCGTGGCTAGGGTACTCCGGTAGGCCATAGCGCAGGCGGATAGAAGACAACCGGTAGTCCCCTTCTTCACGCATGTGCCGGTTGGTCACCAACATTTTCTCAATCAGCAAAGTATCAAGCCATAATATTGGTGGCATAGCCATATCAAAACGATTTTGCAGATAATGTTCGATAAAAGACTTTTCAACCGTCAGCCCATGGACCAACACAATCTTGCCTGCCATTTTGGCAAACAACGTTTCCATCGCCTCATCCAATGCCAGACCGGTTGTCAGCATTTCTGGGGTAATCTGATTGATAATCGCCGATTGGGCATTGATGCCACTGCTGTCTTTAATATAAGTTTCTTCACAACTGCTAAGGTTAAGCATCCCTTTCTGCATCTCGACATAGCCAATGCTCAAGATCTGATCTTTGTCAGGGTTAAGCCCTGTCGTTTCAAAATCGAGGCAAAGAATATCGAGATCCAGCATAGAGGTATCTGGCGTGGGCAAACTCCCCTCAAGCAGTTGGATAACCGGCCCATCCGACGCTTGGGAAGCATAAGCATCTCGCCATTTCGTTTGGGCTCTGGCTAAACGGTTTAGTGGTTTAAAATACGACAACATACGTTTCATTATTCTGGATTTCCCCTACGGTACTTCACTTAGGCTTGGCTGAAACGCAACTTCACTGCATCCTGATGTTCAGCAATAATGCGGAACGCATCCTTGAGGTGCTTACGTTCGAAGCTACCAAACATATCAGGAGAAATATGGTTATCCGGCACGTCACCTTTTTTCAGTGCCTGAAGTTGATGGCTATAACGCACCCGGGTAATAAAACGGTAGGCACCAATGATGTCCTTAAGGCTTTCTTCACTCAAGCAGCCGTGATCAAAGGCATATTGGAAACGCTCCTCAGTACCCGTCAGAGTACAACCCACCGACAAACTATAGATCCGAGCCAAATCGACGATCAGGTTCAGAGCATACTTTTTGATATTGAGGGTATTGCTTTGTTCGCCATTCTTCTCCAACACAAACTTATTAAAAATCCCGAGCGGAGGCTGGTTAGCAACGGTATCCTTGGCCAGAATACTCAAGAAAGTGCTGTTCTCGCCCAGTAGGCTCATCAGGTGCGCCTGCAACTCTTCAGAGAGCTCAGTTTGACCATGAATAGCCCTCACTTCCAAGAAAACCGTAATATTGAGCAGTCGCTCATACTCAGGGTTTTCCGCCCACTTCGAGTAATAGGTTTTCCACACAGACAATGGCTGGCACCACTTCTGAACCGATGCCATGAAGTTGCCGCTACACAGGCTATAACCACAGGCATCCATCCACTTGCAGACATCCATTGCCAGTAGTTTGAAATACATACGCTGATCGCCTGTCACATCATCAGATAAAATGATGGCATTGTCCTGATCGGACAAGGCATGAACCTCATTGCGGGCGTGGGAGCCCGCAACCACCCAAGCATATTCACAAGGTGGTGGGCCCATCTTAGCTTCCACCAATTGCAAAATACGGCGATTAAACGTATCCATGAGCATCGCCATTACCTGACCGATGATCTCCGAGCCGACATTACCCTCGATCAAGGCTTCAAAAATCGCCTGCCGCTCTGGCGCCAACGCCACCAGCTCTTCTAATGAGTCGGTATAGTTAATTTTTTCGATCAGGAAGATAGCTTGCACCCGGTGCTTCTGCACCAAGTGGGTTGTTGTTACCACCCCGACCACTTGCCCTTCTTTTACGACGGGAAGGCTGCGGACATTGTGCTGCATCATCAAAGAGGCCGCCTTCATCACCAAGTCATCCGGCGCAACCGTTAGCGGGTTGGGGGTCATCACTTCTTGGATCTGTCGGCTGGGATTCACACACTTTGCCAGTACCCGCTTGGCCAAATCGCGATCGGTCATAACCCCGACAATTGTATTGCCATCCTTCACCACAGCAACTGGCGACGGCGTTTCAATTGTCATCCGGTAGGCTGCCTGCTGGATCGACATTGTTGCCGGAACAACAGCGACCCTATCGCTAGCAACCTCTGCGACGGTTTTGAAGAACAACCCCTTTTCATCATCCGACCACACCACGCTCAACGCTGATTGAATGCGAACTTGCGCTTGAGCGGCAAAGTGCTGGGCATATTCCGGATAAGAACGCAGGATATGCTTGAGCTTGCCATGGGGGATCAAATACAGCAGGGAGTTCTCCATCGCTGTCGCCGTATAAGCCATCTCAGCTTTGCTACTGTCCCCTTCTGTTTGCAGGAAACTAAAGCCGAAGATATCTTGCTCACCCAACTTGGCCCGAAGCACCCCATCGGATTTGCGCTGCTCCATCGCACCGGTGCGGATGATATAGAGGTAGCACTCTTCTTGGTCGGTCGAGAAAGCAATACGCTCTCCCTGCCCTAGATAATTAATTTTTATGCAGCCTGCGATTTTTTCGAGGCAATCCTGAGGCAACTTATCAAAGGGGTCGACATGGGTCAGAAATTCAATGATGTTCGGTAACAAGGTGTGAGACATGGGCGCTATCCGGTTGGGGGAAATGATCGTACTGAGCCAATCCGAAGATAAGCCGTCAACGAGAAATATAATAATACAATTGGATGTGTTTCGGAAATGCAAGTCTATGCTGTGACGCAACTCTACGCCACGGATCACAGCAAAGATAATCTTTATAGGAATACCGGAGAAGATGACGCTCACATGCAGGATAACGTCTTGACGGATATAGGCGATTCACAACCTGCAGCATAGTCAATTCGACCACACCGATTCAGCACATTACGCTAAGGTCGTTACTGACGCACGAGCAACCAGTCGACCAGCAACAGCAGGGGGCTGTTCAATTTGCTGAGGCTTTCCTTCGACGATGCTCTGTACCCGCTTAAGGCAATCATCAATCAATGATTCAGTCGGATAGCTGATACACGTCAGAGGGGGATACAGCAAACTCGCCAGTGGCGAGTCTTCCAAACTGATGATCGATACTTCCTGCGGTACCGCGATATTGAATTCTCGCATCAGGCGCATTGCCTGGGCAGCATAGCTATCTCGTTTTACCACCAAAGCCGTGTATTTGGTAAAGCTGTTGATCAGTGCCAGCAACCCTTGCTCGACATCGTTTTTGGCTTCCACCACCAGCTGGCGATTGAATGGAATTGAAAGATTTTGCAGCGCACTGCGATAGCCATCCAGCATCTGTTGGCTGGCGGCCTCCTTGGCATCATCGACGAGCAGGGCAATGTGACGGTGACCTTTACCAAGCACATAGCGGCAAGCACTTTCGGTGGCAAAAGCATAGTTGTAGCCGCTGACAATGCTGCCTTCGATAGACACGTTATCGAAGTGGACCACATTGGCGGGCTGAGGACCTACCGATGGCGCGCCCATTACGATGATCGCTTCACACTGATCTTGCAGCTCATCAATGACCCTGCGTTGATCGTCAGCATCACTGGCGTAGTGCAGCAACATGAATTTATTGAAAGACTTAAGACCTTTGGATAACAATGGCAGGTAGTTTGCGACATTGGTTGCCTCGGCCGATGGCAACACGACACCGATATAATGTGAAGCTTGCTTCGCAAGATTCTGCGCAGCAACGTTCGGCCGGTAGTTCAACTCACCGACGGCTTTTAACACCGCTACTCGGCTCTCTTCCTTTACCCCTCGCGTACCACTGAGCACACGGGAGACCGTGGCCTTAGACACATTGGCGAGCTTTGAAACATCAGTAATAGTTGCCATTTTCCGTACTACATTGTTGTTACCCCAAATTCCCTACTGCACCTGACAAGCTGATTGCCCGTCAAATAGCAGCACATCTTTATCATACCATAGCCCCTACGACATACACTCAGCAGCACTAAAAATTCTCTTTTATCTCGGGTAGTTTCCGCTGGTTTCCAAAACTAACGGAAACACGCTGCGAGGCGACTGAGAACCAAGAGCCTTTCAGGCGTCCTCAGTATGCATTACGAGTAACCATGAAGGAACGTTATTCATCGTGAAGTATTTGGGTGAGAGGGCTCATTAACCACCCTCTCTTATTTGTTGCTCACTGGACCTTGCGGTGCAATTCAATGAGCTCTGCGACCAACTCTTTGGCCAGCATCGAGGTCATCAGGTGGTCTTGAGCGTGAACCATAATCAGTGTCATTTTGGTTTTGCCTTCACCCTCATCTGCTTCAATGAGCTGGGTCTGTACCAAATGGGCTTGGTTGGCAAACTCCTGAGCTTCCTTCATTAGGCCCTCGGCCTCAGTGAAGTTACCCTGCTTGGCATGGCGTAGCGCTTCGTAACAGAGGCTACGAGACTGACCAGCATTGATGATGATGCCCATGACCTGTTCTTCTAAATCCATCTTAACTCTCCGCTTTGTTACAGCCCTGCCATCTAGCCGCAGGGCTGGGTTTTATTCGCTAAAACAATTGATTGTTTTCTTAAATACTTGCTTTGGCTTATCTGACATTACGCTGTTACAGGTTCGCCTTGAGCCGCTTCTTCTTCCGCGTTATTCGCTGCTTCTTGCTCAAGCAATTGCTTTTCGTAAGCTTTTAGGAAAGGCATGTACATCAAGACCGCTGATGCCATACAAAGCAAACAAAGAACGACAGGACTGAATGACCAGTTCGCCGCCCATGAGGCACCGATAGGACCCGGCGTTGTCCATGGCGTGAGTGATACCACGCGAGCAACCAAGTTAAGGTCAAGGGCAATATAGGCCAGCGTTGCATTGACCATAGGAACCAACACAAATGGTAGGAAGAACAGTGGGTTCATAATGATTGGCGCACCGAACAAGATAGGTTCGTTGATATTGAACATACCCGGTACCACACCCATTTTACCGATTGTACGAAGATGAATGGCTTTACTACGTAGTAGCAGGAAGGCCAGTGGCAAGGTCGAACCCACGCCACCGATCAGTAGGTAGTGATCCCAGAAGCCCTGAACATAGATGTGCGGGATAGCTTCACCTGCTGCCATTGCCGCTTGGTTAACAGATAGGTTCGCCATCCAGAATGGGTTCATGATACCAGTCACGATCAGCGCGCCGTGGATGCCAGCAAACCATAGGATCTGACACACAAGCACAGACAGTAGAAGTGCAGGCAAAGTATCGGATGCAGAGACCAAAGGTTCAACCAAAGCCATGATCGCCTGTGGGATGATCATACCTGTTTGCGACTCAATAAACAGGTTCAGTGGGTGCAGGGTCAAAATCAGCACCAATACCGGAATCAGGATTTCAAACGAGCGGGCAACACCGGTCGGGACCTGAGGGGGTAAGCGAATAGTGATGTTATTGCGTTTAAGGAAGGCATACACCTCGGTGGCATAAATCGCCACGATCAGCGCGGTGAAAATACCCTGGCCCGAGAAATACGCAGTGGAAATCATGCCATTTTCAAGTGGTGCCGCCACCAACATAAATGCCATGAACGACAACATACCTGTCGTTAGCGGATCAAGATCGTGGTGCCGCGCCAAACTGGCGGCAACCCCGACCGAGATAAACAAGGTCATTATCCCCATGCTGAAATTAAACGGTAGCATCAAGGTTTCAAAATGTCGCTCGGAAAAGTCCAGCCATGCGCGGGCAAAGCCCCAGCTCGTATCTTGTGAGAACGGAGGAAATATAAACACCAACATGAATGAGCCAACAATCATGAAAGGCAGTGCAGCGATAAAACCATCACGTATAGACGTAACATATTTTTGTTGTCCGATGGCGCCAGCCATTGGGGTGATTTTTTGTTCAATCACCCCGATTAACTTGTCGTATAGGGCACTCATAACGATTCCTTTATTGTTGTCGTTTGTGATTAACCGTCAATTAACGACAGGGCAAAATCCAACACCTTGTCGCCCTTCTGCATGCCGTAATCCATCATGTTAATTGGCTCAACCTTGATGCCATGGGCGTCAGCTTTCTTTTGTAAATCCGGCTGCATGTATTTCACCTGTGGACCAAGCAAAACCACTTGATAATTACCCACCTGCTGATCAAATTCTGCGGCACCATAAGCCTGAATCTCAGCAGCCAAGCCACGCTTGTCCGCTTCAGCGACCATTTTTTTCACCAACAAACTTGTCGACATACCTGCAGAGCAACACAACATAATTTTTTTCATTTTTAAGTCCTATCCCGAATGATTTAGAACTGAAATATACGCCCAACGGAAAACCCAGGAAACCGGTTTCCATGCGGTCCATCTCTATTTGTGAGGTCGATCACCAGAAAACCCAGAATGTTCTGGCAAAATGTGATCCGTTCAATATTCAGAACGGAAACTGTTTCCAAAGGATTAGCAAAACCTATGAACATTCAAGTAATGAATGTCGCAGCTAGTGTTATCGAACAACGTATTTCACCACTGGCAAACTGGCTGACACGCAGTAATCACATAACCGCTTTGAGAGATGGCTTTTCATTAGCCATGCCGTTTGTGATCGTCGGTAGCTTGTTAGTGCCCTTTATCTTTCCGCCATTTGCGATCAACCAAACCAGCACTTTCGGTCAACTCTACCTCACCCTAAGACCCCTTCTCGCCCCCACATTCGAGCTGACTATCGGCTTAATTGCGCTGATTATTGCCTTTGGTTCCAGTGCCAGTCTGGCCAAGCAATACCAGATCCCTGAGCGCTTATCCGGCCTCACCGGCTGTTTGGCTTTCCTGCTGTTTATTGGTTTTAGCGGCAGTGCCATGCCTAATGTCTATCTTGGAGGTATGGGGATCTTCACCGCTTTAATATCAAGCACTTATTCAATTGAAATTATTAGGTTTTTCTATAGTAAAGGCTGGTATATCAGCCTGCCTGATGAAGTACCGATCATGACCCGCAATGGCTTTAAGCTGATTGTGCCGCTAATGTTTATTCTGCTCTCCATCAGCATTATCAACGCCTACCTACAACTGCATACCGGTATGATTCTACCGGAGCTGATTGCCGCCGCCTTCCAGCCATTAATCGTCGCTTCCGATACCCTGACGGCTGTACTCATCTCACTGGTTATCTGCCATTTACTGTGGTTTATCGGTATTCATGGCACGTTGATCATCACCGGGATTATGAATCCGTTCTGGATGACTTATCTGGTTGAAAACCAACAGGCCCTTGCCAGCGGTGCCGAACAATTACCGCATATCTACATGCAAGGTTTCTGGGACTATTACATACTAATCGGCGGTATCGGCTCGACCCTGCCACTTATTTTCATGGCAATGCGAAGCCAATCTAAACAACTGAAGTCAGTGGGCAAAATTGGACTCATCCCATCGCTCTTCAACATCAACGAACCGATATTGTTCGGCTTTCCGATCATCATGAACCCGCTATTCTTGATCCCCTTTGTCGGCGTACCATTGGTCAATGCATGTGTTGCCTGGTACCTCACCGACATCGGTATTCTCGACAGGATGGTAGCGCTGCTACCCTGGTCAATGCCGGCGCCACTGGGCGCGGCATGGGCTGCTAACGGGAGCTGGAAGAACATGTTCATGTGCCTCTTTGCGATATTTAACTCATGGATGATTTACCGCCCATTCTTCAAGGTCCATGAAAAGCAATTGATTGAACAAGAAGCCCTGCGTCAGCGATAAGTCCTGTGTGCCAAAAATAAGCCCTACACCAGCAATAAAACGCTTCACCCCATCCAAGCCGCCTGATCTGAGCGGTTTTTTCGTTTAGATCAAAATCACAAAATCAACGATACCCTACCTGTTTTTTGTGACCACTCTCATCCTATGGAAACCGGTTTCCGTCTTAATCTATATTTTCTCAGCCTATGCCAGTAGATTGCTCCAGCAGAACAACTAACAGGCAGGACACTATGACAACGTACACTTTCCCGGAAGGTTTCCTGTGGGGAGCAGCAGCATCGGGTATTCAAACTGAAGGCACAACCAATCAAGTCCACCCGTCTATTTGGGATACTTGGCACCAGAGCAACCCTGAGCGTTTCTTCAAGGAGATCGGCCCTACGACAGTTTGCCAAACCTACGAGCGTTACCAAGAAGACGCTGCACTGATGAAAAAGATCGGCATGAACTCATTCCGGACATCGATTCAATGGTCACGCCTGATCAAAGATTTCGAAACGGGTGAAGCCTGCCCGGATGCAGTCGCTTTCTATCATGCCTATATCGATGAAATGATCGCCAACGGCATCACACCGATGATCAACCTCTACCATTTCGATATGCCCGCTCAGCTACAAGATCAGTACGGCGGTTTTGAGTCCAAGCACGTTATCGAGTTGTTCGAGAAGTTTGCCCGCACTGCATTCAAACACTTCGGCCATAAGGTCAAGCACTGGATCACCTTCAACGAGCCGATTGTGCCAGTTGAGGGCGGTTACCTGTATGACTTCCATTACCCATGCAAAAAAGACGGCAAGCTAGCCGTACAAGTTGCTTTCAACATCATGGTGGCCCATGCCAAAGCGGTATTGGCGTACCACGATATGAAGTTAGATGGTGAGATTGGCGTGGTATTGAATCTCACCCCTTCCTACACCCGCAACGACAGCGATGCTGACCAGGAAGCCGCATGGTATGCCGATCTGCTGTTCAACCGCAGCTTCCTCGACCCTATGGTGAAGAACACCATCCCAGAGGAGTTGTGCCAGATCCTGCGTGATAACGACATCATGCCTGAATTCAGCACCGCAGAAATTGATGAAATCAAATCTGCTGAGGTCGACTTCCTTGGCGTCAACTACTACGTACCACGCCGCGTCAAAGCCCGAGAAACCGAATACACACTGGACTACTTCACGCCTGAGAAGTACTTCGAAAATTACATTAACCCACAAGGCCGCTTCAACCCTTACCGCGACAACAACGAAATCCTACCAACCGCTATCTACGATATCGCCAAGAATATCCAGGACAACTACGGCAACATCAAATGGTACCTGGCCGAGATTGGTATTGCGATGGACTTGGAATCGGAAGGACCCGTTAAGGAAGACGGCATGATTGACGACAGCTTCCGTACCGAGCTAATGAAAGAGCACTTCATTCAGCTCCATCGCGCGATGGAAGATGGCGCTAATTGTTTCGGTATCCACCAGTGGACTTTTATTGATAACTGGTCATGGCTCAACTCGTTCAAGCGTCGCTACGGCTTCTACCGATTAGATTTAGAAACCGGTGACCGTATCCCTAAACGCCACTCTGTTTGGTTTAAAGAATTGGCAACGACCAACCAATTCACCGTGTAAACCGCCCCCTCGTTCGACCTTGCTTGAATGAAAAATAGCCCGGCAATGTGCACACTGCCGGGCTTTTCATTTCATGTAGCGTAATTATCTAGCAACACATATCGTGGTTAGGATTCTGATGCTAACGCTTGCTGCGAGGCTTGTTTTTTCTTGGCGTACCTAACGGCAATACCCACCAGCATGACCACACCACACAAGCCATATACCTGCATGAAAGTCGGGTCGTCAGAGACAAAGCCAACCTTGCTAAACATAATGTAAGCGCCCAGTACCATATATAAAATGACGGCTGATGCTTCGAAGCGGAACTCCCAAGGCGTCACATCCATGCTCTCATTAACTGGCATAACATAGTCACTGTTACGAGGAGCAAAATGGCCAATCACGAACATCAACACGGTACAAACCACAAACAAAATAGCCAGTTGATGCAAGAAGTGCAGCGGCGTTTTGAAAATAAGCTGCATTGAAGCATAGGAGCTAACAAAAACCACTAGCGCCACTTTTGCCGCAATCGCCGGAACACGTTTTGAGATATAACCGACAAAGACAATGGTAAAGATTGGCACACTAAAGAAGCCCGCCACCATCTGTAGGTACTGGAACAGGCCCTCAGGGGCATACATGATAAACGGTGCAATACAGATAGCGACGATCGCAATCACCACTCCAAATACTCGGCCTTTAGCGACCAATGCTTTGTCGGACATACCTTCTTTGGCAAAGATCGGTTTGTAGACATTCAAGGCAAACAGCGTAGTCGAGCTATTCAGTACCCCATTAAACGTCGACAGGATGGCACCAAACATTACCGCGACAAAGAAACCCACCAATGGCTTAGGCAGCACTTCATTAACCAAGCGGGTGTACATGGTATCAGGATTACCCGCATCGGCACCAAACAGGTGAAAAGCAATGATCCCCGGAATAATCAGGAACAGTGGTGAGATCACCTTGATAGCACCCGCCCAGATCACCCCTTTCTGACCTTCTTTAAGGTTTTTCGCCCCTAGCGCACGCTGAATAATCGACTGATCGGTACCCCAGTAGTACAGGTTGACCAAAAGCAGGCCGGTAAACAAGGTCGAGAACGGCAGTGGATCACTGGCTGAGCCTACTGACTCCAGCTTTTCAGGCGCGGCATACAGAAGGATATCTAAGCCTTCACCGAAGCTGCCACCGCCAAGGGCAAACAAGCCGAAAACAGGGATCATCAAGCCGCCAATAATCAGGCCAACACCATTGATGGTATCAGCTATCACCACCGCTTTTAGTCCACCGTAAATGGCATAGAAGAAGCCCAGTAAGCCGATAGCTGCACTGATCAACGCAATGGCCTGGAATTCAGAAATACCCAAAATAGACTCGATATCAAAAATGCCCGTCAATACCACTGCGCCAGCGTACAAAGTGGTCGGGAGAATATTGATAATGTACTGGCACAAGAACAGCAAGGTCACAAACTTCTTCACGCCCAAGTCATAACGGCTTTCCAAGAAATCAGGTACCGTGGTGATCCCCTGCTTGAGGTACCGAGGTACCAAATACAAGGCGATCAAAACCAGTGTTACCCCACTGGCAACCTCCCAGCCCATCACCGACATATTATGGGTATATGACTGGGCGGACATCCCGACAAAACTGGTCGCACTAAGATTGGTCAAAATGAGTGACGAAGCAATCAAACCACCGGTCAGAGAGCGGCCGCCGAGAAAAAAGCCATCGTGTGAGTCATTCTTCGAGTTCTTTACTTTGCTGTAGGTAAACCAAACCACAAAGCCAGTGAACAAGAAGAATGAAATGAGTGTAATTTCCATCTTTCAGTTCCTTTTGTTTGGCGGCACCTTTAGATGCCACCGGGTATGTTTTAATCTTTTTGTAGGTGTAGGATCAGAGCTGATTCGGGATCGAGGATCGGTAAAATAAGCCCGATTTCCATCAAGTTATCTCCCCGGAGATGCAGGGTTTTGCCAAGCCATGCAGGGCGGTGTTTCATCAGTTGGAAAGAGGTCTGTGGCATCTCGACTATTTTGACTGAGTACATTGCCTCTGAATCCAAACAGTTAAGGCGTAAAGGTGCTGGCAATGCGTGGGTCGGCATCGCGCGTTGGCAAACTGTGATCAGCATTTCATCCTGATGTTCAACGCCATAGATATACTGACGCTCATCGGCCGGATCAATTCTGAAAGCTCGTCCATTGTGCAGTAGCGATCGGAAGCTCTTGTGAAGTTCGATATAACGGGCAAAGGCTGCTTTTTCTTCCTCGCCAACCTTGACCGGATCAAGCTCTACGCCCATGTGGCCTTGCAGGGCGGTTACACCCCGCAGGTTGATATTGTGCATCCGATTGGTCGAGTGACACTCTGCTGGACCGATATGTGCCCCCATCACTTCAGGCGGGAAGAAGTAGCTCATACCACGCTGTATCGTCTGGCGCTCAAGTGCGTCATTACAGTCAGAGGCCCAAAAACGGTGAGTACGCTTGAGAACTTCAAAATCGATCCTGCCACCGCCGCTTGAACAAGATTCAATTTCAACCTTAGGGTGTTTGCTTCGTAGCTGATCGAGCAGGGCATAGAATGCCTGAGTCTGTCCCCTGACCGCTGGTTTACCTTCATGGGCCGGTTGAACCAGTTCGCGGTTCATGTCCCACTTGAGATAGCTGATCTGGTAGCGGGACAACAAGTCATCCAAGCGATTAAACAGATAGTCAAAGCAGTCAGTATTTTGCAGATCGAGTACATATTGCCAGCGACCCGATGGTTGCTGATAGCCATCTATACCCAGTACCCAATCAGGGTGGGCACGGTACAGGAGGGAATCCTGGCTCACCATTTCAGGCTCAACCCACAGGCCAAACTCCATGCCGCGATCAATCACATGTTGAATGACCGGCTCTAGGCCGTTCGGGTACTTAGTTTCATCCAGATACCAATCGCCCAACGCTGCTTTCTCACCATCACGGCCGATGAACCAGCCGTCATCGATAATAAAGCGCTCAACGCCCATTCGTGCCGCTTCGCTGGCCATCTGCATGATGTAGTCAGGATCATGATCAAAGTAGATCCCTTCCCACGTGTTAAGGTGAACAGGGCGAGCTTGCTCTGGGGTAAATGCAAGGATGTTTTCGCGAACATAACGATGGAAGCGCTCGGAGATCCCATTCAAGCCAGCGCTACTGTATGTCGCATAAAGCTCAGGGGTTGAATAACTTTCATGCGGGGCCAGTGCCACTTCACCGGAAAACAACAACTCGCTGGCTTGAATAAAACGACGACCATCACTACGTACATCGGCACGCATACGGTGGTTACCGCTCCAGGCAAAATGGAACCCCCACACTTGTCCTGATTGCTCCGTAAACCCTTTAGCACCAGCAAACAGACCTGGGAAGTTTTCATGGGATGTACGGCCACGGCGGTTTTCCTGCACAAAGCCACCATGTTCAAACGCAACACGGTGGGTCTGGAACTCTTGGCACCAGCGGCCATGGAACGTCATCAATTCATTGGCGTGATAAGGGACAGGCAATGTACAGGCTAACTTATCCAGAGAATAGGCTTCATCACCCAAGTTCTTAATGGTGAGCTTTTGACACAACACGTCACTGCTCACATCCAGTTCAAACTCAACATTCAACTGCAGCAAGGCCACGTCATCCACCAGCTCGAACACCACCTTCTGACCATCACAATGATAGTTTTCCATGGTAAACACTGGAGCGAAATCACTGCCTTGGCGATTGCCTTCCAAGCCCGGCGCATTGAAATGCCCTGCTCCCAGTTCAGGACATATGGTCAACGGTACATCGACATCAAGTCGTGCTTGGCTGACAGGACGCTCGGTCGCAAGAAACAAGTCTTCATCAATGGCGGCAACCTTGTTACCCCAATGGATTATTTCCGGGATACGCCCTAACTTAAACACCAAACTCAGGTTCTGGCTTTGCAAGTGAAGTAATTTTGTCATGGGTCTCTCAAAATTGTTTTCGATAACATTTACAAACAAACTAAGCCAACACCCCCTCCCTGCAAAAGCGAACAACGGCTAAAATGTGATCAAAGATCCCTTTATAAAGCCCACAACGTGAGACCCATCACTAAATGTTTTCGAAAACACAAAGACAACAAAATGTCTTTCCTCGTGTTCATGGTAAAATGCTTTTGATGATAAAAATGGATGGCAAGCAATGACTGCAACGTTTAAAGATGTCGCCCGTTTGGCTGGCGTATCCACCCAAACAGTATCCCGAGTAACCAATGGGGCAGAGAATGTGTCGAACAAAACCCGGGAGAGGGTTCTTGCCGCTATTGATGAGTTGGGTTATATACCGAACAAGGCAGCACAGGCACTCAAAGTTCAGAATAAAATCATTGGCTTAATAACCCTGGATATGGCGTTGCACGGTGCTGCAATGATAGCCAACGGCGTACGCCAACAGGCCCATGAGGCGGGATATACGCTAGCAATATCGGCGGTTGATGATCTTGAAGATCACGATATTGAAAGTGCCGTCAGAGAGCTGATTGCCCAGCAAGTTGAATCCATCATCATCAATGCCCCAGTTTCTGCTGAGCTCGCGACTGAGTTGGTTGGCAAGTACACCAAGGTAAAATTGCTATTCATCGACGTCCCTCAAGACACGCAGGTCAATGCGGTCTGCAGTGCCAATGAAAGTGGAGCGAGAAAAGGCGCGGAACTGCTGATAAAGCAACAGCGAAATAAACCGGTTTTTCTGACAGGCCCACATATCTCCCACGCTTCGCAACTGAGAACCCAGATCTGGCGTGATGTGTTTACCAAACAAGCATTTTCCGTTGTCGCTGAGCTGGAAGGGGATTGGTCTGCCGCCAGCGGATACCAAGCGATGCGCCGGGCGATCATGCAAAACCGCGACTTCGACAGCGTCTTGGTCGCCAATGACCAAATGGCACTGGGGGCGCTACGAGCATTGAATGAAATGGGTATTGAGGTGCCAAGCAGTGTCTCGGTGATCGGCTTTGATGGTACCGAAGACAGTGAGTTTTTCTCCCCTCCCCTGACAACCATCAAGCAGGACTTCACCTTGCTTGGCCAGACCGCCGTCAACAAGTTACTGGCCACAGCATCTGATCACGTTGATATCACTCACATTGACGTTACCTTGATTGAGCGCGCCAGTACTGCGCCGCGCGATCAGGATAGCGGAAGTATCGATCAGGCAAGAAAGCTGCTCGATAAAGCACTGAGGTTACTTGAACAGTAACCTAGCCAGAGACTTGCCAAATTCAGGCCCAGAATGATATCGCGATTCGGGCACCACAACCCGGGCCTGAGCATTAAAAATAGGGACCATTAAGTTAGGCGATCTTTCCCGCTGCCTTGATCTTCACATGGACCCGATTGCCTTGCAGGTAGCTAAGTGGGATTTCATGGCGTTCAATCACCTGGACACTGTCAGGACAAGCCCCGGCTTCCACCGCCAATTGCTTAGCTTCCAACGCTAATGCCTCGAGCACAACCTGCCGTTGATCCGGTGCAATCTCGACGATCTTGTCCAGCTGCCCTGATATCTCACCTAGGGCAACACCAATCGCATTGGCCACTTCAAAGTGTTGTGGGCGAACCACTTCACTCACCCCATTGAAGCTATCGGGTAGCAAGGCACTACCGCCACCCACTAGGATCACTTGGACCTTGGCAGCCGAGGTTTTCATCTTATCGATGCCCTCTTCCACCTGCTCCACCATCATCTGGTAAATATCTTCAGCCAGTTGATTGCTCATATCCAACCGTTGGGCGGCAGGTTGGCCATTCCAAGACATAGCGCCTGTGGATAGTGCAATATCGGTCAAGGTCAGGGTCTCTCCGCCAAAGCTGCGTGCCAATTGCGTTAATTGGTGGCCGACACTTTCCGGGCCCAACACTAAACAATTCGAATCATGACTTTCAGTACCTTCAATTACAGCACCTTTAACCACAGTACCGCCACCAATCCCGATAGCCAGAATATCCGGCATCCGGAAATTGGTACGCACCTCGCCAAGCTCTACCGCCGCACTGGATTCACGCGGATAGCCGTGAGTCAAAGCACCGATATCCGACGTAGTTCCACCAACATCAACCACAATGGCATCGGTCAACTTTGTGAGATGACTAGCACCACGGATCGAATTGGTTGGCCCGCACGCTACAGTGAGGATCGGGTATTTGAGAGCAAACACTTGTGACATCAAAGTGCCGTCATTCTGGCCAAAATACGGAGTCACATGGATGCGATGAGCTTCCAACGCATGGCAGAACCCTTCCACAAAACGCTTGGCGGTTCCCTGCAGTGCCGCATTGAGGATAGTGGCATTTTCACGCTCAAGTATGCCCAGACTACCAATTTTATGGGACAGAGAAATGCCGACACCCGGCAACTCTTCACGCAACCACTGTGCCACTTGCAATTCCTGCTGGCTATTTACCGGCGAGAACACGCCGCAAAGTGCAATCGAATCAACATGGCCGCGCATTTGTTGGCAAAGCTGGCGAATTTCCGCCTCTTGAATATCAGCAATAAGCTGACCATCGTATTCATAGCCACCGTGCGCCTCATAAAAGTGCCCACCGAGTACCGCCTGCCATTCACGGCTCCAACCACAAAGTGGTGGGACACTACTACCGCTAGGCAACGACAGACGGATCATTCCAACCTTGTCGAGCCCCTTACGTTCAACAATGGCGTTGGTACACTGGGTTGTGCCCAGCATCGCGTACTGAACTTGCTCGCCACTAATATTGGCTTGCTCAAGCAAGGTCGATATTGCCCCATCAATCCCAGATGCAATATCTGTGGTTGTTGCTACTTTGACTTTAGCCACGCAGTTGAGCGCAGTATCAAGCAGTACGCCATCAGTATTGGTACCACCAACATCAATGCCTAAACGAAATTGACCTAAGCGAAATTGTTTCTCTTCCATACCACTCTCTCCTATTTCGCTTGTGTCTCTGAGCGTTTCAGTGATTCCACCGGGCAATATTGGGCTGAGTAGCCAAAGTAAGCAGGCCCGGCAACATCAATTCCCTTCTCTGTGCGCCACTTTTCATCGCACGGGTAAGCAATAAGATCAACCCGTTGGCCATAGCGCAATTGCTCAGTCGTAATGGGGTGGCCAGTTTCATGATCCAAAATCGAGATCAGATCCGGTGTGACCGCCAATAGATTATCCTGCGCTAAATCTTCGGCCTGAGTCCCTTTATGGGCGAGCAATAATTCATTTTGGAAATGGACATACACGCTATCTAAGTCTGAATCAGGATCCGCCTGTATCAGCCTTTCGATTGTCACACCACCCTTCACGAAGCCACCGCTGGTGCTTCTTTCTATATCAATGATTTTGCCACTGATAATCTTGTGGCCACCGACAATGTCCAGCACAGCGACAACGCCACTTAGTCCTTCGTCATTGGCTTTCCTGATAGCAGCGCCGATCTTCATCGCCTTAGTCAGGGTTGCTGGCAGCGCACTGCGCTTAAGAGACGCACCGCGCATTGGATAATCACACATCGCCGCCGAACCGCCCATCTGTTCGGTGATCGGACGGGCAAAGCGTTCAGACCATACACCATCAAGCGGATGCAAGATCACCACATTGCCTTTTTCATCAGCCAAGGTATTGGGTGCTGATGGCAAACCATCAAGGTAAAAGGTCACCATTTGCGATTCAGGAAAAGCCCGTCCCATAGCATCACAATCAATTACCGGGATCCCTTTTTGTGCCGCCACCAAAATAGGTATGAGGGAGTTAAAGCCGCCCACTTCAATCGGGTAGGTCGCTTCAATATCGCAGCCCACCGCTAGCTCCATAGCTTCGAAGGCCACTAGCATCTGCTCGCGTGAATTGATTTTTTCAATCGCCACTGTCGGTGCACCAATCATAGATGAAGGTACGGTCATCCAATCATCAGCCACTTCATCGAGCGCAATAATCTCAACCGGTTTAGTCGCATTAGCAATCGCGACTTTAGCCATCAAGGCACCGCTGTAAGGATCTCCTCCTCCGCCTGTTCCCAGCACGGTTGCGCCCAAGGCAATATCATCGATCATTTGTTCATTGATAATCACGCACAGTCTCCTTTTCAATGACTGACAACTTTACGAGCACCATATAGGCCACCAGCGAGGCAAGGATGCCGTCGATGGCCGAAATGCTGGTTAACGTAAACAATCCGAAAAACTCACCTGCAGTGCAGCCACTGATGACACTGCCGAATCCCCAAGCAATCAAACCCTTGAACATCCAATCAGGGGCGTTAGAGATACGCTCGAAGGTCAGTGCCTCTTTATCAATAAGGTAATACTGCGCCAAATAAACCCCTGCAGACGGGGCAATCGTCACACCCAGTAATGTCAGGAAGGCGGTAAACTTATCCACCATGCCAAATTGGGCTATCCCCAAGCCGACAATAGTCATCAATACCACCAACAATGGGCGGGGTACCGATGGCAGCGTCACCGACATACCCAGTGCGCCAGAGCATAGGTTACTGCTGTTAGTCGTCCACTGGGCGAAGACCAGCACGATAATGGCAGCCAGCCCCAAGCCTAATGAAAAGAAGACATCGACCAGATTATCGGTACCTGTCATCTGGGTCAGCAACAAGGCAACCACTATGATGGCGCTGTTGCCAAACAGGAAGCCAAATCCAGCACCGAGAATGGCGTCTTTACGGGTTTTGGCATAACGGGCGATATCCGGGGCTGCGACTGCCGCAAGGATCCAAATAGACATCACGAAAGAGATTGCCTCGCCCATCGAGAGCGGCGACTCAATCATTTTGGCTGAGGTAGACTGAGCGCCTGACGCCATATAAAGACCAATGGTGATCAGCGTGACCATCAAAGGCACAGAGTAAGTACTGAGTTTACCCAGTGCCCGTACTCCATAAATGGCCGTCACCATCATCAATATGCCGCCACCAACCAAAGCCGCACCATGGGAAACCACCAGATCGTATTTGGCCAGGGCATCAACCATAATCAAGGCAAAGAAGTCAGCTTGGAAGGAAAACCAACCCACCAGCGAGATCCCGGTGATAGCCCCCATTGTCTTGCCACCTAGGCGACCAAACACCGCGCTACTGATCAGCGGCGTTGATACCCCAGCCTGATAGCCTATGTTGGCACACAGCATAGCGATAATGGCTAGCAAAGCCGAACCAATAAAAGTGGCCGTCAGTGCTTGGTCAATCGGTAAACCACTGCTCAAGAATGCCCCGAGGAACAAGCCTGAAATATCAATCCCGATCGCCAACCATATCAAGCTGATCACCATCCAGCTCCGCTTTGCATTCTGCGGTACCGGCTCCAGCTCAAAATCATTAATTTTTGAATCCTTTCCTTTCTCGGTCATTCAGCCACCTTGCATTTTTATCCCTAAATATCACATAAAAAAAGTTAGCAGCTTGTTACATTCTAATAAATACATATTATTGAATATAAACATTCGAAAATAACTATGGAAGAACACCATGACGATCCAAGCCCCGACTCTGGATAAAAGGGATCTGCGCCGCCTTGATCTATTCCGTGAAATCGTTGAGCAGGGTGGGATCAGCAATGCTATCCATAGCACAGGCCTGAGCCAACCGGTACTGAGCAACCAGCTTATCACATTGGAAAAAAGCTTAGGTGTGAGCCTCTGTAAACGAGGAAGGAGCGGGTTCGAACTGACTGATGAAGGAAGGTCTGTGTATAATTATGCAAATGAAATCAGCGCGATGTTGACCGAGTATGCCTTCAAACTCAAAGGGGTACATTCAACCTTGTCAGGGCATGTCCGGGTGGGTTGTTTAGATAATACGGCAACCTTGACCAACAACCCATTGCTCAAAGCCATCGAGCAATTTTATCAGCTGAGCGACGATGTTGAGGTCACTTTGGACGTGGGCGACTACACCCAACTCAATGAAAAATTATTAAGCGGTCAACTGGATATGATGCTTTGCGTACTTGGTGATCGCCAACGTACCGCCTTTGAATTTGCCACGCCTCTGTTTATTGAACAAAGCCAACTGTATGCCCGCAAAGATCTGGCCGAGCAGATCATTGCCAACCACTACATACTCTCAGGTTGTCGCATCAACATGGGCGGATACGCTGTCGGCACCATGAAAGCACTGCTTAATATTGAACAGCACCCAGGAGTAAAGCTGTACAATGGCTGGCATGTCGAGTCCGGCTTGATGCTTACTCTCGCAGGCAGCCACCTCAGCTTCCTGCCGACCCACCTGATCGAACAAAATCGCGCCTGCCAACACTTAGTGGCTCTCCAACCCGACAAGTGGAAGTTAGAAAACCAGTTCTACCTCATCACCAAAGGTAAGCCCAGTACCCTGTCATCGGCAGCTCGAGCATTCACAGACCTGCTTAATACCGTTGCGAAAGAGAGCAACGATTAATAATCTCCCAGCTATCACGATGTGTGATAAGCGTTATCTGGCTGTTAGGATCGAAGCTGCCAAAATGCCCGCTCTTTTTCATTCGTAGCCTTAGATGAGAGATATTGATACGTGGGTTAGAACGAGTATTTCATGCGGCTTTATTCGAGGTATTGGCAGTATCGCTATCCATTGGGCTATTGATGCTTTTTACTGATCATCAAGTCGGCGCTTTATCAGGAACTATGATAATCATTGCGACCATCGCGCCATGGCTTGGAACTTTGTGTTCAACTGGGGCTTTGACCAGTTTTTTCCGGGAGACAAAACCAAACGTACTATCGCAAAACGCGCCTACCACGTGGTGTTATTCGAGCTGGGCTTATTGGCGCTGACCATTCCTGTAATGGCCGCCATTTTTGGTGTAAGCCTTTATCAGGCATTTATCATGGATGTCGGCGTGACGGTGTTTATTACTATCTATGCCTTCGTGTTCAACTTTATCTACGACCATATCGGGGCAATTATCATCAAAAAACGTCGGAACGCTTCAACGTTGACGGTATCGATATAAACTTTTCGAACGCGGTGAGTTTTAACCATAAAAAAAACCGCCAGAGATGCTGGCGGTTTCTTTTTATGTCTGTGCTTCGCTTGTAATTAAGCGTGTAGCAGTTCCATTGACTCTTTCGCGATTACCCACTCTTCGTTCGTTGGGATAACCATAGCTACTGGCGTGTTTGGCTTGGTGATAACACCTGCATTGCCAAAGCGTGCAGCAGCATTGCCTTCTTCGTCTTCACGGTAGCCGAAGATCTTCAGGTTCTCAAGGATCTTGCTACGGATTGGCAGAGAGTTCTCGCCGATACCCGCGGTGAAGATGATGGCATCTAGCTCATCTAGCGCAACCATGTAAGAACCGATGTACTTAGCAACACGGTAGCAGAATAGCTCAAAGGCAAGTGTTGCACCTTCGTGGCCATTTTCCATCGCTTCAATGATGCCGCGACAATCGCTTGTCAGGCCAGACACACCTAGAAGGCCCGACTTCTTGTTCAGCTCGTCGAATACTTCCTGCTGAGACCAACCTTTCTTCAGTAGAAACTCAATGATGCTTGGGTCAAGGTCACCACAACGCGTACCCATCATTAGGCCCGCTAGTGGTGTAAAGCCCATACTGGTATCAACACTCTTACCGTTCTTAATAGCACATACCGATGCGCCATTACCTAGGTGAACAGAAATGAAGTTGCTTTCTTCAACTGGCTTGTTGACGACCTTCGCAGCTTCACGGCTAACATAGTAGTGGCTTGTACCGTGGAAACCGTAGCGACGGATGCCGTAGTCAGTGTAAAGTTTCTGAGAGATAGCACCAGTGTATGCCTTCGCTGGCATCGTCTGGTGGAACGCTGTATCGAATACAGCGTACTGAGACAGGCTTGGGAAAGCCGCCATCGCTGCGCGCATACCGATAACGTGAGCAGGGTTATGAAGAGGCGCAAGATCACTCAGGCTGTCGATCTCTTCCAGTACTGACTCGTCAATTTTAACCGTCTTAGTGAATTTCTCACCGCCGTGAACAACACGGTGACCGATGGCAACGATATCTTGCTTCATGCCTAGCTCTTCAAGCAGGGCAACGATGCGATCAACGGCCTGCTGGTGGTGGTTACCTTCAGCATCAAGCGCGTGCTCGTGCTTTTCACCATCGATTTTCCAGCTTACTACGGCTTCAGGCATACCGAAGCATTCGCCAAGACCGCTTAGGGTCGCTTCGCCGCTGACAGTGTCGATAAGGGCAAACTTAAGTGAAGAACTGCCAGAGTTGATTACAAGTACTAGAGAGTTGCTCATGGGTTATCTCATCAGATTAATTAGGGCTCTAGAACAAAATGTTCCGTTACACGTCTTTCCGGTCTGTCGACCTATCTAGAAGAAAAAGTGTGGAGCAGCATTTTCTTCTAATTTATAGCTTTTGATTACATTATTCAATTTTTTTTGAATAACTCAACTTTTGTTTCGACAATTTTGTAAAAATTTGAAAAATCACTGGTTCAGATCAAGTTTAAGGCAACGAAAACGTTTTCGTTCGTCTAGTTTGTAACCAAAAACGACAAGAACACACAAAGAAATGTTTATGTCATTAAACAAATTATAGAAAAAAGAAACGACGGAAAGGGCAAAAAAAGCGCAGGGCGAAGCAAAAAAGCATCCGCCATATCTAGAGCCATATAAAAAGTATCGTAACTAACTGATTAAACGAATTTTATCATGTTGTGAGCGGAACCATTCACTAATAAAAGTCATCAAATGACGGATCCTTGGGTTGATATGGACATCATGGTGGCACACCAACCACCAGCTCACACCAGGCAAGGTAATATCAGGTAGAGGGATAGGCTCTAATTCCGGATAACGCTTGGCAATCGAGTGAAAGACAACGGCAATCCCCGCCTTGGCCCTCGCCAACTCTAGCTGCATCTTGAAACTATCGGTGCGAAAATTGAAATGAGACTTACTGAGCGACCTTCCAAACTGACTGGCCGTTTCAATATCGATCTCTAGCTGATCAAACCCAATGAATTGATAGTTGCTGGTATACATTTCGCGTACCGTGGCAGGCTTGCCAAACTGCTTGAGATAATCCCGGTGAGCATAAAAACCTATCTCCTCGCTGTGCAGTAAGCTAACCACCAAATCAGATTGCTCAGGTTTGACTTTCGATATCAGCACATCAGCTTCACGCTTATTCAGATTCACCTCCTTGTTAGCGACCAGTACTTCAACTTCAATATCGGGATATTGTCGCTGAAATTCATTCAGCAACGATGGCATAAAGTAGAAAGACATTATGTCACTAGCCGCCAATCGAACATGGCCAATATGTTTGCCACTGTGAGCAGATACCTTGGTGATA
Source organism: Photobacterium sp. DNB23_23_1 (assembly GCF_052873815.1). Taxonomy (NCBI): domain Bacteria; kingdom Pseudomonadati; phylum Pseudomonadota; class Gammaproteobacteria; order Vibrionales; family Vibrionaceae; genus Photobacterium; species Photobacterium sp. DNB23_23_1. Next base: position 88,062 of record NZ_JBNNXT010000001.1, on the reverse strand, counting down.
AACCCATCGACTCCTTTTGCCGTCACTTTTGCATCACTTAACAGTTCATTACCCACCAAAGTCAGGCCCAAGCCCTGCGTCGAGCGGTCAAACAGGTTAAAACCCACTTTCTCTTCGAGGGCTGAAATATGCCGACTGATTGTCGGCTGTGACATGCCTAACTTCTGACCAGCCGCAGACATACTCCCTTCTTCGGCAACGGCAAGAAAAATACGAATGCTGTCCCATTCCATGTTATGCATTCTCAAATACCCACTATGTGTTTTTATGTATTCACTATATCGAGAAAAAGCTTTTAACTAAGGAGGATGATTTTGAAATGAATCGCAAGGTTGGAGAAAAACATGAGAAGAGCCTTAGTGTTAGGTGCTGAACATGAAATGGGGGCACTGCTTTGTCAATCACTTGCACAATATCATTGGCAGATCACTGCAACAATTGCCGACCCCAGCCAACCTTTCTCACTGTCTACTAACCTGACACTGGCTGAACTCACCAAGCAAGATGGAGAATTGCTCGATGACTTGGTGGCTGATACCGACACCGTTTTCCTGCACCTGCCTGATCCTATTTTGGACAGGCGGGTGATTTTTTCTCTCGATGAGATATTGAAACGGGTGATCCGGTATCAAAGCAACTTAGTTATCACCACCAATGTGTACGATACTTGCCATTCTTGGCTTAATAGCCTCATTTTCTGGCAAAAAAAGAAGCCGGTTGATTATGCCTTACCAAAGAAAATACGCATCCAGCTAGAAAAGGCTGCGTCCGCAGGTGCTAATATTAAGGTTCTTTGCTACGGGCATAACCTGAACTTTTCCCTCGACCGGAGCTACCTCGGGATCTTAGTCAAAGAAACCAATCATAAGCTCATTCTGCAGTCTCCCAGTGCCTATGAGGTAAGCCACTACTGGACTTATCTCCCAGATTTAGCAGAGAACATTGCCCAACAAATCACTACCGAGCCCATGTTCACCTGTCCTCTGGCTATCGATTACTACCCTGGCCATCAAGCCAGTATCAAAGATATTGCCCGCGGCCTGGCGCTCAGTACTGGAAAGCCGGTGACGGTCACTCCGCTACATTGGACCTTACTCGAAGCGATTGCATTGTTCTCGCCGCTGTTCCGTGGTTTTATCAATATGCGCTCCCTGTGGCAGCAAGGCGGGAGATTACCTGTGCGCTCTTCGCACTGGCAACAGCCCGTGCTCAAGCATACTCCGCTGGAGTTGGCATTGCAGCATAGTTGGCATCAGCTGAGGCACCCTTCCTGACTGAATAGCGGCTTAATTGATACGAAACAGTTCTTAAAGGCGGTCACATTTCCCTCATTCGGTCGATGCATTCACCTATGAGATCAATATGATATTCATTAACTCACACTGCCAACCCAACCATCATGCCTCAAATCCCCTGCGCGTCGATGTCGCTCCACAAAGGCTGGCTCGACATGCTAAAGCAAACCGCTATTCAATTTAGCCTCAAACCTGAAGATTACTTTCCGGAAAGTAAATGGGGTGAGCAAATTCACATACGTCCAACCGATCTACGTACGTTCAGTGCCAAGTTCAAGCTGCTGTGTCAAGACAGTGGGGAGCCACTATTACCCGCTTTTGCCGCCAAGCATGTCTCACCGCTGACCTTCAGTTGCTTTTCGCTGGCTTTGTGGACAGCCAACAATCTCAACACTTTTATTCAGGACGCCTGCCAATACTGCATCTTGATTGGTTCCCCCATTCGACTAAAGCGCCATATAGCGCCGCATGGGAACAGCGAGCTGTGGGTGATCAACCATGATCCCTACAACGACAAGTTAAAGGTGTCTGATCTTGGCTTTATGATGTATATCGCCACTTTAATCGAGATGATCCAGCAAGTATCCGGCGGCATAGATAACCTGATATTGAAAATCGGCCGGTGGCCATTCAGCCTACAGCAACAGCAGCAATTCGAGAAAATGATGCGATGTAAAATCGAAATAGGCTCACCAATCATCACTATCAGTTTTCCCAACGATGTTGAGGCAATAAAACTAAAAGGCAGGGATCCCGATATATATTCAGCTGCCGTTCCCCCTCTGCGCCAGGCAGTCAGCAAGCTGGCACACCACGATATCATCCTGTGTATTTATAAGCTGCTGGATAACGAAGTGAACCTGCAGACCGTCTCGCGGGAAAAAATCGCAGCAGAGATGCTAATGAGTGTGCGAACCCTCAATCGTCGCCTTTCGACTCTGGGCTCTTGCTACCGGCAAGTACTGGAGCAATACAAGCTGGAAAAGGCCCTACTGCTGCTAAGCCAACCCAATATCAATCTGACCGATATCGCCTTCCGACTCGGGTTTGCTGATCTCAGTAGCTTTTCCCGGGCATTCAAAAGTTGGACCGGCTACAGCCCAACACATTTCCTATGATCCGGTGGCAGGCCAATTGATATACTCAGGGATTGCCTTCTAGTGCCATAGACCTTTACTTTTACCATAAAATCGTCATTTATGAGGTTGAACAAAACTGACTTCACTTTCGATAATAGGGTCATTCATCAGTTAAGGTGGATCGTTATCGTGCTGCTTGTCACGTTTTGCGCAGCATGCACACAAGTTTATCGACCCCCTCCTAAAGCTATCAATGTGCGCGATACATTATTTTTCGCTCATCAATCAATTTCACTTGTGACAAAGTTATCAGAAACATGCATTTTAGGTAACGTTCCCGAAAAAATCGATCTATCATCCACCCAGATACAAAAAGTGAAGTAACCAACACAACTGGTTTCTATTTCTTCTTCGATATAGAGCTTGTACATCAAAAGTATAAGCCGAAGTACGCTTACGAATTATTTTGGGAACGTTTGCAAAAAACCAAAATAATTAATGTGAGAACATAAGAATGAAACTACACACTTTAGCGGTTGCTGTAACAATGGGGCTAATGACTACATCGGTATTAGCAAGTGAAGACGTTGCAGCATTAGAGCAACGTATTAATGCATTAGAACAAAGAGTTGTACAAACAGAGCAGGTTTCTACCGAAGCAAATGAAAAGGCTTCTTCGTTTGAATTTCACGGTTATGCACGCTCTGGGTTATTGATCAACGACGACCTCAACGGCGCGACAGGCACAGGACCTTATATGACGGCTGCAGGTGCCATTGGTGCGCCAGTTGGACGACTTGGTGTTGAAGATGATCATTACGTTGAAGCGAACTTGATTCATAAGCGCTTTGCAGATGATGGTTCTAGTGCCTTGTTTCGTATCATGTTAGCCGATAGTACTGAGACAAATAACGAGTGGACTGCCAGCGAAAGCCAGTTAAATGTACGACAAGTATATTCAGAACTGAACCGTCTGAGCATGTTCTCTGAATCTGAAGCGTTTTCTGAAGCAACGTTTTGGGCGGGTAAACGATTCGATCGCGACAATTTTGATATTCACTTTTTCGATTCGGATATTGTCTTCTTATCAGGTACTGGCGCAGGCGTTTACGACGTTCAGATGAGCGACAACTGGAAAGCGAATTTCTCTATTTATGGCCGAGATTTTGGTGAGATTGATAGCTCATCGACAGATGTAGAAAATTACATTGCAACCATGAATAACCGCATTGGCCCATGGCAAGTGATGTTGAGTGGCATGACGTCAGCTGACAACGATAACCGCCTAAATGGTGCAGCTGAAAGTGGTGTACACGCTATGTTTGCGTACCATGGAGACAACTTCTTTGGTTTGAGCGAAGGCTTCTCTAAAACGGGTATGCTAGTCGGTAGCGGCCTAGGTGCGGAGCTAAAAGGCATCGGTTCAAATGGTGATCTACTGGATGACGCAAAAGCTGTTCGTCTGTTTAGCTACGGTGTGACTCGCATTGGCGACAACTGGCGTTTAGCACCTGCATTGATGGCAGAGCATAGCCAAGACCGTCTGAAGAAGAATGACGAGTTTACATGGGCTTCTTTGAACGTTCGATTAGCTCAAGAATTCACAGAGAACTTTGAGATGGTTTACGAAGGTTCATTACAGTACATGGATTTGGACAACTCGACAGAGCAAGCGAGCGGTGGTTTCTATAAAGCCACAGTTGCGCCAACACTAAAGCTTTCAACCAGTAACGGCTTTTTTGATCGACCAGAACTGCGTTTCGCTGTGAGTTATGTGGACTGGAGTGAAGACCTAAATGGTTACTCGATCAGCACTGAAGCAGATGCAGCAACGATGGGAGAGGGCGGCGAGGTTCTATTTGCACTGCAGATGGAAACTTGGTTCTAATTACCTGATATATCGTTTAGATAAAGAGTTTTAATCATGATGTGATGTTCGCATCATTAAATGCCAACCTTATCGTTTCAACTCGAAGGTTGGCATTTTTGTATCTTGAAACGACTTAATGTCTAAAGTGTAGGTTGGTATAACTCGCTAGCAAGACTCTCGCTCAATGGTGGTGAAGGTCAGCACCATCTTACTCATTTCAAAGCCTTTTTTATCAATACGCTCAAGTAGTAACTTGGCTCCATTTTCTCCCGCTTTATCAAACGCATAGTTAAACGTAGAAAGCGTTGGCGTGCAAACTGAAGCAAGCTCATCGTCACCTACACCTAGAACTAATACATCTTTTCCAGGTACAAGCCCTGCTTCCTGAATGGCTCTGATCGCACCTATTGCGATACGGTCAGTTGCACAAAACAGGCCGTCGAGCTGAGTGTGATCTTTGAGAGACTGCTTAGCCAGCTTGTAGCCTGAATCTATGGTGAAGTCACCACGGGCGTGAAATTGCAGTGTGAGGTCGTTAGATTGAAGCGATTGAGCGAAGCCTTCCGATCTCATCTTATCAACCGCGATATCATCGCCTTGTACACCGATGAACCCCATATGCTGACACCCCTTCGAGATGAGGCGGTTGCCAGCTTCAAATCCAACACGGGTGTCGTCGTGCACAATGCTTGGGATGTTAAACATCGAACCATCTTGACCAACCAACACTACGGGCACTGCAGAGCTTTGGATCGCTTTGACTAATTTGTTGTCGAGGTGGGTCGCGTACAGGATGATGCCTTCAACACGCTTCTGGTTAAATATCTGAATATATTCGAGTTCTTTGTGGTGTGTTTGGTGTGTGCTCGCCAATAGAACATGCTTGCCCGCTTGCTCTAAAACTGCGGTTAAACCGTCGACCCCTTGAGATGTGGCGTGGGAAGAAACCCTAGGAACAATCACCCCAACAAGGTTAGTTTTCTGAGACTTTAAGTCTTTAGCAACTTGATTTGGGAGATAGCCACACTCTTCTACCGCTTTACGCACCTTCACCTTGGTCGCGTCTTTTACGCCATACTCATCATTGATTACTCTTGAGACCGTCGATTTGGAAACTCCAGCGAGACGAGCGACATCATGAAGACTAGCCATTATTCATTATCCATTTGTAATTTTAGTTTTGGGATTGTTTGCAAACAGACCATCAAATTTGTCTGCTTATCAGGAGATTTTAACCCTGTCTTCTTATCCTAGGGAGATAATTTGAAGATCATTCTCACAGTATTGAGCAATTATCTTTGATCATTTGTTATTTCTAGGCAAAGATTTGTTTTGCAAACGTTCCCGAAAATTCAAAAGCTCGAATGATAATCCAATGGGGTATGTAATGAATTATCCAAAAATAGCAAAAGAGCTGCTCTCTCTATTAGGTGGTAAAAGTAATATCACCGCACTCGCACACTGTGCGACTCGTCTGCGTCTTGCAGTTGCAGACCAAGATAGAATTGATGAACAGGCGATTGATAACCTAGAAGGGGTTAAGGGCCAGTTTAAAGTGGCGGGGCAATATCAGATCATCTTTGGTTCAGGCATCGTTAACCAAGTTTATGCAGAGCTGGCTAAGCTGACCGAAATGACGGAAATGTCAACTAACGATGTGGCGTCTGCGGGTGCTGACAATCAAAATATCGTGCAACGAGCAGTGAAAGGCCTGTCTGATATTTTTGTCCCAATCATTCCTGCGATTGTTGCTGGTGGTCTGTTAATGGGTATCTACAACCTATTGACAGCTCAAGGCTTGTTCATTGATGGCAAATCTTTAATCGACGCTAATCCGGGGTTGACCGACTTAGCAAACATGATCAACACATTTGCTAATGCACCTTTTGTTTACTTACCTATTTTATTAGCATTTTCAGCGAGTAAGAAGTTTGGTGGTAACCCATACCTTGGTGCGGCTTTAGGTATGTTGATGGTTCACCCAGATCTTCTTAACGGTTGGGGCTTCGGTGGCGCATCGGTGTCGGGCAGCATTCCAGTTTGGAACATTCTAGGCTTCGAAATTGAGAAAGTGGGTTACCAAGGTTCAGTACTGCCAGTTCTCGTTTCTGCGTTTATTCTAGCGAAAGTCGAGCTTGGCCTGCGTAAAGTGGTACCTTCTGTTCTGGATAACTTGCTAACACCGCTACTGGCTATCTTCGTGACTGGTCTATTGACATTCACGGTTGTGGGTCCATTTACACGTGATATCGGCTTCCTACTGGGTGATGGCCTGAACTGGCTATACAACAGTGCTGGCTTCATTGGTGGTGCGGTGTTTGGTTTGATTTATGCTCCGTTCGTTATCACAGGTATGCACCATAGCTTTATCGCTATCGAAACTCAGTTGCTTGCGGATATCGCAACGACGGGTGGTACGTTCATCTTCCCTATCGCGGCGATGTCTAACGTTTCACAAGGCGCGGCGGCACTGGCTGTTGGTTTCATGACTCGTGATACAAAAATGAAGAGTATTGCGATTCCTTCTGGTGTGACAGGTCTGCTTGGTATTACTGAGCCTGCAATGTTCGGTGTGAACTTGAAGCTTCGCTACCCATTCATTGCCGCGGTTTGTGCAGCTGCTGTTTCAAGTGCATTTATCACTATGTTCAATGTGAAAGCACAAGCGCTGGGTGCAGCGGGTATTCCGGGCATCATCTCAATATCACCAGAAAAAATTGGCTACTACGTGGTAGGTATGATTATCGCGTTCGTGACTGCCTTTGCTCTGACCGTTGTTTTAGGTCTGCGTGAGCGCAGCAAGCAAAATATTAAAGCAACAGCTTAACGTTTCTCCCTAGAAGTGAAGCCCCCCTTTTCACTTCATTTCCTAAGCTTTGGGGTGCTAGCTAGGTGATTTGGCTTAGCTAGCCTTTTTATATTTTTATATGACAGCGTGAAGTGTCACCTTGCTTTCGGTTGCTACTGCTTTCGATTGCCATCGCTTTCGGTTGTCATGATTTTCAGTTTTAAGGTAAGAAAGATGAATCAAGTTTGGGTAACTGGAGACGCTGTCGTCGACCTCATTCCGGAGACTGACGCGACATTATTGAAATGTCCGGGCGGTGCGCCTGCTAATGTCGCGGTAGCGATTTCTCGCCTTTTAGGCAAAAGCGCATTTTTCGGCCGAGTGGGTAACGACCCGTTTGGCACTTTTATGGAAGTGACTCTGCAAAAGGAAGGTGTGAATACCGAGCGTTTGGTGAAGGACCCTGAACAACGCACATCAACTGTGGTGGTTGATCTTGATGACCAAGGCGAGCGCAGTTTTACGTTTATGGTTAAGCCAAGTGCCGACCAGTTTATGTCTGTTGAAGACATTCCCGAATTTAAGAAAAACGAGTGGTTACACGTCTGCTCAATTTCTTTGGCTAATGAACCAAGCCGAAGCAGTACCTTTGAAGCTATCCGACGCATGAAAGCCGCGGGCGGTTACATCAGCTTCGATCCAAACCTTCGCGATGAAGTGTGGCAAAACCCATCTGAAATTAAGTCTGTGGTCATGAAAGCGGTTGAATTGGCTGATGTGGTTAAATTCTCAGAAGAAGAGCTGGATTTCTTAACCGATTCAACTTCGATGGAACAAGGTTTAGCTAACATTGCAGATCTTAACAACACGCTTGTTTTGGTTACGCAGGGCGCGAAAGGCGTTTGGCGAGTATTTGAAAACCAAGGTGTGTTGATTTCAGGTCGCCCAGTGACGCCAGTGGATACCACGGGTGCAGGCGATGCTTTTGTTGGCGGTTTGCTTGCAAAGCTTTCTCAACATGAAGAGTGGAATAATCAACAAGTCGTTGATTCTGCAATTCAGTGGGCGAATGGTTGCGGTGCATTGGCTACAACGCAAAAAGGCGCGATGACCGCACTTCCAACGCAAGAGGCTCTCACTCAGTTTATTCAAAAAGACTGTTCAAATACGAATGCCGTAGAGGAGAGTGTATGAGTTTGAATTCTAACTGGACAGTAGAGCAAAGGTACTGTCGCGTAGAGCAGATTTCTCAAGACAGTATGGATGCGATGGTAAAACAGCGTAAGCAAGATTCTGGATACCCTAGTTACCATATTGCTCCCAAATTTGGCTTGCTGAATGACCCGAATGGTTTGTGTTACTTCAACGGCGAGCATCATATTTTTTACCAATGGACGCCGGTTGGCCCTGTTCATGGCATGAAGTATTGGTATCACCTGTCTACAAAAGATTTTGTTCACTTCGAAGACCATGGCATTGGACTGCATCCAGATCAAGACTACGATTCTCATGGGGTTTATTCTGGTGGAGCTCTCGTTGAAAACGACGAAGCTATTTTATTCTTCACGGGAAATCATCGTGATGAAAACTGGGAAAGGTCCTCAACTCAGTGTGTTGCAAAGATGTCTGTCAAAGGGCAAATAGAAAAGCATGGTGTGGTTATCGAAAATGAACACTACACAGAACATTTCCGAGATCCAAAAGTGTGGAAGGACGGTGACGATTACTTGATGGTTGTTGGGGCTCAGACCCAAGAAGAACGTGGTTCAATGGCGCTGTACAGAAGTCGTGATCTCATGAACTGGCAGCATAAAGGTTCTATTCAAACTCGTTACAATAATCTTGGCTATATGTGGGAATGCCCTGACTTTTTCGAGATAGATAACCAGTCAGTGATGTTGTTTTCTCCACAAGGTGTCTCTAGCGATAATCCGTACGATTTTAAAAACATTTACTCAGTGGCTTACATTGTTGGTGATTGTTTGAATTTAGATTCGATGGAATTTGAAAACCATCAAGATATCGCGCAGCCTGATTACGGATTTGATTTTTACGCACCTCAGACTTACTTAGACGATTCCGGTCGCCGGATCTTGATTGCTTGGGTAGGCCTTCCTGATATCGACGCTCCATCTGTAGCGCACCAATGGGCAGGTATGCTGTCTTTACCTCGCGAGTTGAAAATTCAAGATGGCTATCTCATTCAGTCTCCACTATCTGAGCTTAAAGCGCTACAAGGAGAAGCGGTTGCGGTTGAGAATGCTTTCGAATTGGATACGACGAGCTTCATGGTCCAGCTCGAAACGGATACGAAAACGGACGAGTTTGAGTTAACGCTAGCTAATGCTGCGGGTGATAACATCGTGTTCAGTGCCACGGCGACGGAGTTCATTCTTGATCGCAGCAAGATGTCTCAACTCTACGCGGAAAAGTTTGGCTGTGTGAGAAAAGCGCCGAGGTTGAGCACCAAGCAAACCATCGAAGTTTATGTCGATAAGTCGGTGATCGAAATCTTCATTAATGGCGGTAAACATACAATGACCAGCCGCTTCTTCATTGACGATTTGAACTTGTTGTCCATTACTGGCGACTTGAAAACCGTTTATCACTCGATAGGGCCAATTAAAGGGCTTGATAATTAAGATTATACTTACATCCTGCAATAGTGACTCATGGAGAGTTTACAGCTGATTTTCTGGATACCTCTTAAAACCACAGGTTACAGTCGGGATAAGTGAGGCAACCTCCGTATACACAGGACGTTTCGTGTCAGCCTGAAAGGGGGCAGCTGACACGTCATGTAGTTGATTGATGAGTAAGTGACTATCATTACATTTTCATACTTGATAACGAGTTTACAAGAGAAGTTAGGATGCTCATCCAATGACTTGTGCAAATAGTCCAGGGGGGGCGTCTAGCTGATTGTCACAAATCAAGCTTAGAAACAACAAGGCCGCCCCAAAAATGGACGGCCTAGATCTGCCAGTCTACAGGTGATGGTATTACACCTCAAAGCGCTGGTAACGCTCGAACAAGGCCTCGATATCGTTGCTGCACATCACGTCCATGTTCTCCTGCAAGCGTTTCATCGGCCAGTCCCACCATTTCATTTCTAGCAGCATCGCAATATGCGGATCGCAAAAACGCTTTTTGACTTTCTGGCCGGGATTGCCGACGATCACGGCATAAGGTTCAACATCTTTGGTAACAACAGCCCGCGCACCGATCACCGCCCCATCACCGATGGTAATGCCGGGCATAATGACACACTCACTGCCGACCCAGACATCGTTGCCAATCACCGTATCGCCAGCGCGTTCGAAGCCCGATTTAACCTTGCCGCCGAATTTACTGACATCAAAAGGAAACGATGAAATCCAATCATGCCGATGGCCCTGATTCCCAGCCAGCATAAAAGTCGCCCCGGATGCTATCGAGCAGTACTTGCCGATAATAAGCTGGTCGACCTCGCCGAAGATCCCTGACTCCCAAACCGCCCGACTCGAGTGGTCGCCCAGCAAATACCGAACACAATGATCCTCAAAATGTTTGTCATGGTAATAGCCGGAGTAATACGTATGTTCTCCGACTGTAATGTTTGGATTCTTTACATGTTCCCTGACTTCATAACCGCCAAGCCATGAAGGAAATATGGATGAAGTCATAGCCACCCCTTATAAATGCGCACTGCTTTATTACTCGTTATGCCAACAAGTATAGTGACGATAACCACATCCATAAATGCCAACATCTGATAAAGGTTGAACAAATCACTGCAGCCGAGCTTATAACAGGATAAACGGCTACCGGCTTCTGCTGTCCAAACATGATTAGGCCAGTATTCAACTGGCATTCAATGCGTGCTGAATCAAATTATTCTTATCATTTTATTACCAGTTGGCGATACAGCTAGCAAAATACCAATCTCTGTATTGTCGAATGCGCTGGGCTGGATTAACAATCAATGCAGCGAGATATACAGGATGAGAATATGAATAAGGTTCAGCCCTATCACACCCGTTGCGTTATCTTCGATTGCGACGGCACCTTGGTAGACAGCGAGCGGCTGTGCAACCAAGCATTAGTGAACATCTTTTCCCGGCTTGGCGGAGAGCTTAGCCTCGACGAGTGTATTGAGCATTTCCAAGGAGGTAAGATTGTCGATATTCTCGCCGAAACCCGACGACGTACAGGGGTTACAGTATCTATCGATACCCTGGAGCCTATGTACCGGGAAGAATGCCGTAAGCTATTCAACGAGCATTTAATACCTATAGACGGTGTTCCCAGCTTGCTCCAAGAGCTGACCCAACTTGGCATTGATATGTGTATTGCGTCCAACGGTCCGGTCCATAAAATGGAACATACCCTCGGCCTGACCAACATGCTGCACTATTTTGACGGTAAGCTCTTCAGCGGCTTTGAAGCCAGCAGCTGGAAACCGGATCCGGACTTGCTGCACTTTGCCGCCATGAATATGGGCTACCGACTGCAAGACTGCGTATTTGTCGATGACACTGCGCGTGGCGTTCAGGCTGGGCTCAATGCAGGGATCCCGACGTTCCATTACGCCGCCCCTCATGCGCCAGAAATCACTGACCCAAGGGTGATCACTCTGACCCAAATGCCGCAGCTGCTTGATTATATTCGTGCCCAATAACGAAAAAGGCCCGGTTGAGTTGCTATGAACCAACTCAACCGGGCCTCTTCTATCAGCGTTCATCCGTTAGGACTTTCCTTGATTATCATCGTTTCCTGACAGCAAGCTATCCCACGACGCCTGCCACGGCTGTTGCTGGTAGCCCGACATTGATGTTTGGCTTTCGGAGTTAACCGCGCTGAACGACGTTGCTGTGCTGGCCTGCAAATCATGTGTCGTCAGTCCCCCCTTAGCTGCTCGCATATCAGTTTCAGACCAACCCTCCTCACCTTTATATCCATTCTGTACAATCTCAGCGGAGCCGATATTGTCAACGGGTTGCAGTGTTGACATTTCACTGGCTAGATCGCCCAACGCCAACGTTTCGAGGTTTTCTTCTGTTGGCCGGTAGCCCTCCCTGCCATAGAGCTTATCGAGCAAATACATCACCGAATGAGGGGCTAAGTCCTCGTCTTGCTTAAGCATCTTATAGACTTTGTTTGCCACATTTTGAACCCCGAGAATAGTATCTATATCAAGGAGCTGAACGACTTCATCTCGTGCTTCTTTGGCCTGCTTATAACCATTCACATATGCCAAGGAATACCAAATATAGGCGATAGTGGCATCAGTCATAGTGGTGCGGTTATGCATCTTGGCCACCAGCATCTGGGCCTCACCGTCCCCTCTTTCGGCCGCCCGCTCAAGCCAATACATGGCTCGGTGACAGTCCTTACTCACACCAATACCCACCTGATAACAAAAAGCGGTTTTCATAAAACCATTGATATCCCCTTGCTTTGCCGCTCGAAAGCGCCACAAAAATGCCTCTAGAGGCTGATGTGGCTGGGCAAACTCAGACAGGTACCAATCACCAAGAAACAGCATCGCGGCTATCAGCTCTTTGTCTGCAGCCTCCTGTACCATTTCCAAACCCGCTTCGACATCGATGTCAGTTCCCTGACCACGGATCAGTAGCAGTCCAAGTTCAAATAACTCTTTCGCTTCGCCGCACTTCGCTTTGACTACCTGCTCCCAGTATCGCGATTTGGCTTCGCCTTCAGGATCGTCAATATCGGCCCGACACAAGCGAGCCAATGCATTCTGGGCAATGATATTGTCGAGTTTGGCCGCTTTGTCATACCAGTTAATGGCTTCTCGCACATTGGTCAGTTCATATTCCTTGGCTAAGGACAACTGACTCGATACATGGCCGGTCTGCGCCTTGAAAATCTTTTCTTCACGCTCGGCAATTTTCGCTTTTTCGAGCACTTGCTGATATCGAGCTTCTTTCTGCCGCTTTTCAAGCAAAAGCTGTTGCTGTTTGCCCTGGGAGGCAAAAACACGGTATAGGATCCACGCCAGTAAGCCTGCTGAAAGGCCTGTCACAACCATTAGATAAGGCATATCCCCTCTACACTTCGAATTTATATTTATATAATACCGAACATCTACCGCATTCGCTGAGACCGCTCCCTCTTTCCCAAAAGCAGCGGTCTTTTTCTCTTTGATTACTTATATCGACCAACAGATCAAAAACTGGAGGGGAGATTCCCCATAAGTATATGACAAATCCTCTCTATTCAGCTTGTTTGAATTCGAAATAAAGCCAACAAAAACAAGCATAAAAGTAAATCAGTGCTAAATTTGTTAGTGGTTACTGGATCTTGGTAGCCTCCACAGAATCATTGCCAGTAAGGATAAGGAGCAAGGATGTTTCTCGACTATTTTGCCTTAGGCGTTTTATGCTTTGTCGCGGTATTCCTGTTCTACGGGATCATCGCCATTCACGATATCCCCTATGAAATTTCAGTAAAACGTAACCACCCCCATCAAGATGCAATTCACTATGCTGGCTGGGTGAGTCTATTTACCTTACATGCCATTTGGCCGTTTCTGTGGATTTGGGCCACGCTCTGGCGCGAAGATCGCGGCTGGGGATTTACCAAAATCCAAAACGAGCAGAACGAGTTGCACCATGAAATACTGAAGCTGTCAGAGCAGGTCGAGCACCTCACCGGTAAAGTTGCAGAATTGGAAGTGATACAGGCCAGACACGATAACTCGACAGACACTCAGCAGGGAGGTGAGCACTAATGGATCTATTACTCATTCTGACCTATGCCGCGCTGTGTATTGCCGTTTTTAAAATCTTCAATATCCCACTCAACAAGTGGACCGTACCTACCGCAGTGCTCGGCGGCATTATTCTGATTGGTACCTTGATATTGCTGATGAACTACAACCATCCGCATAGCAATATGGGCGGGCAATTTTATGTAACAACGCCCATTGTTTCTGGCGTGAGGGGCAAGGTGATAGAGGTACCTGTTAAGGCCAATACCCCAGTCAAAAAAGGTGATGTACTTTTCCGTATTGATCCCACCTTGTACGAAGCTGAGGTCCAACTGCAGTTGGCCGCCCTTGCCGAAGCAAAGCAAAATGTTCTGGGCCTTGAAGCGGCATACCACGCAGCCAAAGCCAGTACCGAGCGGGCGATAGCCGAACGTGATCGGACTCTTAGCCAATACCAACGCTATGAAAAGGGGTTTAAGCGCGGTGCGTTTACCAAATCGGAAGTCGATAACCGCCGCCAATTCTACCGCAGTGCCGAGGCTTCACTTTCAGCTGCACGGGCAGAAGAACAACGCGCCAAGCTAACCTACGAATCGCAAATCATGGGGGAAAATACAGCAATAGCTAAGGTCCGCGCCCAGCTGATCCAAGCCCAATTCAACTTGGAAGAAACCGTGGTCCACGCTCCGACGGCTGGCTATGTCACTCAAGTAACGTTGCGCCCCGGCATGATGGCTGTTCCCTTGCCACTAAAACCGGTGATGACTTTTATCCACCAGGAAGAGCAGTTTTTTATCGGTGCCTTCAGGCAGAATTCGCTGCTCAGGCTACGCCCTGGGTTTAAGGCCGACTTTATCTTTCGTGCCCTGCCTGGCAAGACGTTCCAGGGTGAAGTGATCGAGGTATTACCGGCTATTGGCGAAAGCCAAGTTCAAGCCTCAGGTGTTCTTTATGGCAGCGATCAGCTGCTACGCCAAGGCCGTCCATTGGTTAAACTGAAAATCACCGATGATCTGACTGAGTATCACCTGCCACAGGGGGCAAATGTCGAAATTGCGGTTTACTCAGACAGCTTCGAACATGTCTCGGTTATGCGTAAAGTACTGATCCGAATGAAAAGCTGGCAGAACTACCTGTTCCTTGATCATTGATCTGAAAAAATCACAATAAATAAGAATAAGGTACTAAATTACAATAACTTGTAAAGAAAGACACTAAGGTGGTGTGGCCTTGACTCTAAGGCCACCCACCAATGAGAACCTTAGCGAACAATTTGTTTGCTTTTATATGACCAATCGCAGCAAACCGTTTTTCACTCATAAGCATTACTGCGATGGGTTCTTTTGGGAGGAAATCGACACTGTTATTCGATCGATATGCATTATTGACTTTATTCAGTCAATACAGCGCCATCATTTTCTCAGGGTATTACGCTCGACCAACTCCACCGGGATCATCAACTTCACTAACGCACGGTCTTCTGACTGAACTTGATTAAGCAATAACTTCACCGCCTCTTTGGCCAAGCGATTAAAATCCTGTTTAAACGTTGAGAGCTGGTATCCCAGCCAGCTGGCTTGGGGAATATCATCAAACCCAATGACTTGGATATCTTCAGGGATCGACAAACCAAATTCACTGCGAGCAATATCCATCAGGGCAATGGCTAAAGTGTCTGTCGAACAGAAAAAAGCATCAGGATGATGATCTTCAGCTAACACAGCCCGAATACCATCGAGCGCCTCTTCATACACATAACTGGTCTGAATATCCCTTGGCGTTTGGCCAGTCAAAGACTGAAGCTCCTCGGTGAATCCCTCAAGGCGTTCGGTATTGGTATAAGCAGGAATATTACCGGTCAAGTATGCGAGCTGTTCAGCACCACGCTGTACCAGCGTACGCGCGGCTATTTTCCCCGCACTGTAGTTGTCACTGATCGCTGAACTACACTTTGTTCCCTCTTCAATACGCGCAAATTGAACAATCGGGATATTAAAATCACGACATTCCTCATACAGAGCAGTATTGAACTGTGCAGAGGCAGCCATCACACCGTCAACACGGTATTGGAAAATATTCGGGATCGAGTGTTGCTGCTGGTCATCAAGCTCCCAAGGGATCAATACTGCTGAATAGCCGTTTTTCTGTAACTCTTTACTGAGCAGCTGCAAGGTTTCCATATGAATAGGATAATCGGAGTCAGGGAAAACCAAGCCAATCAATCTCGATTCATTGGTTGTCAAACTACGAGCAAATGCATTTGGGCGATAGTTAAGCTCTTTGGCTGCCGCAAACACCTTTTCACGGGCTGTGGCGGAAACTGAACTCCCATCAATGAATACGCGAGACACCGTCGACTGGGATACACCAGCAAGCCTTGCAACATCACTAGCGGTAACTGGTTGTTTTTTAACAGACATATTAGGGATTCGGTTGAAACTATTGGAATAATTATATCAAACAACCCTTTGAATGCGCATGCAATTTTATCTAGCTATAAGGAAAAACAGAAATGCCTCATTTTACCATATCGTAAATTGTCATCATCGAGATAACAAAAGCCGCTACCAGCGTCCGGACTGATAACGGCTTTATCGTTAATTTCTTTTCTGTTCGACTACTTACACCTTAGTGATTAAAAGTAGTAACGAATACCAGCAGAAAGCTTGTCATCGGTGTTAACAAACTCTGCACCGTTCCATTTATCTTTACCTTCATCGAACTGGTACTCCGCCCAAAGTAGGAAAGTATTCTTAGTAAAGTGGTATTCCACACCCGGGGTGAAGGTTTTACGCTCATAGCCCTGTGCACGCCCATCCGTTTCGGTCATATAGTTAGCATTGAACGTAGCACGAAAGCCATTATTGAAATGGTAATGGGTATAAAGCTCACCACCGCGTGAGTCGAAGAATTCTGCACTGGTATCTTTACCAACAACTTCCCAGCTATCTGCGGTGTGGAAAGTCATTCCCAAGAAGTAATTCGCCGAACTGTAATTCAGGCCAACAAGACCGATGCGGGCTGTGTCACCGTTTTGTGTGCTGAAGTGATCAATAACACCGTTAATATCGGTAATTTCGTTCTGGTGGTAAGCAGCTCCCACAGTTAGGCCCGCAGCGATTGGGTAAAGTACCGATGCGCCGATGCCATTCTTCAAGGTCGCCGTCGCATCGCCAGCGAGGCCTACATCGGTGCGTGTTGTCTGATAGGTGAAGCCATATTTCAGATCACCAAGATTATTGCGGTAAGTCAGAGAGTTTGCAGCACGGCCAGTACCACTGCTAATCCCCCAATCTGAGAGGTTGTAAACGTTTGATCCTCGGGTTCCGTAGGTGCGGCCCATATCGGTGAACCAAGCTACATCGTAGAACGTTGACCACTGCTTGGTACCTGCGGCAATTTTGCCGTATTTGTCGTGCTCGACACCGGCATAAAGTAGGCGGTCATAAATGTCACTACCGTTGGAGCCGGAGTTGTAACCCCATTCAGCATGGCCAAAGCCCTGCCAATCATTATCTAGCTGCTTAACGCCTTTAAGGCCAAAGCGCGAACTACCACTGTTCCAAACGGGCTCGGAATCACCACCGTTATCTTGGTAGCGCGCTTCAAAGCGACCATCGATAGTCAGGCTATCGCCGCTGTCGTTAAAGAAGGTATGAGCAGCGACCGCAGAACCTGAAGTCAGTGCAGCCATTATAATCAGAGATAGTTTTGTTTTATTCATCATACTACTTGCCTCAAAATCAGGCGTCAGCAACCCTCAGGCTGACATCCTGACAAATTGATAAATATTGTTTTTTTAATCGTAAAAAAGGGCGCCCCAAAGGGACGCCCGATATCGCACAGGCGTGCTATCTTTCACAAGAGGAAAATGTGGAGCTTGCGAATTACAGTGCTGGGTTCAAAATTTGCTGAGTACGCTCAAATACATCCAAACCCTGCTGCTTCAGCCAGTATGGAAGGTCGATAAGAACCCAGTTCTCGGACAGTTTGTCGCCGTCACGGTAGTAAACGTCAACCACTTGCATGTCTGCACGCACTTCGCCACCAGTCATACCTAGGAAACCACCAGTTGGTGTGTTTGAAAGGTTTGGCCAGCCGAAGAAACAAGAGAAGTTACCTTCAGCGAAACGACAAACGTGGCCGTTAAACTTCTTGTCTTTTAGGTTGTTACGGAACGGCAGTTGGTGCTGCTGCTGGTAACGAGGGATAGTGTATGATGCACCGATACCACATGGGCCGTACCAGATCATGTCTTTTGACCAGCTCTTAGCCAGTACTTCTGGTGGGCAACCCATCGCGCCGCTGTCGTTAAGTGCAGATAGATCATCAACCATCTTGTTAACAAGAGCCAGAGTCGCAACACCTTCTTCTGGCGCAGCATCTTCAAACAGTAGACCGTCGTGGTTACGTGGGCCAGGGTAAACGAAGTGCTTGCCCGTTGAAGGAGGTAGTGGGTAACAACCCGCTTGATCCATCATGCCTAGAAGGTCAAGGAAAAGACCGGTCTTAGTGATCTTGCCATCAACAACACAGTTAAATTCTGCGTAGCGAACGTTCATGATCTTACCAGTAGGACGCATGCCTAGGAATTCAGCGTCTAGTAGACCCATGAAGTGACCCATGCTCATAACCCACGTTTCGCCTGGCGTTACTTCGTTTTCACCGCCGATAAAGATATCTTGACGACGCTGCATGCGAGTCATTGACTTCATTAGTGGAGACCAGAAAACGTCAGCGGCTGCTTGTGCGCCTTCTTGCTCGCGGAATGGGTAAACGCCACGCCATAGGTAACCTTCAGATGTATGTGCTTTTAGTACTTCAGCAACGTTTTCGTGAGTTGCGTTTTCCATTGCGTCGAAGTAGTTACGTACAACGCGTTTCGCTTCTTGATACTTGCTCATAATGCAAATCCTGTCTTTATTTAATCTCAACAGAGCACAGTCTGTCGTTGATAATGGTTGTAGGCTTCGCTTCGGCGAAGCCCAAAATTTCGTTAAGCTGTTGCTTTATCTTTCTTTGAGAACACGCCGCTTTTAAGCGTTTCTGGTAGAGATAGCCATAGTAGACCCGCTAAGATCCATACGATTGGCGAGCCCCACATTGCTGTTTGTAGGTCTGAACGCTCTTGGATGAATACCAACACCATGGGTGCCCACATACCAATCAGACGGCCACCGTGGAACAGAGCAGCGCCGAAACTACGAAGGTGTGCTGGGAACAATTCTGAGAAGTAACCACCCCAAACCGCACTTGATGCAAGACCAAAGTTATAAACAAGGCCAAGGATCGCTAGCATGTTTAGCCCCATGAAAGTAGCGTCAGATGGTGCGATAAAGAAGATTGACGCCATGATACCGGCAAGGATGAAGCCGAATGCATTCACCTTACGGCCCCACTTATCGGCAACTGCACCCCAAACCCACGCACCTAATAGGCTACCAAATGCTGAGATTGAGAAGATAACGCCCATGGTTTGACCATCGAACATGCGTACTTCTTTTAGGTACGTTGTTACGAAACCATTGAAGAATTGGAAGCCGTAAAAGTTCATGCCAGAAAGCAGAAGACACGTTAATGTGATGCGTAGATTAGTACCGCGGAACATCTCGCCCCATGATCCTTTCTTCGCCTCAATATCCTTACCATTTGCGTCTTGCTGTACTTCTTCACCAAACGCAATCACTTTTTTGTCACTTGGTAGAACAAAGAACATAACAACAGCAGCAACTAGTGGTGGAACACCACCAACAATCATCATATTTTCCCATGCAGCATCAATGCTTGCTAGGTAAGCTGCATACGCACCCATTGCCATGACAGCCACAGAGAACATAGATGAAGCAAATGCCGTCAATTTACCGCGAACAGAGTCAGTGAATAGACCAATCATCAATGAAACCGCAACCGTGAAATAACCACCCAGTGCGATACCAACAATGAAACGCATTGCCGCCCAGCCTTCATAGCTGGTAAAACTCATGTTAAGGATTGTCGCAGCACCATTGATCGCAGTAATTGTGATCAGTACGTTTTTCTTGCCGAACTGGCTTGCGAACCAAGCACAACTTAGGGCGCCAATCAGGGCACCAAGTGATTGCCAAGTATAGAACTGGGCAGTATGTGCAAGGGTGATACTGTCATAGGCGTCGACGATGTAGGGACGGACGTAATCTATAACCACGAAGTTGTAACAGTAAAACACGTAACCAACCAAAATTGCCAAATAGGCAGCTGCGCGTTGCACCATTGGAACTTCGTTCATGTGTTTCTTGCTTGTCATGAGCGAATAATCCTCTAAATTTATTTGTATCACCCTTGTTAAACAATTGGGTGACCGAAGCTGTGTAGAGGGTCTATCCCCCCTTCCGCTTTCTGGTGGCAGATATTACACAGCCATGCAGGGTAAAAACCGTGATACAAATCAATTTTACATGAATGCGTACCCAAAAAAGGATTTCATGGGACATCGATCACACTCAGTATGTTTTTTATACAGATAACACTAAAAACCCTGTCAACATTGATCACGATCACGCAAACATACCAATGAAGTCCCACATCAAGGTGATTTTATGTACTATCCATCGCGATAATTATTCGGGCAACGCCCATAGAAACAACAAGGCAAACCCATTATGGTTGCGTACTCAAGCATTCTTGTCGTGCTGATATACCTGGTATTTACTATATTTATTAGCTACTTAGTAAACAAAAAAACATCCAATAGAGGCGATTTTTCGACGGGTGGGAAACAGTTTGGCTGGTTAACAGTAGGGGTTTCAATTCTAGCCACCTATATTAGTGCCATGACTTTTGTCGGAATGCCGGGCTGGGTATACAGTGATGGCATGCAGGCAATTGCTATCCACCTCAATTACCCCATCGTTATTTTCTTTAGCGTGGTGTTCTTTATCCCCATTTTCTACAAGCTGGGGCTAACCTCTATCTACGAATACCTCGAGCACCGCTTCGGCGTCATAACAAGAACAATTAACTCATTGGTTTTTATAGTAGTTCAGTGTATTACTTCTGGTATTATCTTGTACGCCGTTTCGCTTATCCTGGTTAGGATCCTGCCAATAAGCGTTGAAGAAGCAATCATTTATATCAGCCTGTTTACGGCGCTTTATACCTATGCGGGCGGGATTTCAACAGTGATCTGGACTGATGTTATGCAATCCGGTTTCTTACTTGCGGGTTGTGTGGCGATTTTTGTAACACTGGTCATGAGCCTGCCTGATTTGGGTGCGCTCCCAGAACTATCCAGTGCCGTAGCAGCCAAACTGTCAATGGCAAACTTATCCACCAGCTTTGGTGATGACACCACGTTAATGGCTGGCCTTATCGCAGTGAGCTTTCTCCATTTGAGTGTATATGGTTCTAACCAGCTGATTATTCAACGTACACTTGCGACCCGCTCGGTAGAAACCGCACAGAAGTCGATGCTTGTCTGTGGTTATGGTGCCTTTTTCGTTTACCTATTTTTCAGCTTGATGGGTGTGCTGTTATTTGTGTTCTATCAAGGACAACCTTTTGAAAATAGCAACGACGTGATCTTGGACTTTGTCTTCAATCATACTCACCCATTGATAGTAGGATTAATCATGGCCGCGCTTTCTGCCGCTGCAATGTCGACCCTAGACTCCTCCTACAACTCAATGGCAACAGTCGCTACTTTCGATATTTATAAGCGCTTTATCAAGCCGGATAAAGACAATATCCACTATGAAAAAGTGGCACGACGCCTGAGTCTGAGTTGCGCCATGCTTGTTGTGATCCCAGCCATGTTGGCAATTTCCAATGAAAGTGTACTCAAAAGTATCGCGAGCCTGACATCCATCTTTGTTGGCATCCGTCTCGGATCTTTCTTGTTAGGGATCTTCTCACGATCTTCTAACGAAGCAGGCATCATCGCTGCCAGTATCGCCAGTATATTGGGTATCTTACTGTGCCAATCCGCTGGAGTGGCTTGGCCTTGGTATGCCCCAGCAGGCACCGTGGTATTTATCGCGACAGGGTTAATTGTCAGCCGACTGATAGGACAAACAACGGCAAGCCAACTTGCCTTTTTCGAACAACAAAAAAGCCTCTACCATGCACCAACGACCAGCCAGTATATGCTTTTAGTATTCGCAGCTTTTACAGTGCTGACATGCTTCTTTTTGCCAAGTTTACTGGCAAAAGTATTATTTTAAGGAACGATCATGCTATCTATTTTCGATATCTACAAAGTGGGTGTAGGCCCATCCAGCTCCCACACCAACGGACCCATGCTGGCTGGTTTCGATTTCTGCCAGAAAGTCGATGCCATGTTAGACGATGTGGCACGGGTGCAAGTGGATTTATACGGTTCGTTGTCACTAACAGGCAAAGGACACCACACTGACCGTGCATCAATCTTAGGCTTGATGAACAACAAGCCTGATGCGATTGATATACAAGCGGCCAACAAGGCGATGGCTGAAGGAGTGACGAACAAGACTTTGCAGTTTGCGGGTAAAAAAACCATCAGTTTTGATGTCGATACTGACATGCTGTTCCACAGCAGTAACTTACCCTTGCACGAAAACGGCATGACCATTACCGCCTTCAACCAGGCCGGTAAGCAACTTTTCATCGAGACCTACTATTCTATTGGTGGCGGTTTTATTGCAACCGCCAACGAGTTGCAAAACGGCAAAGCCACCAACGAAGTGACCGTTCCCTACACGTTTAAGTCCGCGGAAGATATTCTCGCGCTTACTGAGCGCGAAGGCATCAGCATCGGGGCGATGTTCTTGCGTAATGAACTAGCCTTCCGCAGCCAAGATGAACTGGATGCCAAAGCAGCTCAAATCTGGCAGGTGATGTCGAGTTGTATGGCCCGTGGTTTTGAAACTGAGGGAGTCCTGGAAGGGGGCCTACATGTGGTGCGCCGCGCGCCAGCCCTGCTGAAAAAGCTAGAGTCCAACCAAGAGATCGAAAACGATCCGATGGTGATATTGGATTGGGTAAACCTGTTCGCCTTTGCCGTCAGCGAGGAAAACGCAGCTGGCGGCCAAGTCGTCACCTCACCCACCAATGGGGCTGCGGGGGTGATCCCTGCCGTACTTATGTACTACAACAAGTTCATCCAAGAGCTAAACGATAAGCAAATCAAGGACTTCTTAGCTGTCTCTGCGGCCATAGGCATGCTCTACAAAATGAATGCATCTATCTCGGGTGCAGAAGTGGGCTGTCAGGGCGAAATCGGTGTATCGTCCTCGATGGCGGCTGCAGGGTTAACAGCGATCCGCGGTGGCAGCAACGAACAGATCTGCATGGCGGCAGAAATTGCCATGGAGCACTCCCTAGGAATGACCTGTGACCCGATCGGTGGCTTGGTTCAGATCCCATGTATCGAACGCAATGCGATGGGCGCGATGAAAGCCATCAATGCCTCACGCATGGCACTCAAACGCAACAGCAAATCGCTCATCTCCCTCGACAAGGTCATCGACACCATGTACCAAACCGGTAAGGACATGAACAAGAAGTACCGTGAAACCTCTTTAGGCGGCTTGGCAATGATCCATCTAGCACCACCATGTGAATAAACACCCAGGCCGAGCTTTCAAGGCTCGGCCGTTACTGCAACCTCTGCCTTGATAACAACAATTTTTCCTGTGCAATCTATAGTTCAACGACGTATCCAGGTTGGTACCACACATGAAATTAGCTTGAGTTAGGTCAATGAATACAAAAAAGGCTGACACCAATGCCAGCCTTATATCTGCTCGTCTATGCTTGGAAGCGAGACTAGAATACGTAAGCGAAGTTGAAACCACCGCCATTATCGGTACGGCTAGACTCGCCACGGAACTCATTCAGCTCGTTACGCTTGGCTTCGAATGACAGTACCGTTTTCGGCGTGAAGGCATAAGATAGGCCGACAGCATAGACTTGGCGGTCGCCAGTCACATCGCCTTCACCGTCGAAGTCGACATGCGAGACGTAAGCATATGGACGTAAACCAGATTCAAGCGCGTAATGGGCGTACACATCAACGGCGTTGGCATCTGCCCACTCGGTGCGTGGGCCACCCTGTAGACCGGCTTTGTGAATGTTTTCACCTTGGGTATAAACCGCTGCCACTTTCAGGCCACCGGCAACATACTGACCACCGACAGTGAGTGCGGTTTGCTTGTCACCGTCTTCAAGACCATTCACATTCTGAGCGTTAGCCACTTCAACTTTGTTTTCAAGGTAAGCCACACCCAGGCTTACACCTGAGTCAAAATCGTAGCTGGTCGATAGCGCATAGTTGTAGTCACGCTTAACCGTATCGCTTTGAACTTGCTTGTCTTCATCCTCAAAGCTGCCAGTTTCACCATTGCTGGTAAAACCGTAGTGCGCCGATACGTTCACGCCGTTATTGCTGTAACGGTAAGCTACCAAGTTATCACCACGACCAGTCGCAGCAAAGCCACCGTCAGTACCCTCTGAGTAGATAGGCGTTGCATCCGGGTCGATGATGATCAGGTTATCCATGTAGCGGGCAACATCATGGTAGGCAGACCATTGCTTACCGAAACGCAAGCTGCCCAGCTCCTCGTTATTGATGCTCACATAACCCAAGCGGTTACGGAAATTACTGCTGCCCGAGGTTGGGTTATTCAGAAACTGATCCCACTCAAATTTTGCATCCAGCGTCCAACCTTGCTGAAGTTGGCGCTCAAAGCCCATGTTCAAAATACTTCTGGTGGCAGAGAAAATGTCATCCTCACCCCATACAGGTTGGAATGCATCAAGAACGAAAACGCCACCCACATCGAATTTGTTTTGGTCATCTTCATAAAGAGTAAATGCCGATGCCTGACCAGCGAGTAAAAGGGTAGAGATGACTACAGAGGAAATTTTCAGCTTCATTTAATAGGTACTTCTAGTGATAGTTTTGACAATAATGCGTGTTTGCCAGCACAAACTATCAGAACAACCGCAACAATGTAATAGTAAACTAGTACGCAAGTGGGGGTTGTTTTCACTTATTTTACATCACAGACCCGGCTTATACCTATTAAATCATAAGGTTATATCGAAAAGACATACTCGAGAAATTTTTTAACCCATTCGTTCAAGTGATTAAAAATCAGTCAAAACAACTGTATCGGCTTTGTTTTTCCGATAAAAAAACGGCTTCTCAAAAGAGAAGCCGCTTGTTTTAATGATGGTTTACGCCAAAACGATTACTTAAACTCAACCAAATTATTCTGGTAAGTGTCGAACTGTGCTTCCACTTCTTCCGACGCACCACCGGTCATCTTGCTCACCACGACAATGGTAATTGTGGCAAAGATAAAGCCTGGGACAATTTCGTAAAGATCAAAAATACCACCGGTCAGCTGTTTCCAGATCACCACGGTGAGTGCACCGGTGATAATACCGGCCAGTGCGCCGTTACGGTTCATCTCTTTCCAGAACAAACTCAGCAGCAATGCTGGGCCGAATGCCGCACCAAAGCCTGCCCATGCGTATGACACAAGACCAAGTACAGTGCTGTCTGGGTTCATTGCCAGCATCAGCGCAACAATCGACAAGACGATAACCGCAATACGGCCAACGGTGACAATCTCTTCAGAGGTTGCTTGCGGACGGAATACCTGCTTATAGAAGTCTTCTGCCAACGCCGAAGATGACACCAACAACTGGGAATCCGCCGTACTCATGATCGCCGCCAAAATCGCGGCAAGCAAAATACCGGCAATCACAGGGTGGAACATCGAGTTCACCAGTAACATGAAGATACGTTCACCGTCATCCAAGTTACCGGCTAGCTGGTTATCAACAAACAAGATCCCCACCAGACCCACCAATACAGCACCAGCCATGGACAGGGCAGTCCAACCAACCGCTATGCGTCGAGCGGTAGTGATATCAGCGTTGCTTCGGGTTGCCTTAAATCGCGCCAAAATATGCGGCTGACCAAAATACCCTAGACCCCAAGCAGCCAGCGAGATAATCGCAATGGCCGATAGCGGTTCCCCCTTCACATCGTTGAACAAGGACATCAGCTCAGGGTTTTTCGCTTCCAGTGCTATTGCCAGATCGCCCGGGCTACCGTTCATCGCAGCAATAGGCACAATCAGCAACGCCGCCGACATCAACAAGCCCTGTACCAAGTCGGTCCAAGATACGGCGAGGAAACCACCGAACAAGGTGTATGAGACCACGCACACCGTACCGACAACGACCGCAATAGTGTAATCAAGACCGAAGACCGTCTCGAACAACTTACCACCGGCAACCAAACCCGAGCTGGTATAGAAAAGGAAAAACAGCAAGATAAAGAATGCTGAAATAGTTTGGAGCAACTTGGATTTATCGTTGAATCGGCGGGCCAAAAACTCAGGGATGGTCAGCGCATTGTCGGTCGTAATACTGTATGTACGCAGACGTTTGGCACAGATCAGCCAGTTGAGCCATGTACCGAGTAGCAAGCCGCCAGCCAGCCACAATGACTCGATACCCGCCGCATAAGCGTAGCCAGGCAGACCCAGTAGCAGCCAGCCACTCATGTCCGATGCCCCAGCAGACAGTGCTGCTGGCCAAGGCCCCAACGTGCGTCCACCAAGGAAGTAATCGGCTGAATTTGACGTACGCTTATAGGCGATGTAGCCAATGGCCAGCATACCAATCAGGTAGGCGATGAACGTTGCTGTAATAGCAAAGCTGTTCTCTATCATTTTTTGAGTTCCCTCACTTAAAGCCCCCTGTTCATTGCAGGGCGATTTGATTATAACGCTGAAATCAGCGATGGGTTGTTGATTGGCCGCCCGCAGGTTGCAAGCTAGTTTCCCCCGTATTTAGCGGCCCAACCCTCGGTTAGTGTTCCTCACCACTCCCCAACTCGAGCAAGGTGGCATTACCGCCAACCGCTGTAATGTTGATGGTCCGTGTTCTCTCGGTCACAAAACGCAGTAAGTATGTTGGACTGCCGATAACCGGAAGCTTGTCGGTATCAGTCTCACTGATAAGCTGAGCAAGCAAACCGGTTCGGGCAGCAAGTTGGCGCGCAAGCGCCTGGGTCGTTGACAGCTTGCCAGCATAGGCCACGCCAGCCACCGAAGGGTGGCTGGCCAAGTCAGCAAGCTGATCGTTATCGATAGCGGTGATCACCCCGCCAGCACAGCCGCTTTGCTCCAGCTGTGCGGCCAAATCTTTCGCTTTTACCGGGTAATCTGCAGCTAAGCAGACATACACAGTATTGCCCGTCACCAATGCAGCGGACAACTGGCCAACCACTGCCACCAGCGGTGTATCACTGTCTGCGGTGACAATAAAGCTGCCACGTCCGGCACAGTAAAGCTCGTTGGTTTCACCGGTTGGACCCGGCATCAACAAGGTCTGAGCCACATGCTCTTCAGCATGACGACACTGAAACTCCACCATGGCACGGCATTCAGTTGCCAGCTGATCGGTCCAATGACGCAAGATACGGGTACGCGCTTCATAGCCTAGGTTGTTCCAGCCTTCCCATGCCGCCGAGCTTGTATTTACCAATGTTTGAATCGTCATGATCACTCCTTAAATTTCTCGACGGTTATTGGGCTTCAACACAATCTTGGGTAAAGCGGTACAGGTAGTGCGGGCCACCCGCTTTCGGGCCAGTCCCCGACAGTCCCTGTCCACCGAAGGGCTGAACGCCAACCACCGCACCCACCTGATCCCGGTTGATGTAGCAGTTTCCGACACGGGCACGGCGCTCGATATGGCTGTAGGTTCGCTCGTTGCGGCTATGTACACCCATCGTCAAGCCAAAACCCGTGTGGTTGATTTGGTCGATCACCTGATCAAGCTCGTTGGCTTTGAAGCGAACGATATGCAAGATCGGGCCAAAGTTTTCATTCTCCAGAACATCAATAGAAGGGATTTCAAACGCCGACGGTGCAACGAAATCACCGTACTGGCAAGTCGCTGGAATCGTAGCCTGTGCCACTAACGTAGCTTGGTTTTTCAGCGACTGGATATGGGTTAGCAGCTTGTCGCGGGCCGTGGCATCAATTACCGGGCCAACATCAGTACTGTGCAGCTCAGGGCGTCCCACCAACAGCTCAGCCATAGCTCCTTTAATCAGGCCTATCACCCTATCGGCGATATCTTGCTGAATAAACAAGACACGCAGTGCCGAACAACGCTGACCCGCAGAGGCAAAAGCCGAACGCACCACATCGCGCACCACTTGCTCAGGCAGGGCAGTACTGTCGACAATCATGGCATTCTGGCCACCGGTCTCGGCAATAAACGGAACCGGCTCACAATCTCGGGCAGCCAAACTACGGTTGATCCGCTGGGCCGTTTCTGTCGAACCGGTAAACGCCACCCCGGCAATACGGGTATCAGCGGTCAATGGCGCTCCCACCTCGGCACCGGTGCCCGGCAACAGCTGGATAGCGCCAGCAGGAACACCGGCTTCAAGCATCAGCTCAATCGCTCTAAAAGCAATAAGCGAAGTTTGCTCGGCCGGTTTGGCCACCACGGTATTACCCGCAGCCAGCGCCGCAGACACCTGACCAAGGAAAATTGCCAACGGGAAATTCCACGGGCTGATACAAGCGAACACACCGCGCCCCTGGTAGCTTAGCTGACGGGTTGTACCGTCAAAGCCCATTACAGATTTGGGCTGGGCAAACTCCTCCGATGCCTGATTGGCGTAGAAGCGGCAAAAGTCCACCGCCTCGCGGATCTCGTCAATGCCGTCCTGAATCGTTTTACCCGCTTCGCGATGGCATAAAGCCACCAGTTCACCAGTATGCGCTTCCAGCAAATCTGCCAGACGCTGCAAGCACTCTGCACGCTCGGAAGCAGGGCAGGCCGACCACTGCGGGAAAGTACCCGCAGCGATAGCAATTGCTTGTTTAACCTGTTCTTGATTAGCAAAGGCCACCGTTCCCACGCTCTCGCGACGATCATAGGGCGCAGTCACGGCAAAAGTGCTTTCGCTATCCGTTACTGCAACCCCATTGATAATAGGGCCGGCCAGCCATTGATGCTGGGCAAATGCCTGAACAGATTCATTAAATGGCTGCCACTGCGAAGCAATCTCAATATTGACCCCAGCAGAGTTCTTACGCTCGTCTCCGAAAATCTGCGGCGGTAACGGGATCAGGCTGTTGTGCAACGTAGGACGTGACTTTAAGGTATCAACCGGGTGCTGGATCAGGCTTTCTACCGGGCAGTTGGCATCAACCAAACGGTGGACGAACGAACTGTTCGCACCGTTTTCCAATAAGCGACGGACCAAATATGGCAGTAAATCTTTATGGCTACCAACCGGGGCATAGATCCTGACGTTGGTCTGGTGCATCTTCATCACATGGTTATACAGTGCATCCCCCATGCCATGCAGACGCTGGAACTCGAAGTTGCGGTGTGACTGGGCCATCGCCATTACCGCCGATACCGTATGGGCATTATGGCTGGCAAACTGCGGATAAATCAGACCATTAAGGTGAGGGGCCAACAAGAATCGGGCACAAGCCAGATAAGACGCATCGGTCGCTTCCTTACGGGTAAATACAGGATAGCCACTAAAACCACTCTGCTGAGACAGTTTCAGTTCGCTATCCCAATAAGCCCCTTTGACCAAACGTAGCGGGATAACATCGCCCTGCTCTTTAGCCAATGCAGCTAACCACGCCAGCACCGGCAAAGCGCGTTTAGAGTAAGCCTGTATGACCAAGCCAAAGCGTCCCCATCCTTTCACGTCATCAGAGCGGTAGAGTTTTTCGAATAGCTTCAATGAAAGCTCAAGACGATCGGCCTCTTCGGCATCAATGGTAATGCCGACATTGAGTTCGCGGGCGCGCTTAAGCAGCGACAGAACCGACTCGTACATTTCATCCAGCACGCGGGCTTCGTTAGCCACGTCATAGCGTGGATGCAAGGCTGAAAGCTTGATGGAAACCGTTGGGTCTGGTGAGCGGGTATTACTGCCACTTTCGCTGGCATAGCTGTCACGACCTACCGCCTCAACAGCCATTACATAATCTTTAAAATATTTCTGGGCATCCTGAGCGGTTAGAGCAGCTTCACCCAGCATATCGAAGGAATAGGTAAAGCCTTGGTCACGTTTACTTTTGCCATTTTTCATCGCTTCAGCAATGGTACGGCCAAGGACAAACTGGTGACCCATGATCTTCATCGCCTGATTCATGGCTTGGCGGATCACCGGCTCAGACATCTTGTTAACAAGGCGGTTAATAACATGGCTTGGTGCGCCACTTTCCTTGGCATCCAGGCTAACCACTTTACCAGTCAGCATTAGACCCCAGGTAGACGCATTAACAAATAACGAATCGGAGCTTTTCAGGTGCGACTTCCAATCTGCCACGCTGAGTTTGTCACGGATCAGGGCATCGGCCGTGGCGGCATCTGGAATACGCATCAACGCTTCAGCCAGGCACATCAGCAAAATCCCTTCTTTGGTGTCCAAGCTATATTCAAGCAGCAGAGCATCAATCATCTGGATCGCGTTCTGATCGGATCGAACCCGCTCGATCAGGCTGGTGGCTTGGTCAGATGTAAACTTCCGCTCTTGCGCTGTTGGCTCAGCCAACGGCATCAACTGACCCAGCCATTGTGATTCATCCACACTGTACAGTGGCGAAATCTGAGACCAGAGCTCATCCAGTGGACGCTCAATAAAATCAGGCTGAAGTACTTCTGCCGCATTGAACATAGTGATTCCCTCAATAGTGTACCGGATAAGGTAAACAGCATTTTCAGTTACTGACTGCCCCTACCCAAGAAAATTGTTACATCAGTGTTACCAGTAAGGGGGGATTTTATTTTCCAACACTCCGATAGTCTTGCTATATTCTCCGATACTTTTTAGCAAAAGTCCGGCTTTTAACAAAGTTCGACGGGAATTATTTAAAAAATATGCATTTTTCCATAACCCAAAGCCTGGCGCTGCTGAAAAATCACACAAATCCAGAACGATGATCAAGGGAGAACGGAACAATGATAAAGTAAGATCAGACATTGGATGTGCACAGTGAAGCTACTCATCAGCATGATGTGTAGCTTAAAGGGAATATCAAATAGGAAAAACAGTTAGACCAGAGAAGGAATGCTACAAGTTTTCAACAAATGGGTAGATATTGATGATCAGATTAATTTGCGGGGTTGTCACGGCGATAGCGCGCTGGCGGCTTGCCATACAATCGGGTAAAGGCTTGGGTAAAACTGCTCTGACTGGCAAAGCCTGTACTCTGGGCCACTTGCGCAACACTTAGCTGGGACTCTTCAATAAGCTCCCTTGCCAGTTCTAGCCGCTTTTTCAATACATATTGGTGAGGAGTGGCTCCTGTCTGCTCTTTGAACAGATGATGAAATTGACTTTCCCCCAAAAAGACCAAGCCAGCCAACTGGGAAACAGAAATTTTTCGGGTCAGGTGCTGAAGAATATATTGATCAATCACATCCATGTTCAACCGGTAGGTTTGGCGATCAAGTTTCAGCGGCTTGAAGTGGCGATGCAGCACACACATCAAAGTGTCGGTACATGCTCTGCTGAGCAGCAAATCATCGGGATGGGCAGCCATCTCAGCAGTCAGGGCCTGAATGAGGTGCTGTGCTTGGCGGTCAAGGTGGAAATAACCCGATTGATCAAACAGCTGGGCAATATGATCTTGAGAATAAGATGCCTGAAATTGCTCATTAGCAACATTCAATACCAAAATTTCATTATTACCAACACCGGAAAAGGCATGCTCTGAGTCTGCCGTTACCAAACATCCCTGACCGGGACATACCAGATTACCCGCTCCTTCGATATCAAATTCTGTTTGCCCTGATAAACCAATCACCACCTGGTTATAGCCATGGTTATGGTGATCCATCTGCGCCGGCAATGTAACGATTTCAGAAGGTTTGAACATTGGCGTGTTTAGCTTTTCTTTCATGCTAAATGATCGAAGAATATGACAGTGATTCGTAGATCGATAGTACCATAATTCCCCCAATAGCTATACCCAGCCCACACCAGCTAAGCAATCATTACCGTTCATCTTGAAATCCATTGACTTATATCGGAACCATGATCAAGTGGGGATATTTTACGGCCAATGTGATTCTGATTCTATTTTGTTGATTTAAAAACCAGCAATCAGATTTGTTAGCTAACAAAGCCCAAAAGACCAATTCATTCCCATCATATAAAACGGATATACTTTCAACGCTTTAAATTAAAAAGAGTGCAATTGGCCAAGCTCCCTTGGCTAGCTGCTGGCACTTTCAACAGTCAATAACAGAGATTCTCTTGATCATCGTTCTGGGAAAAAGGCCAAGATCACGATCTAACTTGATCATCGTTCCAGTCGGAACTACATTGCCCGTTATGACACACCTCTTGATCATCGTTCCGTATATTTTCAGTAGGTTGCCAATCTTTGATTGCCGATAAGAAATAGATCGAAACAATGATCCTTGATCATGTTTCCAATCTTGAGGCTAATTGTGTTACAAATAGCCTTCATACTAGGAATAGGCGATCATGACAGAGCTGCTTGCACAACTACATTATTCATTTTCCATCACCGGCCCTATATTTCTGATGCTGGGATTAGGGATTTACCTCAAACGTATCGGTATGCTGACGGAAGCATTTATAGAGACCGGCTCCAAACTGGTTTTCAATCTTACCTTACCAGCAATGCTGTTCCTGAGCGTTTCCCGCTCCAACATATCTGAAATAGGAAATCCTGATTTATTACTGTTTGCACTGGCTGCGAATATTCTCACTTATCTAATGTTCGAATTATTGGCAAAGCGAACCATCAAGCAGAAGATAGATCGCGGCGTCGTGGTCCAAGGTGCCTTTCGGGCCAACACCGGTATCATCGGCCTTGCCTATGCCAGTAATGCCTTCGGCGACAATGGTCTTGCCCTTGGTTCGTTATACGTAGCCGTCATTACTGTCGCGTATAACATCCTTGCAGTGATCACCTTGTCTCGCTCTAATCCAAATTTACCAAGCCTCAATACTGGCTTCCTGCTACGCTCCATTATCAAGAATCCGCTGATCATCAGCATAATCTGCGCGCTACCATTCTCTATTTTTGCCATTCCGCTACCGGAACTCATCACTAAATCCGGTGGGTACTTTGCAGGAATGACATTGCCACTGGCATTGTTGTGTACTGGTGCAAGCCTAAATTTCAACCAGTTACGGCAGGAGCCAGCGAATACCCAGTATGCCAGCATAGGAAAGCTCGTGATAGCTCCGCTATTTATTACCCTTGCAGGTATTGGATTGGGCTTTAGGGAGCTCGAACTCGGACTTATCTTCCTGATGAGTGCCGCCCCAACAGCTGCTGCCAGCTATGTTATGGCAAGAAATATGGGAGGTAACGCTTACCTCGCAGCAAATATTATTGCCGTTACCACGCTAGGATCGATATTCACCAGTAGTTTAGGAATCACTTTGCTTAGAACGTTTAATTACGTCAATTAAGTCAAAGTCACTGCCGTCTTATTTACCCTTAAAAATAAAGAGGATATTGCGGTGCTACAAATGGCTAATTACACTGCGTAATTAGCCATTTGTAATAAAGAGTAATCCTATTCAAAAACAGCCAGCTTAAACAAATAAATATAGTTACACTTTAACGGTTTCTTTTGAATATAAAACCTTATGATTGCAGGTGTATGCATAGCTAGGCAGACCTACTTTCACAACACATTAGTGTCTATTTTATTACCGAAAAATGTGCGTCAAAACAGGCTGAAAGTTATGCAAATCATCTGAATAATCTATCGTTTTCAATCAACCAGCCAAAATTAATCGCGCTGAAAATGAAACATTTTTCCAATTAATCATTTTTATGCACGATGTTTTATAGCGAACATAAAAAACCTCAAACTCACACTACCACACCTTTGTCAATAGGTGATTTCCCCCCTTACCTGCTTATCACACTATTGTTATAGTACTTTCCGTCGACAGAGAGACGGTTTTACCGCTTTCTGCCTACAGTATCCAACTTTGGATACATACCAAGCGGGTTCACTTTGGTATAAACCCTCATACCAAAGAATATGAACCTGATTGGGTACCTCTTCTACACGTCGTACAGGATTGTGCTCTTCGGAGTCAAACTCTTGTCTTTGCCGACCTATTAGGTCGGCTTTTTTTTATCTTTTTTACAAATGTGTCCAAAAATCCGTCATTCAGATATTGTAACCTCTAGCTATTCAATTAAACTTCACTGTTGCAACTGCTCTATTCTATTAACTCAGGCACACGTAGTGAAAAATAAAGTCGACCCCTCTTTACTACATATATTTAATCAGCTCCCAGGGTGTTGGGGATGTAAAGATAAAGATTCAGTCTTCGTTTATGCTAATTCCGAATACGGAAACATAATTGGTGTTGATCATCATTTAGATTGTATCGGCCGTACCGATTTCGACATGCCAAGCCCGACGGTTGAATGTGCAGAAGCATTCAGGGAACAAGATAATCTTGTGCTGACATCAGGAAAAAGAATGCGAGTACTGGATATCCACCCTTATTCCGATGGCAGCTGGCGTGCACACTTATTCACTAAAACCCCTTGGAAAAACGATGAAAACGACGTCGTCGGAACCATTTTTTCAGGTGTCGAACTCAAAGATACGGCAGTATTAGAAGTTGGCCACTGGATTTGCCGGGCAGCTGGTATCGATCCGAAAGAGCAAGCCTCTTTCAATCTTGACCTCAACCACAACGCCATAAACCTTAACACCCGTGAATCTGAAGTACTCTTTCTGCTGCTTTACGGCAAAAAGCCACAGTATATGGCCAAGGTGCTCGGTGTTTCGGTTAAAACAGTAGAGAATTATGTCATTCGACTGCGCGAGAAGTTCAATGCCCGTTCAAAGAACGAACTTATCGACATTGCGCTAGATCTCGGCTTTGGCTCGCATATCCCCGAAAGTATGCTTAAACGCCAGCTATCGGTAATTTTGAAAGAATAGATGGCTCAATTTTGTCATTTGTAACCGCAAAAGACGCAGACTTAGTTTGCCTTTTTGCAATCCAAAGCTTGTTTCCAGATCAATTTTTGTACTGGGCCAATTACCTATAATTCGCCCAGTCATTAAATTTACCGGCCTAAGCGCCAACGATATGCTGGAAAAACTATGAAGCAATTTACTGTCACCTACGTTGTACACCCGCATTTCAACATCCCTTGCAAATACCAAATCCAAGCGGTGAGTGAAATCGATTCCATCACTAACGCCGAAAAAGCCCTTAAAGTGCGTCACCCTGAAGGGGTAAGTATAGTGACTAGTCAGCAGCAATTAGCGGCATAAAAAAAAGAGCAGCGAAGAGCTGCTCTTTTTTGGTCTAAACCCAGTGATACCAGTCTTGATCAAATGTTTATGATGGATTTGATCAAGGCGCCAGGCGCTCAATGCCCCATTGCTGGGTTGCATCCTGTATCCGGGTATACAAAAAACGGTCATGCAAGCGGTTAGCACCGCCCTGCCAGAATTCAATCGAATTGATTTTTACCCGATAACCGCCCCAAAACGTCGGCACCGGCACCTCACCTTTGGCAAATTTATCTTTCAGCTCGAAATACTTACTTTCCAGCGCCTGTCTGGCAGAAATTCGCGCGCTCTGTTTACTTGCCCATGCAGCAATCTGGCTCTCTTTTGGTCGTGACGAGAAGTACTTCAGCACTTCCATTTTTGACAACTTTTCCGCGCAGCCAGTAATGTGGACCTGCCGCTCAAGAGGGTGCCATGGAAAGTGCAAGCTGATTTTGCTGTTATCAGCCAAATGCAACGCCTTGCGGCTACCAAGATTGGTATAAAAGACAAACCCATCTTTATCAAAGTGCTTCAATAACACAATGCGCTGATAAGGCTGCCCGTGCTCATCAACAGTCGCCACTGTCATCGCAGTGGGATCGGTCAGCTTTGCTTCTATCGCCTGCTCAAGCCAGGTGTTGAATAGTTGCTCCGGCTGCTCCGGCAAATCATGACGGCGCAAACCACCCTGTGTATAGTCGCGACGAATATCAGACAATTCCATTGTTATCTCCGCTCATTCTCTGGATGTATCTTATAACGCTGAAATTGTGCGCTTTGTCTGATTGAAACACAAGTAAATTGCCCGACAGTCTAAGCCAACACGCGACTCTGTAACCAAGCTCGACGTTTCCACCTGCTGAATTTGTTACATTGAAAAAAAAGGCCTTCCAATGTCGGATAAGAAAAAATTTTTTTGCATTGCCCTGCTAATAGGCAGCGTGGGCGCGATGCTCATCAGTTGGGCCACCTTGTCACAGATCCAGCGCCACCTCAGCGAAAAACTCATTGTGGATGTCACTCAGCTGGGTACAAAAATTGACACCCAACTTGAACGTTACAACCAGCTTCCCGATGTTTTAGCCCGTGATCCGCGGTTGCTCGCTCCCCTTCTAACCAAACACAAACCCGTTTCAACGGTTGGTGATCAATTCCAAGCCGTAAACCAGCTACTTGCGCAATGGAGCCAAACCTTAGGTGCCGACACTATGTACCTCATTGATATGAATGGCACCACGCTAGCTTCCAGCAATTGGCAACAACCGGACTCATTTGTAGGACAAAACTTCAGTTATCGTCCCTATTTTCAGCAGGCCGCCAAGGGGCAAAATGGACAGTACTTTGCGTTGGGTGCACGATCAGATAAACGAGGTTATTATTTTTCTGCGCCCGTCACGATAAACCAACAGCCTGTAGGCGTACTCGCCATCAAGGTGGATCTTTCATTACTCGCCGACATCTGGCAGTACGATGATATTGAATATGCGATAACCGATCGCCTGGGAATCATTTTCTATAGCTCTGAATCCCAATGGCTTTATCACTCGCTGACACCGCTAAGCGACACCACGAAGCAACAAATAAAACAATCGCGGCAATATGGCTATGTAGATATCGCCACGCTTACCCAAGCAGAGAACCTTACGGCATTCAACCAGCAGCCCGTCATCCCCTTGCATGGAGCTGCCGCTACTACGTCGCAAACCTATATCACCGCTCAGCATGACATGGATAAAGCTGGCTGGTACATCTTCGGCTTTACACCGCAAGCAAAAGCATTTGAATATATGGGGCAGGTACTGTTGTTGTTTGTCCTGATCTACACCCTGCTATGTATCGCGGTCCATTCTTGGTGGCAAACCTACCGAGCCAGGATCGATCTAGCCAACCTTAACAGTCGGTTGGAAAGGCGGGTAAGCCAGCGTACCCGACGGTTGCAAGAAACTAACCAGCAGTTAAAAATCACCCTAAGCCAATACGAGCATAGCCAAGCAGAATTGAAACAAACCCAGGATGAACTGTTGCAAGCCGCCAAGCTCGCGATGCTGGGTGAACTTTCTGCCAGCATCAATCATGAAATCAACCAGCCACTCGCAGCCATTCGGACCTATGCCGAGAACAGCCGGAAACTATTAGCCAAACAGCGTTATGATATGGTCAGTGGCAATATTGATGAAATCATCGAGCTTAACCAGTTGATCACCGACATCATCGCCCGATTCAAAGTTTTCGCCCGCAAGCGAAATTTTTACCAAGCCTCGCCTCGGACCAATGTCGCAGACTCTATCCGCTCTTCCTTGTCGTTAGTACGCAACGCGTTAATCAAACAAGGAGTTGTACTTCGGTTGGCGGACTTTCCAGACAATGTAATCATTAATATCGATGCTGTGCAATTTGAACAAGTGTTGATTAACTTATTGCAAAATAGCCTTCAGGCACTCAAGAATCACTCCGAACCTCAGGTTGGGATCACGCTAATCGTCCATTCAGGCCGGGTTGAATGCCGAATATGGGATAATGGTCCCGGATTAAGTCCAGAACAAAAAAAGCAGGTTTTCTTGCCGTTTTACACCACCAAGGAAGATGGCTTAGGGCTTGGAATGACAATATCCAAACGTATTATCGATGCGTACCATGGCACACTCAGCGTCAGTGATCACTCCGGCGGAGGTGCTGAATTTACCCTCAGCTTACCATTAGAGAGCGAGAGCAAACCATGAACATCCCTGTTATCTTTATAGATGACGAAAAGTCAGTCCGACATGCCCTTGGCCAAACACTCGAGATAGAGGATTACGATGTCGCTCTCTTTGCCAGCGCCAAACCCGCTCTGGATCAGCTGACTAATCAGTTCCCAGGCGTCATTATTTCCGATATCAACATGCCCGGCATGGATGGTCTCACCTTTCTCAAACAGGCGCTAACGTTAGATTCCGAGCTTTCCATTATCATGCTCACCGGCCATGGAGATATTTCAATGGCCGTTGAAGCCATGCGGCTCGGCGCTTATGACTTTCTCGAAAAACCATTTTCAACGGAACACTTACTCGATGTCGTCAAACGGGCTGGCGAAAAGCGTCAGTTAGTACTGGAAAATAGGGAGCTACGCCGAGAGCTTGAAGTACAAAGTGGCCCCGGACCTCGAATTTTAGGCAATGACCCGTCCATCAAACAGCTGAGGCGGATCTTATCTCACCAGTCAAAAACACATACTCCGCTTTTTATCCACGGCCCCAGTGGTTGTGGCAAATCCCTCGTTGCCCGATTTGTCCATGACCATGGCTTACAGCCACAACAACCGTTTGTCACCATTGATTGCAGTGCAACCGGCGCCGAAGTGCAACTGAGGGAGCTTATCGCGAGTATCACAGAGCAGTCATGTGGTTCAGGGACAAAGCTGTCACCCTACTTTGCCACACTCTACCTTAAGCACATCGGCCAAACACCGCCACAAATTCAACCTGCATTGGAACATTTCATTGAATCACTATGCAAAGAAAATAAGGCTGTTCGGGTTATTGTCAGCGCCGATACCGACAACCATCAACAAAGCCAAGCCGGCCTGTTGCACAGTCTTTATTTCAAGTTGGGCTTCATCTCACTAGATTTGCCACCGCTTCATAAACGGCGGAACGATATAGCTCTGCTGTTCCATAACTTTCTTCGAACGGACTGTAGCCGTTTTGGTATAGAACCGCCGCACATTGACGCGCGATTAGAGCAGTGGTTGATTGAACAAGGTTGGCCGGGAAATGTGCGCGAACTGCGGCAGTTTGCCGAGCGCTATGCATTGTTGGGAGCCAAGGCGCTCGACACCCAACCACAGCATGGCAGTGATCAATCACCGGCAGCAACACTGGCGGTAAGAGTGGCCGATTTTGAATGTAAAGTACTGCACGACGCGCTCAATCGCCATCAGGGGAGACTAAAGGAGGTACAACAAGAACTGGGCCTTGCGCGAAAGACCTTATATGACAAACTAAGAAAATATCACATTGATAAGAAAGATTTTAAAGCCTAGCCCATCCACTGTCGGAACCATAAAGCAAAGCCAAATGAAAACCAGGAATGGTTTACACATTTTTTCGAACTATCTCCATAAAACAAGATGTTAGTCAGCCCTGCACGTCTAGCTAGCGCGAAATTTTGATACCTTTACCAGAGCGCTAGAATTGACAGCCTCAGTCGCCTCAACGGTTCCAATCAATTAATTTCTCTTCGAGCTTGCGGAGATCAACAATGAACTTATTCCGCTACACTTTTTCTTGGGTTGCGAGTACTTTCACCACCCTGTTATTGTGCTTTGTCGCTTTACATTCCCTGAGTATACGCGGTGCTCTCATCGAGCAGGCTCAGCAACAACTGCAATTAAGTACCTCATATTTTGAACAGCGCTTGGGGTTATTGGATATACAAGACAATCATATCCAAGCTAACTACACGATGCTGCTGGAGCAGGTCGGTCAAATCGCCCCGCAGGTGCAATCACACGTACAGGTGCTCGCCTCCAGCCAACATTTTTCATCTCAAGCATTAAGCCAGTCAACACAGATAACTCCGCAACCAACTCGTTTATGGCCAACAATCTCATCGCAACGTATCTTGTTCGGCAGTAGCGAACAAGCTATCCGATTTACGGCTGAAGTTCCTATCGATAAAATCACAGCATCATTTTGGCTGAGGCTTCTGCCCGGGGTAGTGATTGGTACTGGCATCTATCTGCTCATTTTGTTGCTTTTGTTCGTGCTGCTTAAGCGAAAGCTCCAGCCTCTAACGCAACTGGCACTGCAGTCTTCGACTATTGGTCATAACTCGCTTTCAATTCCACCGGGAACATTAAACAGTATTGAGGCAAAGGCCTGGGTAAAAATGTCCGGACGTTTTAAAAAACAGCTCGATGACATTTTTCAACAACAAGCCGATGAAGCCAATAAACTGAAAGCCCAAGCCTATCAAGACAAAGTATCTGGTCTTGGTAATCGCCACTACTTTATTAATCAACTCAATGCCTGGCTCGAGAACCCACAGCAAAGTGGTCTGATCTTACTTAAATCAACCTTACTCGATGAAGTGTATCAGCAATATGGTTTTGAAAAAGGAGATGCCTTTACCCGCAAGTTGGCCGACGATCTCAATGCCAACATCATTCATGCCCAAGTTTATCTGGCTCGGTTATCCTATGATGAGTTTGCGGTTCTACTGCCCAATATCGCCACACACAAATTACTGCAAGTTGCCGATGCAATGTTTGACGTGCATCGACAACAAGAAAAAGCGTACCGAGGTGAAATCACAGACAGCGCATTTTTGGGCTTGTTGATGGTTGAGCAGGCCAGTAGTGCCAGCCATATCCTCGGTCAACTTGATAACATCCAGGCCCAAGCATCACGTAACCCAGCTGAGCCGATACAGTTGGCAGACAACCAGCACCAAGTGCCGAGTTTCGGTAAGCAGCAATGGAAGTCATTATTGCTCGACGCCATCGATAACAACGCAATGAGCTATCAGTACCAGCCGGTTGTCAATGAGCATCAACAACCACTCCATTTCGAAGTTTTTTCATCGCTCAAAGCTGAACAGTCACACTACAATGCAAATCAGTTTCTCGGTGCGATTGAAGATGTCGGTGCGGGGGTGTTGCTCGACAAACACGTCATTGCCCACCATGTGAATGTCTTGAATGGTGACCAGAGCCGCGGACCATTTTCTATCAACCTCACGACAAACAGTATCACGGATCCGGCATTCAACCGCTGGCTTGATCAAATGCTATCGCGTAACCAACACCTGTCTCAGCGTTTGCATTTCGAAATTCCGGAATCGTGCTTTATTCGAACTCCCGATGCTTGTGGCTTATTGTGCTCAGCCATTCGTTTTTACAAATTTCGCTACGGCGTGGACGGCTATGGCCGCTATTTCAAATCACTCGCTTATCTTGAAGAGTTCCGCCCCGACTACGTGAAAGTTGATTTTTCGTATACCCATCAGCTCAACGATGATTTGAAAAAACAACTACTGTCGTCAGTATGTAGAACGGCTCACAGCCTCAATGTCATGACCATTGCTACCCGAGTAGAAACAGAAACACAGCTTGAGAGGCTATCTGAATTATTTGTTAGTGGCTTCCAAGGCTTCTTTACTGAACAGAAAGCTAAAGATAAGCGATTACCGACACATCCGCATCTACATTAAATAGGTCAGATAATGTATTTTAATTTACAGTGTAAATTAGATTTACACTGTAAATTTAATGACCCCGATTAAAGCGGTGAGCACTGAAAAACATGCTCAAAGATATGAAGTTTGGAAGGACCGTGATCTTGTGTGATAAGCAATTTCTCTTTTTCCAATCGACTTTGAACCCCTGCATAGAGCCGATTAACAGCAGTGATCATGACCCGAGAGCGTAGCTCATCATACTCGTCGCGTAACTGTTGATAGTCAGATTCCAGCATACCAATCTGTAACTTATG
Organism: Photobacterium sp. DNB23_23_1; assembly: GCF_052873815.1. Taxonomy (NCBI): domain Bacteria; kingdom Pseudomonadati; phylum Pseudomonadota; class Gammaproteobacteria; order Vibrionales; family Vibrionaceae; genus Photobacterium; species Photobacterium sp. DNB23_23_1. The sequence continues at coordinate 46,518 of NZ_JBNNXT010000001.1, read as the reverse complement.
TTGCTCGGCAGCATAATGAATCCGTTCACTTAATTCGACAGGGCGCTTATGCTCAGGGAGCTTCAGCAGCTTAAGCTCTGCTTGCTTAATTTTATCGACGTTTTGAAGCTCGATCTGATAGTCATGATGCTTATCTTGCAGTTGCTTTAGAAGGTATTCAAATTTGGTAAAAGCAGTTAACAACGTAGGAACACCAGACAACGCACCAAGGTTGACCGCACGAATACTATAACCCGCTTCAGTTACCCCACCGCTTAAGCTACCTTGCCGCTTGAACTGATCCATAACAACAACTTCGCCCTCAGCACGAATGACACTATGAAGGACATGTAAGGTAAACATCGCATTCTGCCCACAGGAAATGTCAGCAAACTGGGCAAACTTACTCGTGACACTGCCTTTGGCTTCGATAGAACAGCCAAGCTTGTTCCCTTCGAACTTACGCCCAATGATCCCCTTAATAATTGATATATCACCGCCAGCTTTCAATTCAGCCAATTCAACAAAACCAGCGACAGTTATATTCCCCGAAGCTGTAACCTTCATACCGGGTGTTACATCCCCAGTGATCAAGATACTCCCATCAAAATTAATATGACCCGTTGCGACATTCACCCCTTTTAAGATTAATGCCTCATCAACTTGCATTCCTCGGGGTTTAGCAACAGGGATCCCGGGTTTTTCTGCCAATAACAAGTTAGGATCCTGCTCGCTGATAAGCGTCCCTTCACCTGGTTGAAACTGGTTGTCCTTACCTGGTTTAGCCGGTAAAACCTTCCCCTCTACGGTATAACCCACAACACCTTCCGTCGCAGGAATGCGTCGCATCAATGCCTGGCCAGCTTTAACCGTGATCAGTTCACCCAAATCACGCATATCCACCTTGCCATCATCTGTCGCTTGAGGCCTCAATATACGGTGACTTGCATCATCGACCAGTGATTCAAACCAGGCGTCAGCACCGTTTTCGGGTAAGCGGCCGAAAGCCACGGGCAAAGTGATTTTTTCACCGGGCAAGAGGCTATGGGCTTCATGCAAAAGTTGATGAAGTTGAGTTTTACGGATCCCTTTGATGATTCTGTTCTGCTTCAGCGCTTCTAGAATATCAGGCCCGGTAGTATGAGTTCCCCCATAAGGTGCTGTTAGGGTAATAGCAGCACGCATAAAATCAGGGTCAGCTTTCACCACGAGGCTAGCGTTACGCCGCTCCGCGATAACAATAGGCTCAAGATCAGTGGTTTGTGGGTCAATATCATTGTCATGGCTGGTGACAGCAAGCGCTGAATCAATCGCTTTTTCGAACAAATAGAAATTGCCAGCACCAACGATAGTAAGTTGTTCGAGTAACACCCCACGCGTTGGTACTGTTTGCTGGTCTGCGGTTGCCGCAAATAACACTGATTGTCCATCATCAGAGATACGCAGAAAAAGCTCTGCCATATCAACTCCTTTTTCTGCTATTGGCGAACAATAAAGTAATGGTACCCCTCAATATTACAGTAACAAATCAGCTACCTAGTATATGTTCAGTCACAAATTCATGTGAAATTTATCAATAACCCAACAATAGGCAATTGAATGCATATTGATTTAGCAATAACAATTCATACAGGTCAGACCAAGGCGATAGTGCGTAACTGATGAGACGTCAGCCATTGGTCAGTAATAAACATATAACTACCATTATTAGGGTGCTTTTTATTTACGGAAATTTTATCTTGTCGCAGATAGCCTTCCAGCATACCAACCGGTTGGAGATACAGTTGATAGCAGGCTGTCAAAGGCAGGGGGGTCGATGATTCAAAATAGATCATTTGCCGGGTAATTCTGTTTACCGTTACTTTTACTCCATAATCATGACTGTCGATGGTTTCACCACTGCTGAGAAGGTGGCCAAACAGACGACCAGCGATACCGCCACGACCAACGGAGTAGCACTTTTCGATATCAGAATCTTGGCAAACAGATGAATGAATCATCTCTTTTAGCGCTGGAGGAACATCTTTTATTAAACTCATGCTGACTCCTTATTATTATTTTTTTGCCTACCACAATAACAATAATTCGCCTTTGTATACGACACAAAGTCCAAGCTAAAATTTAGTGGCATTCTTAAATCGTAGACAATGAGGCAAAAGAATACAAATCTAAATCACAAAGCAGTCTCACCTGCGATTTACAGTGTAAATTTTGACAACAAAAAAGGTGGCAACAGCCACCTTTTCAAATAAAACTTCACGCACATTGTTATGCTGAAATTTACACTGTAAATTATCTTAACGAAGAGACTGAAACTCTTCAATCGGCGCATGACCACGAGACTCAAGAAATTCAATAAATCGAGATGCACTCGTTGTAACAATGGAAGACTCGTCGATATTCACTTTGTCAAACAATGCTGCCGCAGAATCAAATTTTCCTATGTCGTAAGCAAAGTGAGCATCAGACCCTGTTGTGAACGACACGCCAACCTCTTTACCAATTTCAGCAATACGTTCACACCTTGGCTGGCTTCCTATCCTAGAGCCTGACAGCGAAGAATTATTTATCTCAACCAACACGTTGGCCTCAGCCGCTGCCGCCAGAACACGCTCAAAGTCGAAATCAAAATTAGGGTTGCCTAAATGACCCAACGCATCAACACGACCTGACTTAATAACATTAAGCAACGCTTCTGTATGTTGCGTCGATGAAGATGGCGCAAACACTGGCTCATGGAAACTCGCCAGAATCCAGTCAAGGTGACCTTCCACTTTGGCAGAGATATCAATTTCTCCTTCAACATTCATTATGTTTGCTTCAACACCTCGTAAGATACCTACCCCATGAAGAAAGCGAGGCAAGATTTTCTGGTTGGCAAAATGCCAAAAATGAGGAGCGCCAGGCATTGAGGAGGCATGGTCAGTGACGCACATTAATTGCAGACCTTTGTCTGCAGCAGCAGCCGCATTCTCTAATACCGTGCTATACGCGTGCCCGCTAGAGACTGTATGGCTATGGGTGTCGACAACAAATTTCATTACTCGCTCCTTGCTAAAGAATTCTTTTTAAAATCAGATCTGACAAAATCACGTAAAGCCTGCTCTGCCTGTTTACGGCCCGTCAGTTGGAATTGTTGGACAATGTCTTGCCAAGATTTGCGTTGAATAGCTTTAGACACTGCCAAATGAAACGTAGCCAATTCGCAAGACTGTCCGATATGAAGCAAGCGGTGATACAGATATTGCTGCAGCGCAGGCAACACTGATTCGTACCCCAAGCCACCTTGGCAATATAACGAAAGTTGATCTTCTACCCATTGAGTCGGAAGGGCTGGCGGCATGGCTTTAAGCGATAATGACTCAATCAACAGCGGCAGAAACTCTTCAATTGCCATCTCGCGAAAAGCTTCACATGCATTGGTAGTCAAACCTATCGCAAATAAAACCCTCGCCCTGGTAAACCACTGCTGACTTAAATCACAAATAGGTTGTACACACAGCAAGGATGGATATCCACTCGAGGCATCTTTTTGCAGGCCCAAACGAACAGGCATATACCCTGCTCTCTGCCAAAAATGCAAAAGCTCGGTGACATAACCGAAGCTGGTGCCGAGGAAATTATATCGACCCTGTGACCAGAGCCTGACTGAGGACAATAATTGCTGACCAATGCCTTGCTGCTGAAAATCGGGGTGAACCGCAATTCTTAGTATACGGCCAGAACGTTGCATTGCGGCTTCAGAAATACCAAGATGAGCAGCAAGAGACTGGGCAAGTAGATGGCCTCGTGGCCTTCGTACACCAAGTTGGATTTGCTCGGCAAGTTCTGGAGAGAAGCCCCCTTCATCGACAATCAAACAACAACCCAACACATTATCGTCATTTCGGCAGACCCAAATATGCAAGCTGTCATCATCAAGTAAGTTTACCAAATCGGCAGGCGACGTTTGATAGTGTGCATTGATCAATAAACCAAATAATGAAGAAAGAAGTTTTTCCGAAACGAGCAGCTGGTTTTTATCAAGATATTCAAACTGTGCCGTATTGGGATCAAGGCCTGACGTGGCAGGCTCAGCATCAAGCAGCAAGGCTTTGAAAATCCAGTTTTCCAACGGATCATTATCTGCCCAACGGATCGCTTGCTTCATTTCAAACGCACGCCACTGTGGCATGAGTTTATCCAGCAGTTGACGAAACTTAACAGCGAAACCACGTCCCGTTCCCTCATAACCATGTACAGTACTGGAAAACACCAAACGTCCAAAACTGTTGAGTAGCATGTTGAGAACAGGGGCCGGTATAGCCGCAGCTTCATCTACCATCACCAGATCGGCGTTCGGCTTTTCTGATGACAACACATCCGGAGCAATAAAAGCCAGCGAACCTTTGCCAAGTTCAAGACATTTTTGGTTGGTAAATGGCACTCCAAACTGATCCGCAGCATGACGAAACACTGCCTGACAAGCTGCAAAAGAGGGGGCGGTGACAACAATTTTGATGTTTCGCTCAGCCAGCAAACTGGCCGCGGCTAATCCCAGCGACGCTGACTTTCCCCGACCGCGATCCGCGGTTAAAACCAAAGGTCGCTTACGGTGACCTGTCACTACCCGGCGAATAGATTCAACGGCACTAGCTTGGCAAGCGGTCAAAGTACCAAAAGGGAAAGTAGCTTCTGTTGGGCCAACAGTATCCATCTTCGCTAAATCATGAAAAGGCAATGCCGGCAAATCCAAGTCCGGCTCGAGTATCACGACGTTGGGATGCTGAAACAATTCACTCAACCGTCTGGTAAAATTTGAACCGCTATTATCAAACCACTCAGGTGGCAATAACAACAGCAAGATCCCTCCACCAACGACGGTACCGGACAATGCACCAAGGGCTTGAACATCCAGAGCATGAGCTCCCTGCCCACTATGTCCGTTAAAAGTCAGCATCTGACATTCCCTACCTAACCATAATTTGGCTTTCTTGAAAGGAATAGCGTCTATATCCGCACAGAGTGGCTCGCCACAAAAAAGCCGATTCGGATAATGAGGTGCAAAAGCATCTAAAACTTGCGCCGACCAGTCTGTGCCGCCCTTGGCAACAACAAGGTATCGGATATTACGAGCAGCCGCAATCGAAGAGAGTGAACGGCAGAATTCAGAAAGTAGGGACATGCTATAACTCAATGGCAAACAACTACCCGATAATACCAATATGCCGGTAGTGGTGCGAAAAAAAACCACGCTCGAAAGCGTGGTTTTAATATACAGAGTCAGCTGAATATTCTATTTCAAATAATCGGCAAGGTAGGTGAGGATTTCATCGGCTTGTCGCTCGGTCAACTTTTTCAGCTTAAGCTGAAGCTTATCACCATCGCGCAAATAACTGATTTTTCCCTTCACCAACTCTTGCGGTTTAGGCTTCTCGATCTCGACTTTTGGCTGAAGAGTCTCACCAATCTGCTCAAGTTTACTGGTCACCTCACGGGTAATACGGGTAATACCAGAAGCATCGATTGACTTCCACATCGCTTCATCACCGGCAGAAATTTCGGTAACAAATGACTGTTGTTGATCATTGTTGAGGCCGAAGAACAGACGGTGAAGCTTAACAATCGTCGGTCGGCCAAGTTCTCCGACACTCGGGTAAGCCATCAGCAATTCCATTGGCAAAGATGCTGCCTTCAATGCCCCACTGACCAAGGCTTCGCTACACTGACAATACCTCGCGAGCTCTTTTTGATCGGCGACTTTACCGGTTTCAAGCAGCGCCTGCATTTCCTTACCACGTTCAAACAATGACAGCGGTTTATGCGCATTAGCGACATCAGAAAGGAATTTGGCGTGCTCGCCATTAATCCCCTTACCGACATAGATAAGGAAATCTTTCTCAGCCAAGATACATGACATGCGACGGCGACTACCGTCAAGCACCTCGATTCGGCCATCATCCAACCAACGACCAACAGCTGGGTACTGCTGTCCACGATCTTTAAGCGTGTTGAGGATATCAGCCAGCGCATGCTCGTTAAGGAAAGCCTGTTCACGGGCATTCTCAGCAAAAACACGCGTTTTTTCAGCAACCTGGTTGGCTTGGATTTTGATTAATTCAAACGCAACAGTGTCCTCGCCAGCTACCGCCAACTCAATAACGGATGCTTTATCACGTGCCGCTGTTTGGGCCTCTGTTGGCGTTGTTGCGCGTCGTTTGTCAGCTTTACCGAACAAACGCGCATTAAGATCTTTGGTTTTAATCGCCATCCACTTATTACTCCCGGTTCAGGTTAGCCCAGTGAGAGTGCATTACACGCTCTAACTCTAGACCAACACGTTGGATCGCATCTTGCGCTGTTGAAAGGGTCTTTTTACCCCCTTCAAATTCGGCCGCCGTTAGGTCGAATACAGTGCTGTAGGTATCGGCACAAGTCTCAAAGGCACGGCTTCGCGGTACCGTGGCCATCATGACTTGCTCACGAAGCAGGTAGTTCATTTCGGTCAGCACCGATACCTGCTTCTTATTGTCATCCTCGAACATGGTCGGCATCAGTCGGATGAATTCCAAACCATGCCAATCTTCTGGGAACATCTCGTAAACTGTAGGCAAATGCTGGAAAAAATTAACGGTAGAGGCCCAGTCGAGACGTTTTGCCGCACAGGGAATGATCAAGGCATTGGAAGCATACATGGCATTCCATACCAGCGGATCAATGTGCGGACCGGTGTCAATCATGATGATGTCAAACTCATCAGCAATAGGATCGATAACCTTTTCCTTAAGCAGGCGAACAATATTCAAGTCCTGATTTTCAGCCAGATCCTGCCATGCATCAGCATTGAACATGGCATCTTCAGGGAAGGCTGCAATGGTCTTCAAGTTCGGGTATTGAGTGGGCATTACCACATTACCCATCACGAATTCCTTGTCGATATCCTGCCCTTCAGGCACATTTTCCAGCATTACATCAACCGCTGAATAAATGGTTTCCTGATCGCCGACACTGATCTGTGGGTTAAGGAACAAACGCAACGAACCCTGCGGATCCAAGTCAATCAAGCAAATTCGGTAGCGCTTATCCAAGTCCAGCGCGAGGCATGCTGCAAGGTGTACAGCTGTCATCGATTTGCCGGTGCCACCTTTCTGGTTTTGGACATTAACAATCCACGGTTTACGCCCCGCACCTTCACGCTCGTAAAATGCTGGCTTTTTTGTCGCATCCATCAATTGATGCGCTTCTTCCAGGCTAATTGAATAATGATTGGCGTTATTTTTCGTAAATTGGTGGCCATTCGCTTCCATGCGTGAAATAGCATCATCCAGCTTACGGCGGGTAAGGCCTGACCGACTTTCCATCAATGCTTTCGACATTGGAGGAAACGCTTCTTCCCGACGCTCCTCCAACACAATCTCAATTCGGTCTGCTTGGACCTGCTTCGTCTGCTCGGCGATATTGAGCAAGTTGTCTATGGTTTGTTCCCTGTTCATTGTCTTTATTCACCTTGAAACATTTTGCTATATTGTACAACAAAAAAACACTAAAACAATAAAAAGCTGAACGGTGACATGTGATATTTATCTCAGCATAAAGCACAAAGTAAAGCAAAAAACAGACATATTTCTCTTGAATTCTGAGAACAAAAGAGAGTGATTAACTTGGAAAGAGAGATAAATTTAAAGTGTTACGGCGTCACTATTTTACATTGTAAATCCAATTAACCCTTAATTATTCCGGAAGCGTGTCTTTTTTGGCTAGATTACGGACGCTGTCACTTTGATTAAATTTTACCCCCAATGGCCCCGATGAATAGCATTCAATGAAAATAAACAAAAATGATGATGAAATCCTTCAATTTCATTATGATCGACCAAACACCGACAAAACATGATCACGGCGATCAGCGTGAAATTAGTGGCTTAGCTTAATCTACGCTAGATTGAAGCCCCATAGTCTTGATCATCGTTCCCGTATCGACAGCAAGATCACGAAGCATGATCAAGGGAAAATCCAGCCACACAGGAGACTCGACTGCACGCAAGTATGATCGGAAAAATGATCAAGTGATTGACGGTGTAAATCGATCTTAGAACGGTTCCCCCCGAAAGCATGGATATATCCGCTCAAATTACGGTGAATGTAGGTCTGATAAGGGCTTAGCAGGCAAAGAAGCGTAATCTTTTTCCGTATCAAAGGCTGTAAAATAACCTTTGGTGTTAAAATTGAAATGCACGAGCTACGGCTTGATCATACATCCGCTTCGGACACATGATAAATACCCTGTAGAATACGGCGAGTGTTAAATCAACTTTGGTCAATATTTCTTCGCTACGGGGTGCTCCGAGGAAAAGAACACTAAAAATAACGTTGAATGACACAAGCATGATCATCTTTCCGGTGACAAAAAGGGGAAAATGAAGACTTTGGGATTCGCCAATACATCGAAATAGCCCATTTTGAAGCTGATGTTCAATTTGACCTGTGGATAACCTGTGAGTGTGCCATGATCATGCTTTCTAACTCTTGATGATCATGTTTGCAGATTGATGATGATCATACTTCCAACCTCATGATGATCATCGTTTCTATTACTTGTTGATCATATTTCCAGAACAGCCATGATCATGCTTTCGAAGTGGTCGTTTTTTATATCTTTAAGTTTCAATGCCTTACGTGCTTATCAACGTCCAGATCATAAGATCATATAATCAATAAGATCAAAATAAACAATAAGATCAGTTTAAAAAAAGCCAATAAAAGATCTTTCTTTCTTGTCATATTTCTATTAATCTTTCACGGAAAAATGGTGCATCTACGGCTAATGACAAATGAATTCCGCGCTTTCATCAAAGAATAACAACCCTGAGAAGGTATTGATCCTCGCTCCACGATCCCACAAAGATGGGCATTTGTTCTCGATCCCGGCAAACTTAATTGATTGGCTTCCACAGTACCAACACTTCAAAGGTGTTACTAAAAGCATTATCGAGTTACTTAACTTGATTTCGCTACGCGGCTTATCCACTCATGATGGTATGGTATCGACCACAGAGTTGGTTGAAGCAACGGAAGGACACTTGACCCGGGCGGCGATCCAGCAACGCTTAAGAGCGGCGGTTAATATCGGTTTGTTCAAACAACAACCCGTAAGATTCGAAGAAGGGCTTGCGGGTAAAACCATGTTGCATCATTTCATCAACCCGGCCATGTTGATCTCACAGCTTGGTACTGGAAGCTTGAATTCAGAGCAATCCAAAGCGAAAGAAAAACAAAAACGTTCAAAAGCATTGGCACAAAACCATGTAAACCGCCAATTGCTTAGTGAGCACGGATTGGGTACACCGCCAAGCATGCTAGATGAAGCTGATCAGATTGTGATCTCTCCCACCAGCTGGGCGGGTATCATCGACCAAGCGCTGGCCCCACCTCGTACCAAAAAGAGTTATCAGAAATCCATGGTGGCGATCAGTGGCACCAAGGCAATCATTGAAACACGATCATCGAAATCGATCATGACAGTTGATGATCTGATGACTTTGTTTGCCTTGTTCACCCTGACGGTGCAATACCACGATCATCACATTGCTGATTATGAAATTCAATCGCGCAGCATGGGTAACAAAACCCCAGTATATATCACGGATATTCTTGCTCTGAGGGGCAAGAAGGACAGTGGGCCGGCTCGTGACTCTATTCGCGAAAGTATTGATCGCATTGAATTTACAGATTTCCAACTGCATGAGCTGACCGGTCGCTGGATGAGCGAGAATATGCCGGAAGGGTTCAAGAGTGACCGTTTCCGTTTCCTGGCCCGAACCATCACCGCATCCGAAGAAGCACCGACGGAAGGGGATGATGGTGAGATCAGGATCAAGCCGAATTTGTATATTTTGGTGTGGGAGCCATCATTCTTCGATGAGTTACTGACCCGGGATTATTTCTTTCTGTTCCCACCAGAGATCCTGCGCCAGCATACCTTGGTTTTCCAGCTGTATTCGTTCTTCCGAAGCCGGATGTCACGTCGCTACACTGACTCGATGATGCTGAGTGAGTTGAACCAAAAACTGGCTCGCAACATTGAATGGCGCCGTTTTTCAACCGACTTGATCCGCGAGCTGAGCAAACTGGCCGAAGAGAAGATCACAAATCAGGTCTTTGCGGTTAATTTGTGGGGTTATCACTTGACGATCACACCGCACGAGGAAGGCAAGCGTTATTGCGATTACCAGATCGATATCCGCTGTGATGTCGATGAAGTGATCCGTTTCTCGCGGGCGAAAACGACCAACGAAGGTAAGCGCACCATGGCACCGACGATGCCTAATCCGCTGCGCAATGAAATTTTGCCTAAGAAAGAGCTTGATCAGCTTTCCGAGATCATTGATGGTGAATTTGAACCTATCCAGCGCAAAGAAAGCCGTCCGAAGGGACGTTTAGGGCGCCGTGTGAAGCTTCGCAAACACTTGGTTGAAATCAATGCGGATGAATTGACCATTACCTTGTCCAAGTATACTTCCTCAGAAGCTCTACAGCGCAGTATAACGGCGTTATCGGCAATGAGTGGACACTCAGTTGCCTCTATCAGTGAAGAGTGCCACAGCTTGCTGGAGAAGCTCGATTGGCTTCGGGTGGGGGGGGATGTCGTTCCTTACGAAACCCTGAGCAAAACTATTGAGTTATACAATGGCCAACACGACCAAGGCCATTTGTCGATTGAACGGCTTATTTCTGGCCTGGCTGTAAGGCGCAAAGTCTGTAAGTTGGTCTATGAAGGGCACGTTAATGATCAGGTAATGCATGCGCTGAGCGATATTGCCAGCGGTCGCTAAGTTCTCGTCATGAATCATAAAAAAATCCGGTCAGTTCCTCACTGACCGGATTTTTTTATGCCTGTTGTTCAGCTAACTGGGTATATTATTGCTATTAGTTCCAGTTATAGGATGTGTCATGGAGTGGCGGAAAATGTGTCGGCGCTGGCTGGGCGGCTTTTGGCTCGGGATCTTCGGTGTTGTTTTGGGGAGCTTCAGTGCTGTGGCGACAGAGTCTCGACCGCAGATCGGCGTGGTACTGAGTGGCGGTGGAGCCAAAGGGGCTGCCCACATTGGGGTACTGGCGGTACTGGAGGAGAACCGGATCCCGGTTGATGTGATCACCGGTACTAGTATGGGCGCCTATGTGGGGGGCATGTATGCCATGGGCCTGTCTGCCCGAGAAGTGCAGCAAAAAACGATGGTTGCTGATTGGCAGAGCGGTTACAACGATCGGGTGGGTCGTAATGATTTGGAATTGCGCCGCAAACAGCAAAATGACAATTATCAAATCTATACCGACATCGGTATTGATCTTCAAGGTAACTACCAATCCAAACCCGGTGCCTTCCAAGGGCAGGGCATGGCCATTTTGCTTGGCCGCCTAACCGACAATCTCCCCGCACTCGATAGTTTTGACGATTTGGCGATACCTTACCGGGCTGTGGCAACGGACATCGTTCATGTCCAGCCTGTGGTGCTTGAAAGTGGGCACCTGGCAACGGCGATGCAGGCTTCGATGACAGTACCGGGTGCCCTTCAACCGGTGCGAATAGACAATCAGATATTGGTGGATGGTGGCATCGTCAACAATATGCCTGTTGATGCAGCTCAGGCGTTGGGCGCTGACGTGATCATTGCGGTTGATCTGCGTGATGCGCTGTTTGGTGAGCAAGATCTCAATAGTGCATTCAATATTATCGGCCAGCTCACTACTTTCATGACCAATACCAGTTCTGACCAACAAATGGCGCTGATGGACGAGGGGGATGTTTATCTCCAGCCGGATGTCCCTTTCATGCTGGCACCGGATTTCGATAAAATGGATCAGGCTTATGTTGCCGGCCGTAAGATAGCATTGAATGCACTGCCGCAGCTCAAACGCTATCAGTTGCCAGAGCAAGACTACGAGGCCTATGTGCGTGCAAAGCTCGATCGTCGTTCACAGGTATTGGCCAGCCCGGCCTACTATATCGATCGGATTGAGGTGAACAACCATACCTCACGCTCTGATTTGGCGCTGCTCGAAGTGATGGATCTCAAGGCTGATCGGGTGATCACCAACGAAGAGATGGACGAAGCGGTAAAAAAACTCAATCGACAAGATATCTTCGAGCGTGTCACCTATCAAATAGAGCAGAAGGATGATGAAAGCACCTTGGTGATGGATGTCCGTGAGAAATCCTGGGGCCCGGGCTACCTTAACCTGAAGTTTGCTTTTGAGGATGACTTTGCCAACCGCTCAGATTTTGCCTTCGGTACCCAGTATATCTACACCAACCTGACTGATAAGGGCGGCGAGTGGCAGTTCGAATGGCTGCTGGGGAGCTGGAAGAAAATTGATACCAGCTTCTACTTTCCACTCGATTACCAAAAGAACACCTATACCTCGTTTGGTGTCAACTGGAACCGCGAAGTGCGTGAATTTATTTTGTCGGACGAACAAGCGGACATGATTGGCCGAGATCCTGGCACGGATGTCGAGACTGAGTACAGTGTTTTCAATGGCTATGTCGAGCTGGGGTGGAACCTGCAACCATGGAGTTCGCTGGCAGTGGGCTACCGTGGTGGTGTCGGTGAGGTCAGTGAAATCAATACCACTAATTATCAGGATTATTCGGCCCACGGCCCCTTTGTGTCTTTTGTTTATGATGATCTGGACAGCCTGTTCTTCCCACGCGAAGGTTTTATGCTCCATACCGAAGTGGGGCTTGGCTTGAGCCGCAGTTCGTTTAACGATGAAGAAACAGTATCGAGCGACAGTGCCTACGCACAAGTGAAATTACTCAAACCGTTTAGCTATGAAAGGCATAGCTTGATCGCGACCATGCAGGCGGGTGGCTATGATGGCGACGATCTCTTGCCGGTTTATGTGCAGGATCTGGGGGGGCTGTTCAATCTGTCGGGTTACCATCGCTACGAGCTTAACGGCCGATATAAGCTGTTTGGGGCGTTAATGTATAGCTACCGGTTGCTGGATAATAATTTTGGTGCCGTGTCGATTCCGGTATATATCGGTGGTTCGTTGGAGCAAGGCGGTGTTTGGGATGATAAGTCGGACATTGATTTTGACTCCAGCTTAGCGGCTGGAAGCCTGTTCTTGGGGTTAGATACCCCTATAGGACCGGTATACCTTGCTTATGGTATGGCAGAAGGAGGGCAAAATTCCTTCTACCTATCGCTGGGTACAACATTCGATTAGTCATTTCGCAGTGTTTATCGTCGGTTGGAGGATAGCAGCGTGGAGGTTGCTTCCTGATTTGACAGGGAGTCACAGGGTCGTTTCATTAAAGTTGGAACCGTCACCTCAAAGGCAATCATTGCTTTGTTATTCCTGACATTTTATTGACAATATGCCTCAGAGCTGAGGCAAAATACTCTACGGATATAACCTTTGTCCCTTTCGATGAGTTAGGTTTTCACCGGTATGGATACTAGGTTGACCTAGTCACCCTCTCGAAATGCAATATATGAGTTATTTTGCGAGCCATCGACCGGCTCGCTTTTTTTTATCTGCAACAAATAACCCACCAGCTTCTCCCTTTCTATACTTGATTATATCAGCTGTAATTTTCCCATTCCCTCAGAAGGATACTGCGTGCGTTTGAAAGGGACTCTGTTCAGTTTACTGCTCCTGGTTTTGCTGGTGGCGGGTATTGCCTATAAGGAATACTTGTCAGCTGGTGTGTCTGCCGTACGTTCAATGCCGACGCCAACAGTGGTGGTGGCTGAGGTGCAAAAAAAGCTGGTCCGGCGGGAAGTGGAAGCGTTGGGAACCGTAAAGTCGCGTGAGTCGGTAGTGCTCACGGCCAAGGTGACTGAAAAAGTTGATAGGGTGCTGTTTGAAGATGGCCAGTCTATTTCAGCTGGCCAGTTACTGGTTACCCTGCATGCTGACGAGCAGCAAGCCAAGGTACGGGCTGCCAAGGCCAACCTCAAAGAGCAGCGTCGTGAATATCAGCGAATTGAAGGGTTGGTCAAGCGCAATACCATTGCCCGCTCTGAGCTGGATGCCATCTATACCGATATCGAAGTCGCCAAGGCGGTGTTGGCCCAGATTGAGGCCGAGTTGGCGGCGAGGTATATTCATGCGCCGTTTTCAGGTGTATTGGGCTTTCGACAGATCAGCCCCGGCGCCTTGGTGACACCGGGAGCGGTGATCACCACCCTTGATGATATTGCTACAGTAAAACTCGACTTTTCTATTCCCGAGGCGTTTCTCGGTTTGGTAGCCCAAGGTGCAGTGATCGAGGCCAGCGCTGCAGCGTATCCTGATGAAATATTCCGTGGTCAGGTTGCCAGTATTGGTAGTCGGATCAACCCGCAGACCCGTGCAATGGTGGTACGGGCTGATATTGCCAACCGTGATTTACGGTTACGCCCTGGCATGCTGATGACCCTGTCCTTGATTGTCGGCGAACATCAAGGGTTGATGGTGCCGGAAGAAGCCTTGGTCCCCCGCCAGCAGCAACATTTCTTGTTTGTGGTTGGGGCGGAGGGCATTGTTGAGCAGCGCGAAGTCGAGCTGGGTTTCCGTCGTCGGGGCGAGGCTGAAGTGCTGTTAGGTATAGAGGAAGGTGAGCGGGTGATCACCCGGGGAATCCAACGGATCAGGCCGGGGCAGAAAGTGGAAGTCCGCGAGCAAGAGCGCTTTACCTTCAGGGAGGCTGGCTGATGTGGTTGTCGGATCTCTCGGTCACCCGTCCGGTACTGGGCTCGGTGATCAGCCTGTTGTTGGTGGTGTTTGGTATGGTGGCGTTCGATCGGCTGCCATTGCGAGAGTATCCTGATATTGACCCGCCGGTTGTGACAATTTCCACCAGCTATAGGGGCGCGTCGGCAGCTATAGTTGAAACGCGGATCACCCAATTGGTGGAAGATAGGATCGCCGGTATCGAAGGGATCCGCTCTATTAGTTCAAGTAGCCGTGATGGTCGTTCCAGTGTGACTTTGGAGTTCTCAATTGGCCGCGATATCGACGCCGCAGCCAATGATGTTCGTGACCGTATTTCTGGTATTTTAAATAACTTACCCGATGAGTCCGACCCGCCTGAAGTAC
This sequence comes from Photobacterium sp. DNB23_23_1, assembly GCF_052873815.1. Lineage (NCBI taxonomy): Bacteria > Pseudomonadati > Pseudomonadota > Gammaproteobacteria > Vibrionales > Vibrionaceae > Photobacterium > Photobacterium sp. DNB23_23_1. The sequence goes on along the minus strand of NZ_JBNNXT010000001.1, from coordinate 31,470 downwards.
AGAAGGCAGCCGCGGGTTCGGAAGTGATCATGTGGCTTAACTTGGTCTCTGATCGGATGGATACGCTGGCGCTGACAGATTATGCCAGCCGCTATTTGGTTGATCGCTTCTCGGTGATCGACGGAGTAGCAGGGATCCGCCTTGGCGGCGGCAAATCTTATGCCTTGAGGATCTGGATCGACCGCCAGAAATTGGCGGCAAGGGGCTTGACCGTCACGGATATCGAAGATGCATTGAGGGACGATAATATCGAACTGCCTGCAGGTTCGGTGGAGTCACAGAGCCGGCAGTTTACGGTTCGTACCCAGCGCAGCTTTGTCGCCCCTGAAGATTTTGTTCGCTTGGTGATCGGTAGCGGTGATGATGGTTATTTGATCAGGCTTGGTGATGTCGCCAAGGTGGAACTGGCCGCCGAAGAAGAGCGGATCACCTTCCGTGGCAACACCCAGGACATGATTGGAATAGGGATCACCCGCCAGTCAAAAGCCAATACCTTGGATGTAGCCAAAGCGGCCAATGACTTGGTCGATCAGCTCAACTCGACCTTGCCGCCAGGTATGGAGATTAAACGCTCCTATGACTCCTCTGTGTTCATCCAGGCCTCGATAGACGAGGTGTACAAAACCCTGATGATTGCCCTCGGGTTGGTGGTGGTGGTGATATACCTTTTCCTTGGTAGTGTCCGTGCCATGCTGATCCCCGCCTTGACCTTGCCGGTCTCGTTGATTGGTGCCTTTACGGTGCTCTATGCCTTGGGTTTTACTCTTAACTTGTTGACTTTGTTGGCACTGATTTTGGCTATCGGTATCGTGGTTGATGATGCCATTGTGATGCTGGAAAACATTCACCGCCGTATCAGTAGCGGTGAGCCCCCGCTCAAAGCTGCGTATCTCGGAGCCAAGCAGGTTAGTTTTGCCATTATTGCCACGACTGTGGTGCTGGTGGCGGTCTTTCTGCCGATCGGCTTTCTCGAAGGGGATCTGGGTAAATTATTCCGTGAGTTCTCTATTGCCATCAGTGCGGCGGTAATACTGTCATCCTTGGTGGCGTTGACGCTGAGCCCTATGATGGCCTCGAAATTGATGCGGCCAGTTGATAAGGAAAGCGGCTTGGTCAGGCTCAGTAGTCGTGCCATGGCCGCGCTAACGGCGAGCTACAAGGGTATGTTGGCCCATGCGATCAATCGCCCGCGCCGGGTTATTGTGGCCTTGGTACTGGTATTGGTTGTCTGTGGCTGGCTGCAACAGCGTCTTCCCTCTGAGTTTGCCCCGCGGGAGGACAGGGGGGCGATGTTCATCATCATCAATGGCCCGCAGGGGGCGAGCTTTGATTTTATCCAGCCTTATATGGATGAGGTCGAGCACCGCTTGATGCCATTGGTGGAAGCTGGCGAGATCAAACGCTTGCTGATCCGTGCGCCGCGTGGATGGGGGCGGCTCGCTGATTTTTCCAATGGCTTTGCGATTGTGGTGCTGGAGGATTGGGCCGAGCGCCGTCCCGCAGGGGCGATTATTGGTGATATCCGTCGGCGCTTGGGTGATTTGGCCGGGATCACGGCTTTTCCGGTGATGCGTCAGCCGTTCGGTCGCGGGGTCGGTAAACCGGTACAGTTCGTATTGGGAGGCGGCAGCTATGAAGAGCTGGCCCAGTGGCGGGATATCATACTCGATGCCGCGGCTCGTAACCCCAAGATTGTCGGTCTGGATCATGACTACAAGGAAACCAAGCCACAGCTGCGGATCGTGATAGATCGCGATCGGGCTGGCGATCTCGGGGTGTCGTTAAAGACGATTGGCCAGACCCTCGAATCTATGCTCGGATCCCGTCAGGTAACAACTTATTCATGGCGCGGCGAAGAATACGATGTGGTCATCGAAGGCCAGCGCGAACGGCAAAATACCGCTGCCGACTTGGCCAATTTGTATGTCAGGGCTGAACAGGCCGAGGCATTGGTTCCGCTGTCGAGTCTCATCCGTGTTGATGAATACGCTGGCGCACCACAGTTAAACCGTTACAACCGGGTAAGGGCGATTACCCTCGAGGCTAATTTGGCTGACGGCTATACCTTGGGCGAAGCCCTTGGCTATCTTAATGGCTTGGTTGATGAGTTGCTGCCTGCTGATGCTGTGGTCAATTACAAAGGCGCGTCCAAAGACTATCAAGACTCCAGTACATCGATTGTGTTTATCTTTGCCTTGGCACTGGTTGTGGTCTTTTTGGTCCTCGCCGCGCAATTTGAGAGCTATATCCATCCGTTGATTATTATGCTTACCGTGCCGCTAGCGACAATGGGGGCATTGCTCGGGCTCTACTTCACTGATCAGACCCTCAATATCTATTCGCAGATAGGCCTTATCATGCTGATTGGCTTGTCGGCCAAAAACGGGATCTTGATTGTTGAGTTCGCCAACCAGTTGCGCGATCAGGGGATGGCGTTTGATGAGGCTTTGCTTGAAGCTGCATCCGAACGCTTGCGGCCTATTTTGATGACAGCCATAACCACTATCGCTGGTGCGATCCCGTTGATTCTGGCGACGGGGGCAGGGGCTGAAAACCGTGTTGTCATCGGTATTGTTGTGTTGTGTGGTATCACGGTCGCCACTTTGTTTACCCTGATTGTGATCCCGGTGATGTACCGCTTGCTCGCTCGTCATACCCTAAGTCCCGAGCATGTATCGCGGCAACTGGCACGGCAGATAGAAGACAGTTGAAGTACGCTAGAATGTAGAAAAGGCATCGAATACATCAATAAAAGTGCGAATTATTACTGAATTTGCGGTGTTCTATTACGACAATTTCCTGCCTTTCCGCTACTATCACGGCAGTAATCACGACAAGACTTAATCTGGTGATAGTAATATGAAAATTTCTGTTGATGGCGGCTCATTCAAAGTTGCAATCGAAACTGAATTTGCAGGACTGATTGAAGAGTCTGCTGCTATTTATAACGAAACCTTCGAGCAGGCGAAAACCAAAGACAAGACGATTTTGCGTTTCTTGCAAATCATCATTGAGCATCGCGACAGTGATGATGCGATTGGTTATGCCGTACTGGGTTTGCTGGGTTGGTACCACATCAACATCAATCCTGTTGAAGACCAAGATATTGAATTGAACCTGCCGAAAATCTTGCCGCACCTGATTAATCCGGCCGGCGATCTGACCGCAACAAGTGCCAGCGAAGGCAGTACCTTTCTGCATTGATTGAAGGGGAAAAAAGTCTGATATTTATAGAAGCCAATTGGGATCGCCAGTTGGCTTCTATTTGTTATCTAACGGGCAACCCCAAGGAATATTCGTAGAAAACCCTTGATTATACCAACCTACATAAATATTTGATCAGTCTTGCAGGTTAAAATCGCTGTTCTCTGCGTTAGATATTTTGTAATTAGAGCCAACTAGTTGCTGCAATATCTGCCTTGATAGCAACGATTTTTCCAGTGCAAATACTTGATCAACGACTTATCCAGATTGGTATTAAAAGTCATTTATAATTCGCCATGAAATTTTTTATTGTACGTTTCAATATAGCTTGAGCTTCTCTATTCACTTTTCTCCGTACTTGCTGCGAGTCTTTTTTCATAATTTAACTGTCTTTCCACATACGCGGCAACGGTAAATGACTTTGCAAATAAATCGCTGAATAAACGTCCGGTGCACTAAACAATAATGATGATGTTTACATTCCATAGTGAATAATTCCCTTAAAGCAATTATTAAATGCATGTTATCTTTTTATGTATTGGTGGGCAGTATCATTTTGGTATCAATTATTAATTATGTATAAGTGATACCAAAAAGATATCCACTGCTCTGACCATATTTAGTGATAGAGTTAATAAAAAGATACTGGTGAAATTGTCATACTAAAAGGTCTACTCTTAGTCAGCTGTAAAGGAAATACGGATGTTCAAATCACTGGGTATTGCCATAACGGTAGCCACGATTTTCGTTTCAAACGTGACAGTCGCAAGCGAAAATATTTTTGCTCAAGCATCAAAAGGGAGCTTCAACGATGCAGCAATTGTTAAGTTATTTGAGAAACAGCCTGCTTTAACGGCAGAGGTTATTTTTGCCGGCACGCCAACAAATACGTTCAAGCAAGCGGTAGACAATAGTGCGCTTGCGTTTAGTGCAGTCGAAAATAGTACGATTGATGGCCGCCTAGTACAGGCGTCAGTTGAGGCATTTCAACAATACCAATTAGTTGAAGCAAGGGCTTTCATAACGACGCCGATCGAAATGTGTGTCTTGATGAACAGTCAGGATGTCGCTAATAATACCGGTATCACCACGATTGCTTCTCATCCTGCGGCTTTGAAACAAATTAATATATGGAAAGCAGGCTTTAAACCACAAGAAGTGGAAATCCCTGAAGGGACCGCAGCCGCAGCAAGGCTTGTTTCCAGCCAAGAACTCCCTGAAGGTACGGCAGCAATAGGTGCATGTGTTTTAAATACGGTCTATACCAATCTTGATGTTGTCGAAAGAGGAGTTCAGGATAATAAAAACAATAAGACTTCTTTTTTGCTCATGAAGGTTGAGCCGCGCGAAACTGAAATTAGCGAGGGTGAGGCCCGTTCCGAACTAATGGAAGCCATTAAGCTGGGGAAAAAAACGGTGAAAGTTAATCTTTAGGTGATATTGCCATAGATATTCGCTGAAAATAGTTTGGGCTTCTATGTGTTTTAGTCGAGATATGCGAAAAAACGTAGGCCAGTAGCCATTGCTACTGGCCTATTTTTTGTATCAGCTAATACCAACCTACATAAATATTTGATCAGTCTTGCAGGTTAAAATCGCTGTTCTCTGCGTTAGATATTTTGCAATTAGAGTTACTAGTTACTGTAATATCTGCCTTGATAACAACGATTTTTCCAGTGCAAATACTTGATCGACTACTTATCCAGATTGGTATAATTGTCGGCGTAAGCGGCGTTTCGAGATCAAACGTGTGTAGCATTCGCGGCAACATTGTTGTTTTGATTTTGGTTTGTTTGTGCCTGGTTATTCATCGCTTGGTTATCTAACCGGCCGCTAAGGCGGGTTAGTAGCAGGGCGACAATCACGATAATCGCACCAACCCAAGGAGTATGCATTAAACCAGCGTTGGCGACGATGTGGCCGCCCCCCCATGAGCCTAATGCGATACCGATGTTGAAGGCTGCAATATTAAGACCTGAGGCAACATCAACGGCATCCGGGCTGACTTTCTCTGCCAATTTGACCACGTATACCTGCAAGCCCGGTACGTTACCGAAGGCAAAAGCACCCCATACCAAGATAGTCGCTACTGCGGCAATTGGATTGTAGGCTGTGAGATTGAACATCAGCATGGTTGCTGCTAAACCAGTGAAAATAATGGTCAGTGCTTTGATTGGCCCCATCTTGTCGGCCATTTTACCGCCCCAGATATTGCCGATAGCGACAGATACGCCGTATACCATCATGATCAGACCAATGGCTCCGGAGTTGAATCCAGACACATCTTCCAAAATAGGTGCCAGGTAGGTAAAGGCTGTAAACGTACCGCCATAACCTAGTGCGGTGATGGCATACACCAACAGTAAGCGCGGTTGGGTCAGGACTTTCAGTTGCGCTGATAGCTTAGCTGCTGGTGGCTGTTTCAAGTTGCCCGGAACCAAAATAGCGCTGCCAATCAACGCGATCAGACCAAGTAGCGCGACAATCAAGAAGGTCGCCTGCCAACCGAATGTTTGGCCGATATAGGTACCCAGTGGTACACCGGTCACCAGGGCTACAGTCAGGCCGGTAAACATGATAGCAATGGCACTGGCAGCTTTGTCTTTTGAAACCAATCCAGTGGCAATGGTTGAGCCAATGGAGAAGAATACCCCGTGGGCTAGGCCAGTTAGGATACGTGCCAAGATCAGGGTGTTATAACCCGGAGCCTGCCACGCCAGCAAGTTACCTGCAACAAACAGGCCCATGACCGATAGCAGGACCGCCTTGCGGTTCCATTTACCGGTTAGGGCAGTCAAAACCGGGGCGCCTACGGCAACACCCAGGGCATACAAACTGACTAGCAGGCCGGCAGAAGGTAGTGAAACATTAAGGTCGGCTGCCATGGTTGGGATCAAGCCCACGATGACGAATTCTGTGGTTCCGATAGCAAAGGCGCTTAGCGTCAATGCCAATAGTGCTAAAGGCATAGTCTTTCTCTCTATTCAAGTAATTAAACCGCCGCTGCGGCCTACATAGGCTTTGAGCTGTAAAGCTCACATCCGGCGGCACTCTCTCTGTTGGCAGGCATTATTCAAAAAATTGCTATTGCTAAAAACAGCACCTTTTACAAATGATTTTTGCTATAAATGAAAAAATGCGAAGGTGATAAAAAATGTTGGAAGGAAAGGTGCCATGCGAACGCGCTCTGATGATTTGGAAATTTTACTGACCGTGGTCGATAGCGGCGGCTTCTCTGCGGCTGCAGAGGCGTTGGATATCCAGGTTGCGCGGGTCTCCCGGGCTGTGAGCAAGGTCGAGAAACAGCTTGGCGTGTCTATTCTCAACCGTACTACCCGTAGGGTCGAGCTGACTGACGAGGGGCGGCAGTTTATCGAAGCGGTGAGGACTGGCCTACAGCATATCCAGCAGGCCGAGGAAGACATCATGCAGCGCGGAGAGTTGCCCAAGGGGAGGCTCAGGGTGGATGCGGCCAGCCCGTTTGTGTTCCACCAACTGGTCCCGTTGATCCAGTCGTTTAAAGCGGCTTACCCTGAAATTGAGCTCGAGCTAACGTCCAATGAAGGCTTTGTCGATTTGCTGGAAAAGCGCACCGATGTGGCGATCCGTATTGGCAAGCTGGATGATTCCACCTTACATGCCCGGCCGCTGGGAAGAAGCCCGCTCTATATCGTTGCTGCACCGGAATATCTGGCCAAGCGCGGGCTCCCCAAGCTGGTCAACGAACTCCACCAGCACGATTTGATTGGTTTTGCCGGCGCCAAGATCCTCAATCGCTGGCCGCTTAAAGGGTTGGATACCATCACTCCTTCGATGATATCAAGCAATGGCGAGACAGTCCGCCAGCTGGTGCTGGCCGGTAATGGTATCTCGTGTCTGTCGGGCTTTATGGTCAACAAGGATTTGGAGGAGGGGCGTTTGGTCTCTTTGCTGGAAACAGAAAAACTGGTCAATACCGGCCGCGAGCAGGTCAATGCGGTGTTCTATAAATCATCTTCGGTGGCAAGGCGGATCTCGGCCTTCATTGATTTCATCCAGCCGCAGCTGACGCTGTAGACTTATACCCAGTTCACACCTAGAACGGATAGTGGTTGAACACATCCTCAATCATTTGTTTTAGCGGAGCGCCATTTTCATCGTTATCCGAGTCGTTGACGCGGGCGTAGGTGCGAAGCCCTGAGATCTGGACCTGGATATGCCGTGCCAATTGGTGCGGGTCTTTCTCTTTGTCAATCTCACCCAGCTCCTGGGCTTCGACGATCAGCTTTTCGAATTCACTTTCCATCTTGCGGAACGATCGCTTGGCCTCTTGCAGCAATTCTTCATGCTCGCCGGTGAGCTCGGCCACGGTTTTGGCCAGCATACACATACCACTCGGCGCTCCATGCTGGGTGTTGATCACCAGCTGCTCCATGAACAGTTTCAGCGCTGCCACGGGCGATGCACTATTAGCCCGGCAAGCTGCCAACTTCGCGACCCCTTGTTCGGTGTAGTGTTGCAGGGCTTCTTTGAACAGCCCCTCTTTGCTGCCGAAGGCGGCGTAAATGCTGCCTGGGCGCATATCTATCACGTCTTGCAGGTTGCGCATAGACGTAGCGTGAAACCCTTTTTCCCAATACAGGCTCGTGGCTTTGTCGATGACTTGCTGACGGTCAAATTTTGCATGGTTTGCCATGATGAGTTTCCAACCTAACTCGTGAACGATAGTTCAATTTTAAGCGTAACCGCGGCTCAAGTCTAATCTGCTGTTGTCAGAAGGTAGTTTCGGTATGGTTGAGATTGTGATTAAGCGATTGGTCGCAACAAGGTGATGAAGGCGTCGTTTGTGGTTCTGCACTAGTGAAACCGGAACAATGATCAAGGCTTAAACAAGAAGCTTGATCATTGTCCCTATGTGGTTATTTTTTTTCAACAAACGTCACTTGGTACTCACCAATGCCGTCGTATTTGATCGTCGTTGGTTTATCAAACTCGACTTCAACAATACCGCAGTACGAACCGGTGATAATGGCTTCGCCTGCAGAGAAGTGCATGCCGCGGCGGGTCATATAGTTGATCAGCCAGTACACAGGATTCTGCGGCATAGTATTAGGGTGCACGCCTGCGAAAGTTTGTACTTGCTCACCTTGCGTTACAGTGATGTCAATCTTAGCGGCGGCAAACGCTTTTTCGCGTTCAATTTCAGGACCGATAAACATGCCTTGGTTAACTAGGCAATCAGCCAGTTTCTCAAAGAATTCCGCACCGCTGTCATCGGCAAAGCGAGCTTGCATCAACTCCAGTGCCATATGGCATGGGCCAATTGCCGCGTTGATTTGCTCTTCGCTGTAACCTTCTGGGTTAGCTGGCAGATCAGCGTTTAGGATAAAAGCAATTTCAGGCTCAATACGCACTGCGTTGTTATCGGCAAACAGCTCACAGCTTTCGCCTTGTTGAATAGTCTCAGCAAAAATTGGTGCAACCACAAACTTGTCGTCTGAAAGCGGTAGTAAGCACTTCCATCCACCCACTTTGTCGCTGTGTTGGTCAATCATTGACGATTGGATTTGCAGAGCATCATCCACATTGGCTGGACGTTGCTGCTCGTCAAGGCGTGGTGCTTTGGTACCTGGTACTCGACGGTTTAGTAGTTCGGTAGCTGCTAGTTCAAAATTCATAATAGTCATATTGTATTACCTTTGGTTTATCCATAGATAATATCGATATTTACCAACTCTGGGTAGTGAAACTACTCGGAAGTGGAATATTTGTCATAAACAATTTAGTCGCTCCCAATCGACGTCATTGGCTGTCGTTTCGTTTGTATTCGTAGGTGGAATGCGTACTGCTGCACCCGGTATGCCTATCGCTAGATACTGAATTGCGGCAAAATGCTCTCTCGATGCTGGCTGACTACCTGCATGGCTATGCTTTGGCGATGAGCTGCCAATCTGGCAATGAACTCAAGGTTGATATGCTGTCTGGTCCTTTAGCGTTTTATATGCGGGCATTGCAGAAGATGGTGAAGTAAAGGGGGGATGTCGTTCCCTCTCTTGATCATGCTTCCAGAATTGAGGACACAAAAAGGCAGTCCGCAGGCTGTTTGAAACCGTGCCGAAGGTAATATTTTTGGCTCCGGTCTGCCATGTCGAAATCTCGCCTCCATTTTTGTATGATAAATATTCAGCTATTTATTCTTACCGTGAATAAATAACAATTCTCGAGCGAGCTTTGACACTGCTTGATATATCGCATCGCCACATCCGGCATTATTTCGTAGATCGACCTCTCTTTCTTCAAATTGGCCACTACTACGGCAATGAAAATAAATTTCATTCAGAATGCCAATATCGTATTTATTCACAATATGTACTCGTTCTCGAATAAGCCGGGGGAACTGGTTGATGGTAATATCAACAAACTTATTGTCCACTTCGAGCCAAACATGACTGAGAATCTCTGGGTAGTCAGAGAGGTTATTCCTGCACCATATTACTTTCGGATTATAGCCCTGTTCTCTCAAATACATCGCCAGCATGTTGTTGGCTAAATCACAAGAGCCAAACGGGAAAGCATTGAGCTCTTGCCAACGAGGGAGATCGCAATAGCGGTAAGATTGGGTTTCTATGATGGTAACAAGTGCATTCCTAAAGGTATGGACATGGTATTGCATAGTGGTTTCTCCCTGTTGACCCTTACTCATTATCTTCCAAATTTAGCATTATTATCAGTATAGGCATGTAACTTGAGTTATTGTTTTTAGCCTCGAGATTTAATGGTAACTATTATCGTTATAGTTTTAATTTTTTATATTAGCCACTAATTAACAATGGTTATCTTTCTCATACATAAAGGTATGTTAATCACTGCAATTAATCAATTCTAATAATCCATAAAATCCCTGTGAGAATATGAGACATATCTTAGTTTTGGGTTTTTATACCTGTTGTTTTTATTGTTTTTTATTGTTCTTGAGAAATGTTTCTAGCAAAAAATTACTTACACTTTTTGTGGGTGATATAAATGTATCTGTTAAGGAGATTTCGATTATTTTAGATGTTAATAATTAAGCTTTTCATTTTGAATCGATTAAAACTGACTTTGTAGAATGAAGTTATCCGCTTTAATTATAAAAATATAAGTAGTTGGAGCTTTTTGATGAGTATTAACATGGCTAGGTATATAAAAAATAATAAGGGAGTAGATAAAATATCTATTCCATTTTTCTTAGGCATCATGAGTGCCACTGTCTTTTCTAGTAATGCTGCAGCGGAGGACATGACATATCTTGAAGAGTTAGGTAAGCGTTTATATTTTGAAAATATTTCATTAAATAACAATATGTCTTGTGCAACTTGTCATGAGGGGTCTGCTGGTGGGACGAATGGCGATTCACATATTAACAACACAGAAGTTGCAGTAAGGGCGTCAGACGGCGTCAGTATCGGAGCCTTAAAGCCGCCTAATAACCAGTATTTACAGTTCTTGGATTATGAGCAAGCATGGAGCAAAAAAGGGGTAAATGATTTTAATGATTCCTGTGAACCTGCGGCACCAGGTGCACCTCGCGCACCCTGTGGGGGCGCATTTTGGAACGGTCGAGCCAAGGGCGGTATGATAGAAGACGAAGGCATCAATGTTTTTGCCGGTCTTAGCAGTGAATACGAGGATATGTATCGTAAATATATTGGTCCATTGGCGGATCAGGCGCATGCCAGCCCTTTTATTAACCCGGTTGAGCAGCAAGAACCCACCAAAAAGTCAACTTGTGTTCAGGTACGAGATGACACTGAGTGGGGTGAGCAGCTGTATAAATTCGCCTGGGGTAAAGATCTGAAATGTGGTAAGAAAAACGTTGATAAAGTCTTTGCTCAGTTTGCGGTCGCCATTGCTGCTTGGCAAATGTCTAGTGATAATAACCGCTTTGATTCTAAACGGGATATCGCCCTTAAAAATGATGCAGATGGTAAATTCCCATTGGATGGATTTACTGACCAAGAAAACTTAGGTCATGATCTATTCTATGGAATTAGAGGGCCTGGTACACCGGGAGATCATCGAACTCCGCAACAAGGCTTCTTTGGAGGTGCTCGTTGTGCTTTCTGTCATCAGAGTGGCAACGACCAAGGTGAAGGGAAACTTGAACGCTACACCAATGATAGGTACTTCAATATTGGTGTGCCCCGTAATCATGAAATCCCTGGTGATCCCAATCCAGATGATGGCTTGATGTTTACGACTAATAACCCTTTCAACAAAGGGCAGCATAAGGTGCCAACTCTACGTAACGTGGATAAACGCCCTCATGACGGTTTTGTCAAAGCGTATACCCATAATGGTTGGTTTAAATCTCTGGAGCAACTCGTTCATTTCTACAACACAGCAAACGTAGATGCAGTAGCCTCTAAAGAAAGATGCCAGATGGACAAACCTACTGTTGAGGAAGCGATAGATAATGACTGCTGGCCAGAACCAGAGCATATGCAGACCTTCATATTTGCCCAGTTTGGTGTTGGTAACCTCGGTTTGACCAAGGATGAAGAGCTGGCGATTGTTGCTTACCTGAAAACGTTAAGTGATCAGAGTCACCCAACCAAACCGAGCCGTTACAAACTACACATCATGGATCCAAAACGTATGCAGCACAGCACCTTGGGTGGTGGTTCTCATTTCCCACAGGAGCCAGAGCCTAAAGACCCATTTGCTGATAAGTTCTCTTTCGGACGATTCTAACGGACAGACGTTAAGTTTGTTAATAATGAATAACACCCAAGCGGCAGTTGTCGCTTGGGTGTTTTACTTGGGACTACTTTAAAAATAATGGGCTAGCAATTTATGGCTGAGCTATCCGTTTTAGATACTCAACCTCGGTGTAGTAATCAGTTTTTTCGGCTCTATCAAGAAAAACTAAGCCATTGAGATGATCCAACTCATGCTGGAAAATGCGGGCAATAAAGCCTTCCATCTGGGTTTTGACTTCTTTGCCCTCGAGGGTGTCGTAGCGTACCTCGATATGGGAGTGACGGTTAACTAAGGCGCGGATCCCCGGAATACTCAGACAGCCTTCCCAGTCTTTTTCCATGCTATCGCTCGCCCAGGTAATTTCCGGGTTGAGCATCAAGGTCGGCTCCATCATCGGCGCGTCGGGATAGCGTGGATTCGGGCAGGAAGCAACAATAAACGCGCGAATAGATTCACTGACCTGCGGCGCAGCAATACCGACACCATTATGCTCAAGCATCTTTTGTTGTAGCGCCGTAAAGAATGGGGCTAACTCCTGATATTGGGCTGCCGAAAGTGGCGAGGCATGTTCGCGCAAGATAGGGTTGCCAAGCTGGGCGATGGTGAGCGTTTCCATGGTGCTAGTCCTTTTCACGGTTTCTCCGTAAAGCATATACCGATGTGAATAGAGGGCAAAGGGAAAATGGTAATAGGACGGGGCTGATGAATGGCGGGTAATGCTGTGTCAGCAAATAGGCTCTGTAAAGAGCCTATTGAGTCGGGGAGCCTTGCCGTTTAACAACGTGGGCTTAGTTACTCGTATCAATCATCCATACACATGATCAGCACGGCTGCGAAAGCCAGGAAGGCTGTCATCATCAGGAACACATCGTTGTAAGCCATAATAGCCGCATCACGCTGCATGGTGGATAGCAGAGTTGCCTGAGCTTGTTGCATCGCGGTGCCTGCATCACTCCCCGCCTTGATGAAGAAATCAATTTGCTGCAGCATCTGTTGCCAGCCATTGTTGCTGACACTGGGTAGAGACTCCTTGATGTGTCCGAGGTGCTCCCGGGTTTTGTTATCCAGCAGGGTGGCAATAATCGCAATGCTGAATGCACCACCGAGGTTACGCATGACATTGGTCAGCGTCGATGCATCAGGCGTATCGGCTTTGCTGATATGTTTCATCGCTACCAATGACAAAGGCACCATGATAAATGGGCTACCGATGGCACGTAGCACCATAGATAGGATCAGCTGTTGGCCGCCGAAATCGACGGTCATATGGGTGTTGACGTAACAGCTCACGCCAAACATGGCAAAGCCAAAGGTGACCAGATACTTAGGTTTGATGAACTGGACCAACTTAGGCACGATGGGGAACAGCAGTAATTGCGGGAAGCCCATCCACATTAATACTTCACCGATTTCCATCGCGTTGTAGCGCTGGATTTGAGTGAGGTAAAGCGGCAGTACATAAATCGAACCGAGCAGCGCCATCCCGAGGATCAAATAGGCCAGACACGACATGGCAAACTGCCTTTCGCGCAGCAAACGCAGGTTAACCAGTGGTTTTTTGTGCTGCAGCTCGTTGATGACGAAATAGACCAAGCTGACGGCGGAGATGATTGCCAGAGTGATAATAAAACTCGAGCTGAACCACTCTTCGCGATTGCCTTCTTCCAACACTACTTCCAAGCACCCCAGTCCAAGGGCCATAGTAACAATCCCGAACCAGTCGGCTTTGAGCAAGGAGCCGAGATTGAGCGGTTCGTCATCCAAGCCATAGCGGATCATCGAAATCACCAAGATCGCTGGTGGGATGTTGATATAGAAAATGTAATGCCATGATAGGTTTTCAGTTAGCCAGCCACCGAAAGTCGGCCCGATAGACGGAGCGAAGGTGGCAGTCACACCGAACAACGCCATCCCGACGGCTCGCTTTTGGATTGGCAGTAGTTGTATGACCAGCGAGAAGGCCAATGGGATCAATGCGCCGCCGCTGAAGCCCTGCATGGCGCGAAACACAATCATTGAGCTCATGTTCCATGACAATGAGCAGAGGAAGGATGACAGGGTGAAAATCACTGTCGTCCATGTTAAATACCGGCGTTTGCCCAGTGCTTTTGATAACCAGCCACTGAGCGGTATCGCGATCATTTCAGCCACTAAATAGGAGGTGGAAATCCACGAGCTTTCATCCAGTGTGGCAGACAGTGCCCCCTGAATATCTTTGAGCGAGGAGTTGGTGATTTGGATATCCAAAATCGCCATAAAGGCGCCAATTAAGCCGCCGAACAGAGCAATCCAGTGGCGGCGAGGAACATGGAGCGCCTCGCTTTCAACAGCCGATGGCTGTTGGCTTGTAGTGATTTCTGCACCCATGACTTAGCCTCGTGTATCGACAGTCGCCACGACAGACAACCCCGGGATCAGCCTGCCTTTCAGGTTTTGTGGGTCAGGAATGGTAATTTTTACCGGTACTCGCTGAACAATCTTGGTGAAGTTACCGGTCGCATTTTCTGGCGGTAATAGCGCAAATTTCGCCCCGGTTGCCGGTGAGAAGCTATCAACCACTCCTTGCAAAGGTTGGCCGGGGAAGGCGTCCAATTCTACGGTGACACTTTGGCCCTGATGGATCCCGCTCAGCTGAGTCTCTTTGAAATTGGCTTCAATCCACACATTGCTGGTCGGCACCAAACTCATCAATGGCATACCTGGTTGAACATAGAGGCCAACCCGAAGGCTACGTTTGCCAACAATGCCATCAACAGGTGCATAGATGTTGGTGTAGGCAAGGTTGAGTTGGGCTTGTTCAAGCTGTGCTTGTGCTTCGGTCATAGCCGCTTCGGCTTGTTTGACCTGACTGGCAATCACCACGAGTTGATCTTTAGCGCCTTGGTAGCTGGCATTGGCTTCTTCGAGCTGTGCTGCGGTGACCTTCTGGTGCGAGGTCATGCTATCAAGTTCATCTTGTGATGAGTAATTGCGTTTGAGCAGGCTGCGGGTGCGGGTCACTTGTTGTTTGGCACGATCGAATTCGGCTTTCGCTGAGGCAATTTGGCTTTGCACCTGACGGATTTGGGTTTTTTGTAATTGCTCTTGGGCATGAAGGTTGTCGATAGCCGCTTGGCTGACAGCTAAATTCGCCTTGGCCTGATCCAATGCTGCTTTGAAATCACGGTCGTCAATTTTTGCCAGCAGATCACCGGTTTTTACTTGCTGGTTATCAGAGACAAAAGATTTAGTGATATAGCCACTGATTTTTGGGCTGATGTTGGTGATATCACCTTGTAGGTAGGCATTATCCGTTGATTCGAAATATTGGCCATAGCCAAACCAGTAGCCACTGCCTAGTGCGCCTAGCGAAAGCATGATCAAGGTAGCGATCAGTGGCGCTTTTTTCTTATTACGTTTGGGAAGCGCGTTTGTTTCTGCTGGTGAATTGCTTGGCGAATCGGCTTTGGAAGCTTGGCGTTGTTCGGTCATTTTACCCTCGTTTTTATACCCAAGTGATATCAAGCTGCAGGTTCTCTGCGGGAATAATATGGGCTTATAAGAATTGGCTTTAGGAAAGTGTGTCAAATTGTAAATGATATCGATTGGTTGATAAGATAGGAAAAAAGGGAAACAGTGTTGCACTAATCTTACTAATAGGCAGAAGGCTGGGTTGTGATGGACTTGAATTCGGTAGCGATTTTTTCACAAGTTGTTGACTGTGGTAGCTTTACACAAGCTGCCGATGTGTTAGATATAACCAAATCGACTGTTAGCCGAAAAGTTGCGGAGCTGGAGGAGCACCTTGGCGTGCGTTTGATCACGCGTTCAACCCGCAGTTTGATTTTGACGCCCGAAGGTGAAGCGTTTTATCAGTCCTGTATCCAGATGCTGGAGATCATGGGTCAGGCGGAACTTGAAGTCAGTGCCAATCAGGATTTGATCCGAGGCCGACTGTATGTCGTGATGCCAGTCGAATTGGGGCACCAAGTTTTGGGTGGTTTATTGAATACATTTTTGAAGCAATACCCGTACGTTTCTTTGCATGTTGAAATGACTAACCGTGAAGTGGATGTTATCGGGGAGGGGATCGATTTATATGCCCAAGTCGGCGAATTGGATGATTCAAGCTTAGTGTCGAGAAAGTTGACTGAATCGCGTCGGGTACTGGTTGCCAGCCCTGAGTATCTTGAGCAATATGGCATGATTGTAAGCCCTGCGGATCTCAAAGCCCCGCACCACCAAATCAAGGTCCATAACAAGGCGGTGAAAATCCCCAATTGGCATTTGATGCACGAGGGGGAAGCGGTGAGTGTTGATCTGCCATATCGCCTCAGGGTCAATACCATTACGGCATCGCTGTCGGCATGCCTCGATGGTTTGGGGATCGCTCTCTTGCCTGAATTTATCTGCCGTGAACATTTCTCGTCGGGTGAATTAATCCAGTTATTGCCAGAGTGGGATATGCCTCTGATACCGCTTAGTTTGGTCTATCCACAGCGCAAACTTATGCCTAAGCGATTGCGGGTGCTGGTGGATTATTTGGTTGAGCAGTTTGATCTACGGGTGAAAAAACACGCAATCGATGCCGAGTCGCGTTAGCGGGCTGTCAGTTTGCCGCGTATTGTTGTAGGTCGACTTTTTTGTTGACTGGCTTGTCGTTCGGTTTGTTAATTGATTTGTGGAGTGAACCTGTGACTGTTTGGTCCTTGCTATCTACATCAGAGCTGAAATCAACCTTGGCAAGATCATCCACTTCGGCATCGAGGATCTCATAGCCCTTGAGCTCCATGCAACGGCGTAATACCAAGGATTGGGTTTGGGTTGCTTTGACCGAGCCTACTGCAGCGCCGGTACCTGCTCCGAGTGCGAGCCCCCACACCATACTCTCCCCCATACCCACATCATCAGACAATATTCCGCCCAGAGCCCCTGCTGCGGTACCGATCAACGCCATATTGGCTGCACTGGTGCGTACGGCCTCACCTTTATCGACTTCCTGGGTTTTTTGGCGGCATTCTGCCAAATCTTGTTCGTACTCTAACCCGGTTTTATCGTGGGAACCCACAACCGGAGCGGCATTGTAAGAACAAGCAGAGAGCAATGAAGTACAGATGATCAGGGCAAGTCTATTCACCGGGCTATTACCATATATCAATCGACAGTTGGTCGTTATGGTAGGAGGAAAGCCCCGCATCTTCAATACAGTGTTTTTTATTTTATGTTTCTTAATGCTAACAGAGCAATAAATTGGCGGGTTGGCTAAATTATTTACAATGTAAATTGTTTGAGAACGATAGCTACATACGGTGTCGTTATTCGACGTTGAAGGCGATAGGAGACACCGAGCAGGTTATAGCACTGCGCTTGCCGGCTCGGTAGCTGTCATTGAGTTGCAGTGCCAGTTAGACGTTACTGGTTTAAAAGTGATATGTTCCTTTTAATTACAAAATGACATGCGGCAAATAGCGTGACATATCTTGGGTCACCCTAGATCTATCTTCTCTGATTGATATCCCTCCCGCTTGATCATCAACCAGCCAGCTGCCGATCAGAGTGTAAGCGTTATTGAATTTCGGCAGCGGGTGGTAGGCCTGATAGATCACGCCCTCGTCCCCATAAGGGCCGTCGACGCGTAAGGTCTGCTTGCCGTTTTCGACGATGGTGATATTGGCACCCTCGCGGGCGAAAATCGGTTTAATCACATAGTCCTTGAGCTCGCCAAGGCCGGGATCATCGGCAAAGAAAGCTGGAAGTAGATTCGGGTGCCCTTTGAACTTGCGCCACAACATAGGCAGTAACGCCTTGTTACTCAGTACCGACTTCCACATTGGCTCCAGCCAGTTTATCGAGTTGGATGGCAGGTATTTGGCATACTCTTCTCTTAGCATGAATTCCCATGGGTAGAGCTTGAACATCCAACGAATGGGTTTGTCGGTCATGTCGGTAAATTCTTTTTTACCGTTGAGCCCGATATCTTCGATAAACACAAAGGCGGTGGATAAACCCGCCTCTTTGGCACAGTCTTCCATGTATTGCACCGTGCCCCTGTCCTCAACGGTATCTTTGCAGCAGGAAAAGTGCAGGGTTTGCCCCGGTTGCTGGCGCGATAGAGTTTGGAAGCGCTCTATCAACAACTCCTGTAGCAAGTTGAATTGATCAGCATCACGGCGGATTGCCCCGCTATTGACCATGTCTTCTAGCCACAACCATTGCCAAAATCCGGTTTCATAAAGTGAGGTTGGGGTATCGGCATTGTTTTCATACAGTTTTGCAAAGCCGGTGCCGTCATAGGCAAAATCGAGTCGGGAATAGAGTGAAGGCTCTCGGCTACGCCAAGAATCCAGGATCGGTTGCCACATCGCTTCTGGTATTTGGAACCGCCGCAACCAGTATTCGTCAGCGACAACTTCGTCGACGATCTCCAGACACATCTGATGGATTTCCTCTGTCGGATCTTCCAGATCGCGCTCTATTTGTTCTAAGGTGAATTGGTAATAGGCGGTTTCGTCCCAGTAGGGATCGCCGTACATGGTGTGGAAGCCGAACCCGTATTCTTTGGCTAACTCCCGCCAATGAAGGCGCTCTTTGCTGTTGATCCTTAACATGTATTTTCCTGAACTATGCGATGAAGCTTTGGGCCAGTATGGCATGGAGTGAGGCGAAGAAAAGAGACGAGTGATGAAATTTTAGAGTCACGGCACCATTGGCGTGGTGAGCGGGAAAATCATGGCGCGGGTGAGTTAAAATATAAACAAGCTGATGCTTTATGGTATTTATTTACCGCTATTATCATCTCGTTACACACTCTGGCCCCGGTACGTCATTTACGCAAGCTAGATTGATATATGTCACATCTTTGTGTGTCTGGCGGGGTATAGTAGCCCTCGTTAAATTCAGGTTGCATGCTTCGTACCTGTAAGGTTTAACATCACTACAAATAATCGTTCGGGTAAGTTACCGGTAAATAGTTATTGTTCACCGTTCCTTGAGTAGCCATTTGGCCATCCAACCTTTTGCTTTAACTTGGTGCTTACCCATTTTTTTCTTCCTTCTTTCCTCCGATTTCTTTGCTGCCCGCTCGCAAGCGGACAAGCAACACCATACTGCTCCTTATACCAGCCTACATAAATATTTGATCAGTCTTGCTGGTTAAAATCGCTGTTCTCTGCGTTAGATATTTTGTAATTAGAGCCACTAGTTACTGCAATATCTGCCTTGATAACAACGATTTTTCCAGTGCTAATACTTGATCGCCGTATTTCAATAATGGGTCATGGAAGGCTGTTGCTAGACTTGGAGCCCTTCGCTTGGCCTATTGTTATTTTCTAGCGAACTGTGATTAAAGCACACCTTGAACCGATGGATTCCAGAGGTTTGTCATGCCAAAAGAAGCCTTCCAAGCTTGGGTAAAACCGGTTGCAGGAAAATTCAACTCAAATTGAGCAGTCTGGAAGTTGACGTTATCTGGAGATTGGTGAAGGGTTTCAAGTATGTAGTTTTCATCCTCAGAAGAGAGTGCTGTCAGTGAGGAGAAATAAAAATCATTGTAGGTGGCATCTTGGATGCACCAACGCTGAAACCTTATTGGATTCTCATTGACTTTGATGATTACGGTGTCGGCTTCCTGATGTGGATCACACATATAGTCGCTGTTTAAGCTTAAAAAGTTGAAATATAGCTTTTGCTCGCCGGTTTCTGAGTGGGCAATGTTTGCTGATACGGTGTATTGGGTATTGAAGTCTAATCCTTGGACTTTTGATACATGTGCGCTAAGGGGATCGTCTTGATACCAATGTGTCATGGTGGTTATCCACCCATTGGGGGTTAACGATTTCCAACTCTCATCGTCAGCTAATACGGGCATGCTGCATAATGCTGCCACTAGAAGCATTTTATTGTGCATAATTATTCATTGTTTTAGAGGGTAGACAGATGTTAGCGGGGGAGAGCACATCTTGCCAGAGCAAGTGGCCAAAATATGTTGAATGGGTGAAAGAAAAAAAGGTCTCTTTAAGTCGTTGGTTAGTGATGGTTGGAGGGTAAGAGACCTTTGTACCAATGGCGGACGCTAATTCACGTAATGGGTACGAACATCCCGAAGGAATGCAAGAGGAATTGTATGCCCTTTGATTAGAGTAAAAAATCTAATTGACGAATTAATGAACAACAACCAAGGGGGCGAAAAAGTGCTACCTGTCGTGAAATGGTAAGCTTCCTCACAAAGTAATGGTTACTATTTGACCAAGTCAGGGCGAGGGCCCTTCAGTCATTAAAAAGCCATTTGTGAGGTTGATTGTGAACGCTCAACAATTCTTAGTAACACTCCCGGGCAAAAGTTCGATGGATACTTTTATCAAGGCAATGTTATTGCTGCTGGTTGTTTATTCTTGCTATCAGGTCCTGCAGCCATTTTTACTCCCCATCGTTTGGGGAGCCATTATTGCTATTGCTCTGATGCCGTTAGTTAAGTGGTTGCAACGTCGGTTCTCCCTTTCCCAAGGCAAGGGGAGCATGCTGGTCACCTTGGTAGCGCTAGCCGCACTCATTGTCCCGACGGTATGGTTTTCCGGTGCGGTGGTAACAACCACCCAAGAAGTTGCCACATCGGTCTCTGCCGGAACATTAGCTATTCCGCACCCAGAGGCGTCGGTCGCTGAAATACCGGTTGTGGGTGAGCCGCTGCATAAGGCTTGGAGCCTATCTGCAACCAATTTGGAAGGGGCGTTGGAAACCTATGCACCTCAAGTGAAAGCGTTTGTTTCTAGTGGCTTATCTGCGATTGGTAGCTTGGGTGGCAGCGTCGTTCAGTTTATTATCTCGATTATTATTTCAGGTGTTGTGATGAGCAACTCTGGCCGCTGTAAAGCCATGGCAAATAAAGTGGCTGCTCGACTACTGGGTGAGAAAGGTGAAGATTATGTAGGCTTGTCTATTGCCACCGTACGCAGTGTTGTTCAAGGTGTCATTGGTGTTGCGGTTATTCAGGCGGTACTGGCTGGGTTAGGCATGGGTATCGCAGGTGTCCCGGCGACTGGACTATGGATGTTAGCAGTATTGATTTTGGCGATTATCCAGTTGCCACCGATTTTGGTGCTGGGTCCGGTGATGGCTTACTTGTTTGCCGTCGAGACAACAACCGTGGCTGTTCTCTTCATGGTGTGGGGTCTTTTGGTTAGCGCAAGTGATACCGTGCTGAAGCCAATGTTGATGGGCCGCGGTGTGGATATTCCAATGCTGGTTATCCTGCTTGGTGCGCTGGGTGGTATGATGATGTCAGGTATTATCGGGTTATTCGTTGGTGCGGTTGTTCTGGGACTGGGTTACAAGCTACTGATGACATGGCTTGAACAGGCAGAGCCAGTTTCACCAGCGGATACTGAAGAAGAACGAAACGAAACAGCATTGCCTGTAGTGGTTACTGTTTAAGCCAACAAAAATGAATAAATAAAAACAGAAAGGTCAATACCCATGGTATTGACCTTTTTTGTTCAATCTTGGGTTGTGTTTAGTTTGCTATGCTGCTGTCACATCCCCATTCGCAAGGAAGATCGATAAGAATGTCCGAGAGTTTTTCCGGGTGTAGCATTTCTTCGGGAGAGATGTTTAATTGGGTTGCCATGGTTTGGTTAAACAGTTCCCAATGGTTAAGCAAACACTGCTCTTCACTGGCGCCTTCCCACGTATCCAAAACGAATGGCTTCATGCTGGCGGCACCGTGTGCATACATCATCATTTGCCACTTCATTTCCCATACCTTTATCTGTGTGGTCGGGCAGTCCCGGTTACAGTTCTCGACAAGCTGATTGACGAAACTTTCAAGTTCGCCGTTGCTATCGAAGAAATAGTCCATCAGCACATCACCTTGCCTAACGCCATCAGCAATCAGTTGTACTGGTTGAGGGTGAGCGAGCTGCTGGGCCAGCAACATGGTAATAAAGCGATAGAGAATAATGTTGCTCGGTAGCTCGGAAGGTATTTCATCCAGTAGCTTGTACATGTAGCCCAGAAAGTAAACCTGCAGGCAGTCACTGATACTGTGCCAGATTTTTTCCTTACTGCCGAAATGGTGGCGGATCAAACTGTGCGACACACCTGCGCGCTCGCTGATGTTTCTCAGTGACACCCTTTCGTAACCTAACTCGCAAAACATTTCTGCGGCGGTCTTGATGATTAGCAGCTTGGTTTCTTCGGCGGCCTGTGCGCTGCGACGGCCCTGTTTTCTCTCTGTCATCATTATATCAGTTTCATAGCCCATGCCATTTTTACCAAAAAAACGCGAATGCGTCATCTGTGTGTCTACAAAAACATTTATTGTCCACCTGTAAAATATATTTGATCTACGGCAAGATCAACCTATACTGCACGGGTGTGTAATATAAAATTCAGAGAGAATCGCCTGTGAAAGGAACGTCCATTACGTCCACCCCATTTGTCAGGGTGGCAACGTTGGTGTTGCTGGGAAGCATCCTAGCCGGATGTAACCAAGCCAACTCCGAAATAACTCAAGAGGTTGTCAAGCCTGTGAAATTGTTGGAAATTCCAGTCCCAGCAAATCAGGCGAGCAATGCCTTTCCTGGAAAGCTGGAAGCTACGCAACGCGCTCAGCTTTCATTCCTGGTGCCAGGAGAAATTGAAAAACTGTCTGTAAGGGTTGGCCAGCGTGTTGAGCGTGGTCAGGTACTGGCAGTTTTGGATGATCAGGATTATCGGTTGGCTTTTGATGCCAAGATGGCAGAGTTTGAACTGGCACAAAGCCAGTTTCAGCGCGCCAAACAGTTATACGGCAAGAAGCTGATCAGTACTGATCAGTTTGACCAGCGCGAGACGGCTTACAAAGCGGCGGCTGCTAACCTTGAGCAAGCGAAGACCGATGTTGAACATACCTTGATTAAAGCCCCTTTCAACGGTGTCGTTTCGCTGAAATTTGTTAACCAGAATCAGTTCGTTGGTGCTAACCAGCCGGTGATGAATATCCAGAATGTGGATGAGATGGATGTCAGTTTCAGCTTGCCGGTACCGTTTGTGAAACAGTCGAGCTTATCGTCTATCCGCAGTACCGCGGTGTGGGTTGAAATGGATAACCAGCCAGCCCAGCAGATCCAAGCCCAGTTCAAAGAGCTTTCTACCAAGCCAGATGCCGATACCAACAGCTATACCGCGAAAGTGACTCTTTCTCGTCCTGAAGCCATGAACCTGTTATCAGGCATGACAGGTCAAGTGCACTTTGCCAAACCTGAACTGGCAACCGTGTTGCGCCTGCCAGAAGGTGCGTGGGTTGAGAAGCTAAATGGCCAGGGGACACTGTGGCAGTTTGATCCTGCGACAGGTGTTGTCGATGCCTTGGAAGTCGTTCTGAACGATAAGGGTGAGGTGACGTCAGGATTGACACCGGGTGCCATGGTGGTGATCGCCGGAGCGAAAGATTTGTTACCCGGGCAGCAAGTACGCGCTTGGGAACGCGAGGGTGGTATCTAATATGTTGAAGAAGATGTCACTAGCTGCACTTTCGATGTTGGTGCTGGCTGGTTGCCAAGAGCCGCCACAGCAACAGGAAAACGCTCCCCTTGCTGTTTCGTCTCTGATGGTTGATAAACCGGTTACCAGCCAGTTCCGCTCTTTTAAGGGACAGGTTGAAGCGGCTGAAAACACCCCGCTAGCTTTCCGTGTTGAGGGAGAGCTGCAGCGTGTGTTGGTTAAATCAGGCCAACAGGTCAAGAAAGGCCAGTTACTGGCTGAACTGGATGCTGATAAGTTTGAGCAGCAGCGCAATGATGCGCAGGTGCAGTTTCAGCTAGCTACCAAGCAGCTGAAGCGTGGCCGTGAGTTGTTCGAGCGAAAAATGGTATCCAAAGCTGAGCTTGATGAATTATCTGCTAACCACAAGTTGGCAAAAGTGAATTTTGATTCGGCTGAACGACGTTTGGGCTACACCCGTTTGGTGGCACCGTTCAACGGTGTGGTAGCCGATGTGCCGAAAGAGTCCTATGAGGCAGTGTCTCCGGGAGAAGCCGTTGTCAGCCTGTACCAAGATGATCTGCTTTATATCAATATTGCCGTGTCCGATAACGTATTGGCCATGCTTAACCCGCTGCAAACGAACCGTAATTACCAGCCAATGGCACGTTTCGGGACGGAGTCGCAAACCTATCCGGTGAACTATCTTGAGCACACCAGTGAGCTGGAGCCCCAAAGTCAGACCTACCGTATGTGGTTTGAAATGCCTCAGCGCACCCCTGCCATTTTACCGGGCACCAGTGTGTCATTGCGTGTTGATATGGCCGCAGCTGGCCTGAGTACCCTGCAAGGCTACCAGCTTCCTATGACCGCAATTGAAGCGGGTCGCGAAGATGGCCAGTTTTTTGTTTGGAAGATTGAGGATAACCAGGCTTTCAAGATGGAAGTGGGGATTGGCCAGCTCAATAACCACGGTGCCATCGTGAGCAGCGGTATTAACGAGGGGGATCGTTTGGTGACATCGAGCTTGCGTAAATTACGCGATGGGATGGACGTGATCTTGTTAGAAAAAGCGACCACAGAGGCGCAAGCCCTGTGAAGTTGAGCATGCCTATTGTTCGCCAACCCCTCATTCGCTGGATCGTTTGGCTTGTGATCACATTGGCCGGTCTTGCTTTTTTTACTGAGCTGGGTCAGTTGATGGCAGGGAAGCTGATTGAAGAAGGCATGCAGTATTTAGAATTATCAATTCAGGCCAAGCCCGTTGCAATGACATCTGTCGAGCTTGGTGCACAAGATTGGGGATTGACTATGGCACTAGCCACTATGGGAGCAATACAGTGAATATTGCTGAGTATTCAATAAAAAATAAAGTCATTAGCTGGCTGTTCATTATTATTCTAGCCGTGGGAGGCGTTACCTCATTTTTGGACTTGGGGAGGCTGGAAGATCCGGCGTTCACCATCAAGGATGCCATGATTGTTGCCACCTATCCGGGTGCCACCACGACTGAGGTTGAAGAAGAGCTCACCTACCCGCTGGAGAAAGCGGTGCGTCAGTTGCCGTATATCGATAAAGTCACTTCGACCTCGTCGGCTGGGATGACCCAGATAATGGTGAGTATGGAGATGACTTACGGCCCGGATGAATTGCCACAAATCTGGGATGAGATGCGTCGTAAGGTCAATGATTTGCGTCCGACCTTACCATCGGGTATTAGCTCATTGCAGATCATCGATGACTTTGGTGACGTGTATGGTGTGATGATCATGTTGACCGGTGACGGCTATTCCTATGTTGAACTGAAGCAATATGCCGATTACCTGACCCGTGAATTGGAATTGGTCGACGGTGTTGGCAAAGTCAGTCTGGCCGGTGATCAGCAAGAGCAGATTTTTGTTGAGATTTCAGTCGAGCGTATGGCGGCATTGAACCTGGACATGAATACTGTGGTTGGCTTGTTGAATCAACAGAACAGTGTGACGGCGTCTGGTGAGATAATGATTAATGGCCAGAACCTGATCATCCGTCCTAACGGTGAAATGAACAGTGTTGAGTCGCTGGAAAACCTAGTTATACACGGCCGTGATACTGGCAATCTGATCCGCTTGAAAGATGTTGCCACCGTTTCTCGTGGCGAGCAGGAAAAACCGGGCAATATTGTGACCTATAATGGCCAGCCTGCGATAAACCTGGGTCTTTCTTTTGCGTCTGGTGTCAACGTGGTAGAAGTAGGTAAACACCTTGATGCCCGTTTGGCAGAGCTGGAAAACATCAAGCCAGCCGGTGTCGAGTTGAACTACTTCTATAACCAAGCACAGGAAGTGGACAAGTCGGTGCAAGACTTTGTGGTGAGCCTAGGTCAGGCAGTCGCGATTGTTATTGTGGTACTGCTGTTTGCCATGGGGCTGCGCAGTGGTGTGATCATCGGCTTGGTACTGCTACTGACGGTATTCGGCACCTTTATCATGATGAAGCTCAATGATGTTGAGCTGCACCGTATCTCGCTCGGTGCCCTGATCATTGCCCTGGGTATGCTGGTGGATAATGCCATCGTGGTAGTTGAAGGGATTTTGGTGGGTTTGAAGAAAGGCCGTACCAAGGTGCAGGCAGCGGCAGATATTGCCAAGCAGACCCAATGGCCGCTACTCGGCGCAACGGTAATTGCCATCACGGCGTTTGCGCCGATCGGTTTGTCGTCGGATGCCACCGGTGAATTCATGGGGTCGTTGTTCTGGGTGCTGTGTTACTCGCTATTCCTAAGCTGGATCACCGCACTGACACTGACACCATTCTTGGCAGATCTACTGCTCAAAGAGGAAGATAAAAACCAGCAAGATGATGAAGACCCCTACAAAGGCGTGCTGTTTACTGTCTTTGGTGCTTTGCTGAGATTCGCTTTGCGATTCCGTTGGTTGACCATGGCCAGCATGGTTGCGCTGCTGGTAACCGCTGTGATCGCGTTCGGCCAGGTGAAGCAGTCATTCTTTCCGCCGTCGAACACACCGATGTTCTATGTCGATATGTGGATGCCGGAAGGGACCGATATACGCGAGACCATGGCGCAGACCGAAAAGGTTGAGGAGTATATCCGAGGCCAAGAGGGGGTGGCGTTCGTGACGACATCTGTCGGTCAGGGTATGCAGCGATTCATGCTGACTTACCAGCCGGAGAAAAGCTACGAGTCTTACGCCCAGCTACAGGTCCGTACCACCAGCCGCGACAATATGTTTGATTTGCTGCACAAGCTTGATGCTGGTTTGCCAACCGAGTTTGACCAACCGACATTCCAATTCAAGCTAATGGAATTTGGACCATCGCCAGCATCGAAAATCGAAGCGCGGATCATCGGTCCAGATCCGCAAACCCTGCGTGATATTGCGCTGCAGGTCGAAGATGTTTTGTTGCAAGATTCAGGCGCTCGAAACGTTCGCCATGACTGGCGTGAGCGTACCAAGGAGCTAGTGCCGCAGTTCAATGAGACCAAGGCGCGACGTTTGGGGATATCGAAAGAAGATCTGTCCAATACCCTGCAGATGGCCTACGGCGGTAACACCATTGGCCTACTGCGCGATGGTACCCATATGCTGCCGATCATCACCCGCCTGCCGGAGTCAGAACGTGTTGATTACAACACCCTGCAGAACCTCCAGCTTTGGAGCCCGGTTCAGCAGGCCTACGTGCCGATTGAGCAGGTGATTGATGGTGTTGATCTCGGCTGGTCTGAGCCGCTTATTCAGCGCCGTGATCGTAAGCGTACCCTGACGGTGCTGGCAGACCACGATGTGCTGGGAGACGAGACGGCGGTAACCTTGTTTAACCGTATTCGTCCACAGGTGGAAGCGCTGCCGCTACCTGTTGGTTATAACATCGAATGGGGTGGTGAGTATGAATCGTCTAAAGATGCGCAGGAAGCCATGATGGGCTCGATGCCGATGGGCTACCTGTTCATGTTCGTTATCACTATCTTCCTGTTCAACTCGGTGAAGAAACCACTGGTGATCTGGGCGACGGTTCCGCTGTCGATTATTGGTGTGGCTTTTGGCTTGTTGGCGACCAATATTCCGTTTAGCTTTACAGCGTTGCTTGGTTTATTGAGTTTGAGTGGCATGATATTGAAAAACGGTATCGTATTGCTGGATCAAATCAATATCGAACTGGAGTCGGGCAAGGTGCCATATGATGCGATTGTTGATAGTGCCATCAGCCGTGTACGTCCGGTGAGCATGGCGGCATTGACGACAATTCTGGGTATGATCCCGTTGGTATTTGATGCCTTCTTTAACTCGTTGGCGATTACTATTATGGCAGGCCTTGGCTTTGCTACTATCCTGACCCTGATTGTGGTACCGGTATTGTTTGCCTTGTTCTATAACGTTAAACAACCTGTAAACGCTTAACGTCATAGTTAGAGTAAAGAAAAAACCCCGTTGTGTGTTGTGCACAACGGGGTTTTTTAATTCTGCTGTTATTGGGTTTAACGACGGAAGAACAGCTGGCTGAATGGGTTGAGCAGAGTTGCTAGACCTGAAGTGAAATGCAGTGGTGCATTTAATAAGGTCAGGCACAAACAATCCTGTCCATCTCGGGTACGTGGTAAATGTTTGTGCTTTTCAGTTTGTACAATGAAATCACCTGGTTGATAGGTACCATTTTCATCGTAGAACTCACCAGCAAGGACCAGGGTGATCTCTTGGCCCTGATGGGTGTGCTCTGGCAATGCACTGTCAGAATCCATGTAGATGAAATTCATTTGACTGTCACCGCTGACGTCCACTTGAGCCCGTTTGATATTGCCCGGTAGGCGAGACCAAGGACCTATCTTGTCATTATGTCGCTGTAAGATAGATGGAAGCGGGTATGCTTTATCTTCGAGTGCCAATTGGCTGGCTGGAGCCTCATCGAGTACCGGTATATCAACACAATCTTGGGCCATGATTTCCATCATCATCGCATTCAGTGACGGGGATAACGCTGCGGGCTCGCTTTTCTCTAGCTCACTGGCTTGTTCGGCTTCGATGGACGCCAGTTTCTGACGGCAATGCGGGCAAAGATCCAGGTGAGCGCTGATCATGATGCTTGATGCCGATTCTAATTCACCACAGGCGTAGTGACTGAGGAGGTCATGGTTGGGATGGAATCGAATGTTAGCCATCTAGGGCCTCCTTCATTTTTTGCAGGGCAAGACGTAATCGGCTTTTTACTGTGCCGAGTGGCACATCAAGGGCATCGGCCACATCTTGGTGTGATGCGCCTTGCATACAGACCATTCTTACAACCTCGGCTTGGGCTGGAGGTAAAGCAGCAATGGCATTCTCAAGCTCGTGACTGACAATGGCATGAAACTCATTAGGAAGCTTGTCATCATCCAACTCCTCATGGAGGATTGGCCAGAGATCGTCACCTTGTACCCAGTCTTGCTGATGCTTTGATTTTCGGAGTAAATCGAATTTAACATTCCTTGCAACAGAGTAAATCCAAGTCAGAGCCGCTCCTTTAGATCCGTCATAGAGGTGAGCTTTAAGCCAGATCTTGAGCATGGTTTCCTGGACAATTTCCATCGCCATCGACTCATCACGTAATTGCTTGCGGGAGAAGTTAAGCAATTTCGGGGCGACAGAGGTAAACAGCTGCTCGTAGCTGCGACGACAGCGGGTATCGGCAATATTGTTCAGTAGCTGTGCCACATCAATGGCAGGCGCTTCATCGTTGATCATAGATTCCTTGCTGATCCCGGACTGCATTACTGCATGTGTTCTCATCATAACCTTATCTGCAAGCATATGTCTGTTTGCAATAAACGCCAAAACTAATTGAAGCGATCACTTTGTCGAATGATTCTTTTCAGATACCTGATACACAGTCGAGCATCTGGGGATTTAAGCAGCCGCTGTTTTTTGTCTAAAGAGATAGGGAGTATTTCCAACCAACGCCAGCACACCCAATTAGTGTTGAGTTGATGGTCGGAGCCCGCAACGTGTGCGACTGAAAATGCAGGCTCATGTGCAAGCCTATTCGGATAATGACGTTCAGCTGGATGAAATTGGTGGGTGCATTCAATCAGGCGAACCACCAGAATGTCATCCATGGGGAGATAGCTGTTTTGCCATAGTGGGTAAAGCTGCCCTTCTAATTTTTGGTGCTTAGTTTCTGGGGATGTGACCCTGCCCCAGTGCTCGATGGTCAGCTTCAGTTTAATTTGACTCTCGCTGAGCCAATCAACATCTTCAATTGCAGCGAACATGATAATGTCGCCGTTGTTGGTGGCAGCTTGCCCTGAATCATCTTGCATCACTAACCATAATCCACCTGCTCGCAGGCCGTCAGATACCGTGTGGGTGAAGGTGTATCCGGTACCACAGATATTACCGTTACCCATTGGCATAAAGTGTTTTGTGCACTTTAGAAAGGGTAAACGTTTATGTTCATTACGGGTTAGCGACACTATGCAATCTCCTTTTTTAATATCTACGCGGTGAAATTGCGTTTGGATGACTACGGTTTTTCGACGGCAGCGAGAAAGTCTCAAAAGTGAGATTTATTTTTTTGATCGGTCAAAAGCAAGGCATGCGTATCAAACGGCACAGACAAACGTTGAGGAACGATCTGATGAATGCCAAGCCACTAACACTCGCTGTAATTTCTGCATTTGCACTCGTTGGCTGTTTAGACAATGATGACGACGACACAACAACAGCAACATCCAAGTTGCGTGTCACCCATGCCAGTAGCGATGCACCACTGGTTGCCATCAACCTCAATGGAAAAACGGTTGAAGGCTTGGAGATGGTCGACTATCAAGTCGCCAGCGGGTTATTGTCTATAGACAGCGGTACTTACGAGGTTGCTGTTGAAGCCTTGCTCACTGGCGAAGACACCCTGGAAGTGATCAATGAGAATCTCGATTTCGCACCGGACATGCAATACGACGTGTTTGCTGTAGGTCAGACAGCAGATATCGCGCCAGTCGTTCTCAGTCGAGAAGATATTGCCCCTACAGGTGACGAGGTCCGTTTAGATGTACTGCATGCCCATCCTGATGTGCCCCCCGTTGATATCTACCTTACCACCGACGAGGCGATCACTGATGCAGACCCGGCTGTGCCCGGATTGGGCTTCGCCATCGACAGTGACATATTACCTGTGACGATTCCGTCTGGTACGTATCGAATTCGTGTCACTGTAGAAGGCTCTAAAGACGTTGCTTTTGATAGTGGTGAACTGGATTTAGCTGGTGGTAGTGATTTGATGATCTCCGCGGTCCCGAATGTAGGTGGTGGTGCGATATCACCGGTAAATCTACTGGTCGCTGATGGTGAAGGCGTTGCTGTATTGCGTAACACCGGAGAAAAAGCCACAGTGAGAGTCGTACATGCTGTTGATGATGCACCAGCTGTCGATGTATTGGCCTCAGGTTCACCGGTTGATGGTTTAACTAACATCGAATTCAAAGAGTTTCGCAGTTTGGATGTCGATGCAGGAAGTTATGATCTTGGTGTCGCTGCCTCATCTGATAATACCCTGATTGTTATCGACGCTCCGGGATTGGAATTCACTGCCGGCAGTGCAACTAGCATTTACGCCATGGGTAAACTAAGCAGCGTGACTGATGAAACCATTGAGCCTGTGGTTATTGAAGAAGATCTTCGTTCGGTTGCGACCTATGCCAAGGTACGTGTTGTCCATGCCAGCCCAACCGCAGGCGGTTTGGGGCTCGTTGATATTCATGCGTCTGCTGACGGTGTGTTCAGTGAATCAACGGTTGTCCTTGAAGGTGTCGATTTTACCGAAAGTGCAGTACTTAACGTGCCCGCTGGTACTTATATGCTGGCAGTGATATTACAAGGTGATGATACTTTCACCCCAGCCGTGGCAGCGACAGCCATGGTTGAAGATGGCGGTGTGTATTCCGTTGTTGCAACGGATGATTTTGCTGGCGGATTGGTACTGAATGTCGATAATTCTGCGGATGCAGAACCTGAAACCGAATAATTAATCGCGGCACTAAATAGATAAAAGCCATCCAGCGGATTAATGCCATTCGGTTAAGCACTAGCGCTTATATCTCAATGGATATCGGCTAGGAATATAGAGCACTGAACGTGGATA